>NZ_JBEXEQ010000001.1:228346-630544 GCF_040703155.1 Streptomyces sp. NPDC005435
CAGGCGCCCGCCCCCTCTCAGTTACCGCCCCCGCACCCACCCCCGCAGGACGAGCCGCCCCCGCAGGAGGAGTGGCCGCCGCACGACGAGTGGCCGCCGCCGCAGGAGGAGTGGCCTCCGTGGTGGCCGCCCGAGGAGCCGGAGTCGTTGCCGGCCACCCACCAGCTCGTTCCGCCGTCGGACGAGGAGGACGAGGAGCGGTACGACGAGCGCGATCCCACCCTCCCGCGTCCCTTGCCGAGCGAGACCCTCCCCCGACCGCGCCGGGCACGGGCCCGCGCCCGCGCCGCGGCCGTCACGACGATCACCAGCGCCACCAACAGGACGATGCCGAACACCATGGCGTCATCCCCCTTTCGTTCCCCCGAAGCGGCCCCCCGTGGGCGCCTCGCCACCGCACCGTACGGCGCGGTGACCGGGGGATGCCCGGCCCGCCGTACGGTCAAAGCAGAATTGAGCAACTTCTGAGGGTTTCCCCGGGGCGGACGCGGCAGCGAGACCCCTCCCGACGACTCGCGCCGCATCGGCCTCGGTTAGAGGGAATTCCCCCCACCCTCAGAACACCGGCGCACTCCCCGCCCTATTTACCGCCCGGCAGCACGACGGACATCCGCCATATCACCGAATTAGGCGCCGTGAATTTCCACGCCGTTTCACGCAAATGGGCGTGCGGAATCCGGGCGGTGAAGACCCCGCTGCCGTCACCGCATTCGGACGCCGCGAGCGTCTTGCCGGCGGAGACGATGCCGAACCTGGCCGGTCCCGCGCACGTCCACATCACGGTGACGGACGACGCGCCGCCCGCCGACGCGGGAAGCGTGACGCCCCCGGCGCCGCGCCCGGACCCCGTGTACAGCACCTTCGTTCCGACGGGGAGCGCCGACTGGACCGGATCCGGCAGCCGGGCCGGACCGGTCGGCGTGGACGCCGGGGAGGGAGCGGCGGCGGTCCCCTTCGCGGTACCCCCGCCACCGGAACAGGCCGACACGAGCACGAGCGCCGAGAGACAGGCAACCCGCAGAAGAGACTTCATCAGATAGTCCCCGGCTCACGAGTGGGCGATGTAGGGCGAGAGCGCCGGAAGCCTGGCGGTCCCGTGGTTCGAGACGATCCACTTGCAGCCGCCGTTGTAGGAGCCGCGCTCCCAGTTGAACGAGTAGCCCTTCGAACCGAGGGCGAGCCAGCCGTCCTTCTGGTTCGACGGAACCTTCCAGGTGCCGCCGAGCGTCACCGTGGTGGTCTTTGCGTACGAGATCGAGCCGCTGATGGTCTCCTCGGCGGCGGCGACGAGGACCGACGCGCTCAGCTTGACCGCGTAGCTCACCGTGCCGGTCCAGGTGTGCCCCTTGGCCACCGAGACGGAGAGCGTGACACCGGACGCCCCGTAGACGGTCTTGCTCTTGTCTCCGACGAACGTGCTCTTCACCTTGGAGAAGGAGAAGCCCGGGTCCGGCAGACAGCCGTCCGTGTGCACAGGGCTGGAGTCGACATCGACGTCGTCCGGCGCCTGGGGAATAGGGTTCCCGTCCTGGTCGGCGTCGACCACCGGTACGTCGTCCGCGAAAGCGGTGCCCGCCCCTCCCGCACCCACGGTGAGAAAAGCGGTCAGTACGGCGGCCGTGCACGCACGGGATAACGCGGCATTCACAGTTGTTTCCCTCCCTGTTCACCCCCGGCGGGGGTGGCATGGCCATAACAATCACGGAATACCGGAGTGACCGTCAAGGAAGTCTGGGAAACTTGAGCCAGACCTGAGCTCCCGGGTCAAGGGAATACAAAAGCTTGATCCTTGAACTTATGGCGCCGATTTCCGGGCGGAACAGACCCCCGTCCGAGGCGGCCGCCGGACACCTCGGTTGAGGAAGCCCCCGGCCGGGGCGCAGGATGGCCCGCATGACCTCCAGCGCACGTCCGTACCTCAACCGCCGGCTCGCCGAGTTCGGGACGACGATCTTCGCCGAGATGTCGGCGCTCGCCGTGTCCACCGGCTCGATCAACCTCGGGCAGGGCTTCCCCGACACCGACGGCCCCGAGGAGATCAGGGAGGCGGCGGTACGGGCGCTGCGGGACGGGCGCGGGAACCAGTACCCGCCGGGCCCGGGCGTCCCCGAGCTGCGGAACGCCATCACCGCGCACCAGCAGCGCCGCTACGGCCTCGCGTACGACCCCGACACCGAGGTGCTGGTCACGGCCGGCGCCACGGAGGCCATCGCCGCGACCCTGCTGGCGCTCCTCGAACCGGGCGACGAGGTCGTGGCCCTGGAGCCGTACTACGACTCGTACGCCGCGAGCATCGCGATGGCCGGCGGACGGCGCGTGCCCGTCACGCTGCGCCCCGACGCGGGCCGCTTCACCCTCGACCTCGACGAGCTGCGCGCCGCCGTCACCGACCGCACCCGCCTGCTGCTGATCAACACCCCGCACAACCCCACCGGCACCGTCCTCACCCGCGCCGAACTCGCCGCGATCGCCGAACTGGCCGTCGAGCGGGACCTGTTGGTCGTCACCGACGAGGTCTACGAGCACCTGGTCTTCGACGACGCCGAGCACATCCCGCTGGCCACCTTCCCCGGGATGCGCGAGCGCACGGTGACCATCGGCTCGGCCGGCAAGACGTTCTCCTTCACCGGCTGGAAGGTCGGCTGGGTGACCGCCGCGCCCGAGCTGGTGAGCGCGGTCCGCTCGGCGAAGCAGTACCTCACCTTCGTCTCGGCGGGCCCCTTCCAGTACGCCGTCGCCGAGGCCCTCGCGTTCCCCGAGTCGTACTACGCCGGCTTCCGCCGCGCCATGGCCACCCGCCGCGACCTCCTCACCACCGGCCTCACCGAAGCCGGCTTCGACGTCTACCGCCCCGCCGGCACCTACTTCGTCACCGCCGACATCCGCCCCCTCGGCGAAAAGGACGGCTTCGCCTTCTGCCGCACCCTCCCCGAACGCGCGGGCGTCGTCGCCATCCCCAACGCCGTCTTCTACGACGACCGCGAAGCCGGCGCCCCCTTCGTCCGCTTCGCGTTCTGCAAGAAGGAAGAGGTACTCACCGAGGCCACCAGCCGCCTTCGACGTCTGGCGCCCTGACCTCACGCCTTGCCGGCGCCCGCCGGCCCGCCATCGCTCACGGTGGTGTGCCGGAATCGCAGCCGCCCACTGCCACGCCGTCCCCTCACTCAGGGGACGGCTGCGGCAGTCGACGTCCACCGCGTGTCCCGTGATCCGTCATATTCGGTTTCTCGCTGCGGTGTCAGACCCTGCTGCCAGACTGAGCAGGTGAGCCTGAACGAGAAGGAGACGCGCCTCCAGCTGATCGACCCGCTTCTTGCGGCCGCAGGGTGGGCGGACGAGCTGGTCGACGAGGAGTACATGTACCGCCCGGGCAAGCTGCGGCTGCTCGGTGATCAGACTGTTCGCGATAGTCCGCAGTTCGTCGACTACGTTCTGCGCACCGAGCCGCGCGGCTGCATCCTCGCTGTCGTCGAGGCCAAGGACGAATCTCACGCCGAAGGCGCCGGCCTTCAGCAGGCCTTGGCCTACGCCGTCGATCTGGCGGCGCCCTTCGCCTACTCGACGAACGGGCACGGCATCGTGGAGCAGGACTTGCGCACGGGACAGGTGCGACAGCTCCGCGCTTTCCCGACCCCTGACGAACTCCGCCTACGCTTCGAGTCCGGCGCGACCTGGCGCACCACGACGGTCACGGGGCGCGGCGGCGACCAGGTGCCGAATCCGCTCCTGCAGCCGGCCTTCGCACTTCCCGGCGCACCGGCCATGCGCTACTACCAAGAGCATGCGGTCTCGGCCGCGATCGAGCAGGTTCTCATGGGCCGCCGCCACGCGCTGCTCTCGCTGGCCACCGGCACCGGCAAGACATTCATCGCCTTCAACTTCGCCTACAAGCTGCTGGCCTCCGGATACGCCCGGCGCATCCTGTTCATCGCCGACCGGGTCAGTCTGCGGGATCAGGCGTACAACGAGTTCGGCGGGCTGGGGGAGCGCCGCGGAGTGGTATCCGGCCCCGACGTCCCGTTGGCCCGTGACGTCCACTTCGCCATCTACCAGACGCTCTACGCGGACGCCCCCGGCGGTGGGAAGGTCTTTGAGCGCTACCCCAAGGACTATTTCGACGTCGTCATCGTCGACGAGTGCCACCGCAGCGGCTACGGGGACTGGGGGGCGATCTTGGAGTACTTCTCGGACGCCTTCCATCTGGGCATGACCGCTACGCCGAAGCAGGACGACTCCATCGACACCTATGCCTTCTTCGCCGGCGAGAACCTGGATGAGGGCGGAATCCCACGTCCCGTCTTCGAGTACTCCCTCGGTCGCGGCATCGACGACGGCTACCTCGCGACCTACAAGGTGCTCAGGGTCAAGACCACCGTCGACGAAAGTCTGGTAATCCAGGACGAGGTCGAGCGCGGTGCCGAGCTCATCGTCCCCGAGGGCACCACGCCCCGGGACACCTATGAGATGCGCGAGTTCGAGCGGGCCATTGTGGTCCCCGACCGCACCCGTCTGCTGTGCCGGCACCTGGCCGGCGTGCTGCGGACGAACGGTGCCCTCGACAAGACCATCATCTTCTGCGTCACCATGGAACACGCGGAGCTGGTGCGCCGCGAGATGCAGGACCTGCTCGGATCAGAGACCGGAAGGAATCTCTACGCCGCCCGGATCGTCAGCGAGGAACGCGATGCCGGAGCCATCCTGGAGCAGTTCCAGCTGGCCTCCAGCAGGGAACCGATTGTCGTCACCACCGTTGACCTGCTCTCGACCGGCGTCAACGCGCCCTCGGTACGCAACATCGTCTTCATGCGGCCGATCAGCTCGGTCACGTTGTTCAAGCAGATCATCGGGCGCGGAAGCCGAGTCGACCCGATCACCGGCAAGACGTACTTCCGGATCATCGACTACACCAACGCCACCCGCCTCTTCGACGCCTGGGATCTGCCCACGGCGCCCCCCGTCGCCGGCCCGGTGGAAGGTGACCAGGTCGTGGCCGGGGTCGTCACGGACGACGAGACAGGTGAACTGATCGCCGATGCCTCGATCTCCGTTCGCCTCACCGGGCGCCTGCTCGCCGAGGCCCGGACCGACGACAACGGTGCGTTCCGTATCGAGGATTTGCCGGGAACAGTCGTCGACGTCTTCGTGACCAGCAGGGGCTACACACGCCGGCACCTGCGCGTCGACGCGACAGAGGCGGAAGCCGGCGAGCTGGAAGTCGCCCTCCGCAAGCCGTCCCAGGTCGATCACCGGCTCAGGATCTCCGGCGTCGACGTGGCGATCGCCGAAGAGGTCGAGCTGGACCTCGGCAACGGCAACGTCATTCACAGCAACGAGTACCTCGAACGAGCCAAAGCCTCAATCCTCGAGCGGGTCGGCTCGCTCGGGGAGCTTCGGGACACCTGGGTCGACAAGAACAAGCGTGCCGAACTCGGCGAATACCTCGGCATGCGGCAGGTCACCTCCGAGCTGCTGTCACTGGTGCTGGGACGCGCCGATGTCGACGGCTTCGACCTTCTGGCCCGCGTCGGATTCGACTTCGAACCGGTGAATCTGTCCGCCCGCGCAACCGCGGCCGAGCCGGTGCTGGCTGCCGAGTTCCCCGAGCTTCCCGACGGTTTTCTCTCGGCCGTGCTGGACAAATTCCGTTTGGGGGGCGTGGCGGAAATCTCCAGTAGCGAGCTCTTCCAACTGCCTCCGTTCGTGACCCGCTGGGGTGGCGTACTCGGGGTGACGTCACTCCTCGGCGGACCAGAGAAGGTTGCCTCCTTCCTCGGGGCCATCCCCCGCGCCCTCTTCAAGCCCGAAAGCAACGCATGAGCACCTCCGAACTCCAGGCCAAGATCAAGGCAGCATCCGACAAGATGCGAGCCGACGACAACACCAAAAACGCCCTGAAGTACCTGGAGCAGCTCACCTGGCTACTCTTCCTGAAGGTCTTCGACTCGATTGAAGAGAATCACGAGATGGTCGCCAAGATCGACGGCACCGTCTACAAGCCGCTCATCAAGGACGAGTACCGCTGGGGCACCTGGGCCAGAAACTCGAAGCTCACCGGCGACCGGCTCATCGACTTCGTCACCAACGATCTGCTGCCCTACCTCCGTAAATTGTCCGGCAGCGCCCGGGCCGAGCGCTTCGCCGCGATCTTCGCCGAAGTCCGAACGGTCATGAAGTCGGGCTACTCGCTCAGGGAAGTCATCTCCATCGTCGATTCGATCGACTTCCACGCTCTGGAAAACCATCACTCCATGAGCGTCATCTACGAATGGCTCCTGGCGCAGACGGCCGACGCCGGCTGGTCCGGTGAGTTCTACACACCGCGGCCGGTCGTCGAGACCATGGTGCGCTGCATCGACCCGAAGCTCGGCGAGAAGATCTACGACCCCTGCTGCGGCTCGGCAGGCTTCCTGGTCGCGAGCGCCGAGCATATTGAGCCGTCGACCAAGACCACGGAGCAGCGTGAACAGTTCAACTCGGGGACGATCTACGGTCAGGAATCCGGCGAGATCGCCGCACTCGTCGGCACCATGAACCTGATCCTGCACCGCGTCGAGGATCCACAGATCATCCGGCGGAACACTCTGGAACAGGACATCCGCAATGTCAACCCGAGTGACCAATTCCATGTCATTCTAACGAATCCGCCGTTCGGTGGCACCGAGAACCCCCAGGTGCAACAGAACTTCCCGAGCAAGTCCGCCGCCACCGAGTTGCTCTTCCTGCAGCATTGCATGGCCAAACTGCGCGATGGCGGACGGGCCGCGATCGTCCTCCCCGACGGCATTCTCTACCGCACCGAGACCGCGTTTTCAACCGTGCGCCGCCGTCTGGTCAACGAGTTCAATGTGACGGCCATTGTGCGCCTGCCCACAGGCGTCTTCCCCACCGCCGCAGACATTCGCACCAATCTCATCTTTTTCAGCAAGAACGAGCGCACCGAGACCATTCGGTACTACCAGGTTCCGTCTCCACCGGGAAAGCGCTCCTACAGCAAGACCAATCCACTGACTCGAGACATTCTCAAGGGCGTCGAGCAATGGCTGATCAAGGGCGAGCCGGACGAATACTCCTGGGAGGTCGCTTACGACACGCTCGTCGAGAGCGGCTTCGACCTGGACGTCCCCTGGCCAAACGCGGCGCAGGTCACGGGTGCGGAGACGGCAGGCGAGCAGCTGGAAGAGCTGCAGGCGCGGCTCGGCATCCTGAGCGAGCTGACCGAAGCACTCGTCAAGACACACGCCGAGCTGCACAACTATCCGCTCAAGGAGGCCATCCCGATCGGGAACTTCGTCGTCGAGGCCGGCGCACGAGCAGGCGGTAGGACACCCGACCGCTTCGTGGGTGTGAGCAATACCGGCGGCCTGGCACCTTTCAAGGGCAAGACCGCCAGCGACACCAGTCGCTACCGCGAGCTCCGGCCTGGCGATTTCGTCTACAACCCCATGCGTGCCAACGTCGGCTCGATCGCGCTCTGCCGCCGGGAGGAGGAGGCCGGCTGGGTCAGCCCTGACTATGCGGTCTTCCGGCTCACGGAGGACGCACCGTTCGATGCCGAATACCTGCTCATGTATCTCAAGAGCGAGCAAGGACGGGCGGAAATCGAGCGGAAGAGCCGCGGAGCGGTGCGTCGCCGTCTCTACATCGACGGTCTTCAGCAGATCGCGGTGCCGCTGCCGGGTGACCACGAGGCATGGTCCGCACTCATCGGGTCCTTCGCCTCGATCCGCCGGCACCTGCGCGAGTTGCCCGTGACGTCCGTCGGGGCGTTGGCTGCTTTCGAGGCGGCCGTGTTCAGCCCCCGTGAGCAGCCGGGGAGGCAGCCGGGCGAGACCGGTCCTTCCGCGGGCTGAAGCCGGCGCGGCCGCACGGCTGAGGCCCCGCCCTCAATGCCTCTGGGGGGAACGGTAGGACGGTGGCGCCTGGCCTCCTGGATGGTGCCGTCCGGAGGCCCGGCAGACCACGCCACGCTCCGGACGGCACCCACCGCGCCCGGTTCACCAGCGGCGGTTCGCCAGGACCGGTACGGCCGACCGGGCCCGGGTCACCTCCCCCAGGTCGAGGTCCACGACCGTAAAGGTGGGGGCGGGGCCGAGCCGGGTCAGTACCTCGCCCAGTGGGGAGACGGCCAGGCTGCCGCCGATGCCGGTGGGGGCCGGGGACGGCTCGGCCTCCGGCGGGGCGGCCTGGCCTACGGCCACGACGAAGCCCGTGGAGTCCAGCGCGCGGGCGCGCGCCAGCAGTTCCCACTGCTCCCGCTTGCCGGGCCCGGCGCCCCAGGAGGCGGGGACGACGGTCACCTGGGCGCCCCGCGCGGCCAGCTCGGTGAACAGGCCGGGGAAGCGGATGTCGTAGCAGGTCGCCACGCCGATCCGGACCCCGGCCACCTCCACGGTCAGCGGCCGGTCGCCGGGGGCGACCGTGTCGGACTCGCGGTGCCCGAAGGCGTCGTAGAGGTGGATCTTGTCGTAGTGGGCCAGGCGGCCGTCCTCGGCGGCCACCAGCACCGTGTTGTACACCCGGCCGCCGGGGGCGGGCCGGAACATGCCGGCCACCACGGTCAGGCCCGCCCCGGCCGCGAGCGCGCGCACCCGGCTCGCCCAGGGCCCGTCCAGCGGCTCGGCGACCGGGGCGAGCGGCACGCCGAAGCGGCACATCGTGGCCTCCGGAAGCACCAGGAGCCGGGCCGAAACCTCCGCGGCGCGGCCCACCTCCTTCTCCACCAGCGCCAGATTGGCCTCCGGGTCCGCCGTGCCGCCGAGCTGGCCGAGCGCGACGCGCAGCCGGGCGGCGCTCACGGCAGGGTCCGCAGGACGGCGGACAGCCGCTCCAGACCGGCCGTCAGGTGCTCGTGCCGGGCCGCCGAGTAGGCGAGCCGCAGATGGTCGGCGTACCGGCCCTGCTGCAGCGGGTCGTAGAACGTGCCGACCGAGTAGACGACCCCGGCCTCCCGCGCCCGCTCGGCGAGCAGTTCGGCCGCCGGGACACCGCCCCTGACCCGGGCCCAGACGAAGAATCCGCCCGCCGGTTCGTCGAACTCCAGCTGATCACCGGCCTCGCGCAGGGTGCGCACGGTGAGTTGGGCCCGCTCCCGGTAGCCCTCCCGGGCCCGCGCGAGGAGGCCGTCGAACCAGTCGCCGCGGGCCAGCAGGGAGCGGGCGATGGCCTGCGAGAGGGTCGAGCTCTGGAAGTCCAGCCGCCGGCGCAGGTTGATGACGTGCGGGGCCAGCCACTCGGGGGCGATCAGCCAGCCGAGCCGCAGTCCGGGACCGAGCGTCTTGGCGAACGTGTGGGCGACGACGACCCGGTCGCTGTCGAGCGGGAAGTCGGGCTCGTGGCTCCCGTCGTGCGCGAAGTGCCGGTAGGGGTTGTCCGCGAGGACGAAGAAGCCGTACCGCTCGGCGAGTTCGACCAGCCGCAGCCGCCGCTCGTACGGCAGCAGCCCGCCGGCGGGGTTGTGGAAGTCCGGCACGGTGTAAAGGGCCTTGGGGCGCAGCCCGGCCCGCAGCCTCTCCTCCAGGACGTCGACGTCGATGCCATACGGGCCGACGGGCACCGGATGGATGTCGGCACCGGTGTTCTCGACGATGCGGATGGTGTCGGGGAAGACCGGGTCGTCGACCACGACGACGTCGCCGGGTTCGGCCACGGACTGCAGCGCGAGGGCGGTGCCGTGCAGGCCGCCGTTGGTAATGAGCACCCGCGCCGGGTCCACACCCTCGCGGGCGGCGATCAGCTCCCGCAGCGCGGGGTCGCCCGCGTTGGGGCCGTAGCCGAGCGCCGGGCCGCCGGTGTCGGACCCCGCCAGCAGGCTCTGGGTGACCTCCCGTATCTCGGCCAGCGGAAGGGCCTCGACGGCGGGGGCGCCGCTGACCAGGTTGACGAAGTCGGGGCCGGGACGGCGGGAGGGGACGGCGTAGGGCGAGGAGACGGAGAGCGCGGCGACGCGGGAGGAGATCAGGGTCTGGGGGGCGGGGGCGGTCGAAGCCGTGGTCATGCGGACGTCCTTGTCGTGAGAGCGGGTGTCGTCGGGGTCACCGGAACACGGCCGGCGTGCGTGAGGGGCAGCCGTGGGGCGGGGGCCAGTCCGAGGCCGGGCCCTGCGAGCGGCGGGGCGCGGTGGCGGACCCGGTCCACGGCGTACGGGGGCTCGGTGATGTCCGGGGCGAACCATTCGTCCTGGCGGCCCGATTCGACCGCGACCAGGTCGTCGGACCAGGCCGCGAGGAGCCGTCCGGCGGCCCACAGCGGGCCCACCTCGGCGACCTGCACGCCGAGCTGGCACCGCAGCCCGCGCGCACGGGCGTGCGCCAGCAGCCGCAGGGACGGCAGCAGGCCGCCGCACTTGGAGACGCGTACGTTGACGTACGTCGCGGCCGCGTGCTCCCGGGCGGCGTCGAGGTCGGCCGGGGTGACGGCGGACTCGTCCAGCATCACGGGGCAGCCGGTGTCGCGCTGGACGGCGCCCAGGGTGGCCCAGTCGCGGGGGCGGGTGGGCTCCTCCAGCCAGGCCGTCCGGTCCGCCAGGAGGGCGGCGGCGCGCAGGGCGTCCGCCGGGCTCCAGCAGCCGTTCGCGTCCACCGACACGGTGGTACGGCGCGGGTCCACGAACGCCCGTACCTCATCGACGAGTTCGCGGGTCGGCCACGGGTCGGGCAACGCCTTCACCTTGACGTGGGTCAGGTGGGCAAGGGCCTCGGACGGGAGGGCGCCGAGCAGCTCGCCCGGGGTTCGGCTGGAGTCGAGGACCAGCGCAGAGGTGCGCACGCGCGGTGCGTCGCGCAGTACGCCGGGGGTGGCGGCGACGGCCAGCGCCTCGGCCATGTCCCGGCCGTGGGCCCGGCACAGCGCGTCGAGCAGGGCCGTCTCCAGGGCTGCCGCGGCCGCCGGCGCGGGCGCTTCCGAACCGCCGAGGAGGGCGGGCAGGCCGAGGGAGGCCAGGGCCCGTACGCCGTCCGCGAAGGAGCCGTCGAACACCTCGGCCCAGTCGGGGAGCCGGGCGGTCAGCAGCGCGTGCGTCACGCTCTCGAGGGTCTCGCCGGTGACGTACGCCCGGGGCGCTCCCTCGCCCCAGCCGGTGACGCCTCCGACCGTGCAGCGGACCAGCACCGACTGCGACCAGCGGCGGGCGTGGGCGGCGTGGGCGAAGGAGCGAGCCATGGGGACACGGGTGGTGTACACGTCCAGGGCGACGCGCGCGGTCATGAGCCGGCTCCGGGCGCCGTGGCCGTCGCCGCCAGCCACTCCCAGTAGGCGTGACGGGCCGCCGAGAACTCCACGTAGTGCCCGGAGCCCGGCAGGGCGAACTCCGTGGCGTGCGGGGTAAGACCCGACAGGACCTGCCAGGAGATGTCGAGGTCGATGATCGCGTCGTGTTCAGGGCGCACGAAGTGCACGGAGGCAGCCGGCCGTTCCCCCCAGGTGCCGCCCCGCATGTAGACGTCCTCCAGCCGGACCATCACCGACCGGGTGGAGGCGGTCACCTGGCGGATCATGAGGATGTCGTTGGCCATGAAGTCCAGGTAGGTCCGCACGTCCGTGTAGTCCGGATCGGCCAGCGACAGGGGCACGGTGACCAGGCCGCCGCCATCGCGCAGCGTCGCGAGCCCCGCCCCGGCGCCGTGCCGGGCCCGCTGCTGGCCGAGTGCCGGGGCGCAGAACACCAGCCGGGCGTCGAGCGGCACCTGTCCCCGGGTGACCAGGGCGGCCAGGACGCTGCCGCCGAAACTCTGGCCGACGACGGTCAGCGGAACGCCGGGGGTGAGCCGGCGGGCCGCCGCGAGGGTCTGGGCGAGGTCGTCGAGTATCCGCTCGGCGGAGGGCAGATGGCCGCGCGGGCCGCCGCTGGTACCGCTGCCGCGCCGGTCGGCGGCGTGCACGGCGACACCCCGGGCGGCCAGTTCGGGGCCGGTCTCGAAGAGCCAGCCGGCGTGGCTCTGGATGCCGTGGACGTAGAACACCGCAGCGCGGGCGGGCTGTTCGGGCGCCCAGCTGTGCAGGCTCAGGACGGTGCCGTCGGACGCGGTGAGCCGCGCGGTCGTACGGCTCGGGGCGGCGGCTGTCGTCATCGGACGGCACCTCCCCCGGCGAGCAGGGCCGGTTCGGTGCTCGCCCGCAGCAGGTCCCTCTCCCGCAGGGTGTCCAGCAGTCTCGTGTCCCGCTGCAGCCAGTGGTGCTTCACCTGGTTCGACGACGTGCCCTGCGCGCGCAGCCGCTCCTCGGTCCGGGCGAAGGCGCCCCACTCGGCGGCGGTGGCCTCGATCCGGCCGAGCCGCCGGGAGGCCCGCTTCTCGTCGTACTCGATGTTGATCCGGCGCAGGGCGGTGTCGACGTCCCGCGCGAACGCGTCCAGAGCGGGTCCGTCGAGCGCGTCCGCGCCCTCCACCACGACGTGGTAGCGCGGCGGGGCACCCCACACCGGCACACAGGTGAACAGCGGTCGGCCGCCCAGGTGCTGGGGGAGCGAATCGACCACAGCCTGGTGCACCTGCGCCTCGGTGAGCTTCTCCCCGGTGAAGGAGGCACGGAACCCGGCCCGGCCGGTGAACTCCAGGCGGGGGGTGGCACCGTAGTGGCCGACGACCCGGTAGACGTCACCGACGTCGTACCGCAGCAGCCCGTTGGCCTGGCTCATCACCAAGCGGTACTCACGGCCGCTGTCCAGCTCGTCGTAGGCGAGGGTCGGGGTGTCCGGGGCGAGCGAGGCGCCGCCGGCCGACTCGGCCGGGACGAACTCGTACAGCCCCTGGTCGACGGCGAGCGGGCCGGCGGAGGGGTGGCCGTCGACGGGCAGGGTGACGATGCCCTCGGTGCCGGTCGTACTGAAGGGCAGCCGGGCCACCCCGGGCAGGACCTCCTCCAGCCAGTCCCGGTAGAGGGCGGCGGAGGCGGAGTTCCAGGAGACGGCGAGCGACAGGTTCGGCCACAGCCCGGTGAGGGTCATGCCGCCGTCGCCCGCCTCCAGTACGGCCGCGAGCCGGCCCGCGGTCTCCCGGTCCGGGGAGAGCGCGGGGTGCAGCCTGCCGTTCAGGGTGCCGTCGCGGACGTCCGCCACGAGCCGTTCGCCCGAGGCGGCCAGCGTCTGCGCCAGGCTGATGAGCTTGGACGGGTTGAGGGCGACCACGGCGCGTACGTCACCGCCCGCGAGCAGGCGCAGCTTGCGGTACAGCGCGGCGTCCCAGTCCTCGGCCCGGTCGCCGAGGAACCACGGCTCGTCGTACCAGGGCGGCAGCCAGTCATGGGAGCTGACGGCGGCGGGGCGGCTGGAGATGCTGTAGGCGGGGCGGTCGTCGCCCGGGACGGAACGCCCCGGCACGCGCTCCCAGGAAAGGTCGAGGATCTGCGGGATGTGGGCGGCGGACGCGCCGAGGCCGGCCCGCGCGTCGGCCTCGGCGAGCGCCTCGAAGTACAGCCCCCACTGCGCGTAGAGCGCCGGGCCCCGGTAGCGGTCGCGCCAGTGCCGGGTGGTGGGGATGTACTTGGGGGTGCCGCTGGAGCCGGATGTCTTCAGGTACGCGTAGGGGTGGCTGCGGGTGAGGACCCCCAGGCGGCCCTCGCGGGCGCGGCGGACGTACGGCTCCACGTCCTCGTACCGCTGGATCGGCACCGCGCGCCGCCAGTCCTCTGCGGTGCGGACGCGGGACAGGGAGTGCGCGCGGCCGAACTCCGTATCGGCGCACTGGCCGAGAATGTCCTCGAATACCGCACGGACCGCACCCGCCGGATTCTCATAGATTTTCCGCTGCTTTTGCAGAGAAAATCGGGTGCGTATACCGAACGCGTGGCAGGCGCAGGGAGAGGGGGCCGCCGCCTGGGGCGACGGGATGTCGACGGGGTGGGCCGCGGGTGTGACAAGGGGTGCCATGTCTGTCCTCCGACGGGGACTCGGGTGCGGGCTCAGAGTCGAACTCTCGGAATGACGCGCAGGTCAACCGCCCTGTGCCGCGACGGTGCGGCACATCGGGGCCGGGGGCGCACGGATGTGCGCCAGGGCCGGGCGGGATCAGCGGGAAACGCGACAGGGGGAACCGGGACAGCGGATGGAACAATCCGCTGATTCAATCCCCGGCCGACCGCTGTACTGTCGCATGGAAATGATTATTCGCAGGACCGGAACGCCCTGTCAAGAAATTCCGGAATGAAATCGACGGCCATTGTTGCGTGCCGATGAAATGCCTTCGGATTCCGGTTCCGTGTGCCTTGAAACGAGACGGCGGTCACCCAGGACACCGGCCAGGGCGAGTGCCGTGACGGCCGCTCCGGTGGTCAGCAGGAGGCGGGGGCCGGTGTGCATCAGGGTGCCGGCGAGGGCTGTGCCCGCCGAGGAGACGGCCATCTTCAGGGCGCCCATGGAGACGTACACCTGGGCGCGGGCGGCGGGCGGGGCGTAGACGGAGCGCACCGCGAGCGTCGCCGTGAACAGCAGGGCGCTGACCGCCCCGGCGGCGGCGAAGGCCACCACGGCCAGGGCGTAGTCCGGCGCCAGGGCGCAGCAGCCCACGACGGCGGCGCTCACCGCGAGCAGCACGGTCACCGTCCGCTCCGGCTCGCCGCGCGGCGGTGCCATGCCGACCAGTACCGAGCCCGCGAGATAGCCGAAGCCGTACACGGCGGCGAGGGCGGCACCCGCGTCGGCGCTGCCGCTGAGCTGCCGGCCGAGGGTGGTCGCGATGACCGTGATGCCCCCGGAGACCAGCGCGGTGAGCGCCATCGCCACCATCACCCGGCGCAGCCGGCCGACGGTGGCGATGACCCGGAACGTCTGCGCCACCCGCAGCGGCCCGGCCTGGGGGCGGGCGGGCGGGCCGGTGCCGGGCAGGGTCAGCACGGTGAGCGCGGCCAGGGCCGCCGCCGCGCCCAGACAGAGCACTCCGGCGCGTGGCCCGAGCGCCGCGCCGAGGGCGCCGACGGCCGCCGGGCCGAGCGTGTTGCCGATGCCGTACGTCGCCGAGTCCCAGCCCTCGGCCCGCCGCTGGGCGGTGTCGGTCAGGCCGTCCAGGGCGGCGAGCCTGCTGCTCAGACCGCCGGTGACCAGCGGCCCGCACAGCCCGGCGACGACGACGAGCGCCGCGACCGCCGCGACGGGGAGCCGCCCGAGCAGCAGCGCGACCGCGAGCAGGGCGGCGCCGAACACCGCGAAGGACAGGGCCAGTACCCGGCGCCCGTCGCGGGCCCGGTCGAGCACTCCGGCCAGCCAGGGCCCGGCGACGTAGGGGACGGTGAGCAGCGCGGCCAGCAGGCCGCCGAGGGCGGCACCGCCGGGGCCGCCCGTCCGCGTCGTCAGCGTGAACAGCCCGACGGCCGCACCGCCGCTCGCGGTGCGGACCAGGGAGGCGGTCAGCAGATAGCGGACCAGGACGCCGAGGGGGCGGGCGGCGGCGGGCATGTCAGCGGCCGTCACGGGCCGGTGCCGCGTCGGCCGGCTGTCCGGCCACGGCCGTGAGCGGGAAGCCGAGCCGCTTCTCGATGTCCCGCCGTACGGCCGCGCACTCCGCGTCGGCCGCTCCGGCGTCCGCCCCCACCACTCTGATCATCCCGAAGACGTCGAAGTTCCCCTTCATCTCCCGCAGCCGCGCGCCGGGTTCGGCCCGGCTCCAGCCGGAGTGCAGCCGCGGCCGGAACTCCTCGAACCAGTCCGCCGGCAGCTCCTCGGGGACGACCGTGTCCCGGGCGGCGGCCAGGAAGGTGTGGCTGGCGGCGCGCCGCCACGGCAGCGGTCCCTCGGGCACGGGCGCGCCGAGGAACAGGTCGACCAGGATCTCGAAGATGTTGCGGCCGGTGGCCATGCGCACCGAGTCCGGCAACGACCCGCCGGATATCCGGGGGTTGGCCTCCACCAGCCGGAACCCCCGTTCCGTACGCATGACTTCGACATGGAAGACGCCCAGGTCGAGACCGAGCGCCCGGCACACCTCGACGGCGTACGCGCCGAGTTGGGCCTCCTCGCCGGCCGGCAGGGCGGGCGGGACCGTGCAGCCCAGCTCCAGGACCGGGTTGTCGCGGCCCGTCTTGCGGCCCACCGCTACCAGCGGGGTGAACCGCTCGCCGTCGGCGGCGACTTCGACCGAGTACAGCTCTCCGACCGCCAACTCCTCGACGATGTACCGCTCGTCGAGTTCACCGGCGAGACCCGGCTCCATGGACCGCAGCTCCTCGGCCGCGTCCTCGAAGTGGGCGCGTGTCCCGTCCGCGTCGCCGACGATGCTGGTGACGGCCTTGCCGACGCCGGACACCGGCTTGATCACCACCGGATACCCGAGGGCACCGGCCGCCTCCAGCGCCTCCGGCAGCGAGGACACCACCGCGAACCCCAGACTCGGCACGCCGGTGTCCCGCAGGATCTCCCGGCAGCGGCCCTTGTCGCGGGCGGCGGCGACCGCCGCGTACGGGGTGCCGCGCGCCCCGAGCCGTTCGGCGAGCCGGGCGGCGGGCAGGACGCACAGCGAGAGCGTCGACAGGACGGCGTCCACGTCACCGGGCCGCACCCCGTGCCCGTCCAGCAGTCTCAGCAGTTCCCCCACGTCCTGGAGATCGGCGGAGTGGATCGTCCGGTCGGCCAGCTCCTGCGCGCGGGCCCGCTCGGCGGGCGGGGTGATGAAGTCGTACAACGGCGAGCGCAGCAAGGACACTTCGTGCCCCAGCCGCTTGGCGTAGGCGATGGACTGCACGCCCAGCGCGGTGGTCTCGACGCATACGAGGTGAGCCATCTCAGCCTCCTCCTGCACGCCGGCACACGGGCGCGGCGTGGACATGTGGGCGGGTGGGGGGGTGGGCGGGTGGGCGCGTGAACGGGCGGACGCCGGGCGCGGGCGGACATCGTGCGCCATTCCCGGCCCGGGTCAGAACGCGCCGCGCGACAACCAGCGTTCAGGGCGCACCCGAATGAGCACCGAGCGCGCCGTGGCCCCAGGGCTCGCGGCCACGAAGGCGTCGCCGGCCTCCGGCCCCAGGTACCGGTGGGCCAGCGCCCGGCGTTCCGCCTCGGTGGCGGGCGCGCGGAACTCGACGACGGGCCCCTCGACGGTGACGTACGTCCGCGGTGGCTCGGTGTCCTGCACGCACAGGGACAACCGCCGCCGCCGTTCGATCAGTCGGGCCTTGCGGCTGTCGGCCGCGGTGATCAGGGTGAGGTCGCCGCCGGGCGCGTAGCCGAACCACATGGGCAGGGACAGCGGCGCCCGTCCGTCCTCGTCCGCGACGCTGACCACGGCCACCCGCGCCCCGGCGAGGAACGCCTCGCGCTCGGCCGGACCCATGGGGCGGAGCCGTACGTCACTGCTGGTCGTCCCGTGCTCGCTCATGGTGTCCAAGCCTGCGAGGAGGGGCCCCGCCGGGTCCAATAGAGGTTTTCTCGCGGCCGATCGGATCTGTTTATCGGCCCCTGGCCGCGCGCGTCCCGGTGGGCCGGCGCATGTGCCCGTACGGATGTGTGTACAGGCCATGAAGTCCGTCCGGTTCGCCGGACCTTCGCCCCGGCCCGCCTCCTACGATGACGGCATGGAGCTGCGGCGTCTGAGGTACTTCGTGGTGCTGGCCCGGCACCGGCACTTCGGCCGGGCCGCGGCGGAGCTGAACATCGCCCAGCCCGGACTGAGCCAGCAGATCAAGGTGCTGGAGCAGGAGCTGAAGGTGCCGCTGCTGGACCGTACCCCGCGGGGCGTCCTGCTCACGGCGGCCGGGCGGGAACTGCTGGCGGGCGCGGAGGCCCTGCTGTCGGCGTCCGGCGAACTCACCGACCGGGTCAGGGCGGTGGCCGACGGCACGCACGGCCGGCTGCGCCTCGCCTACTCGCGCTCGGGCGCCGACGACCACGTCACGGACCTGATCCGCCGCTTCCGCAAGGACCACGAGGGCGTCCGGGTGTCCGCGACCACCGGCATGTCGTCGTGGTGTCTGCGGCTGCTCCAGGACGGCGAGCTGGACGCGGCGTTCGTGCGCGGGACCGTCCGCCGGACCGGCATCACGGCGCACGTGGTCGCACACGAGGAGGCGGCGGTGATCCTGCCCGCCGGTCACCCGCTGGCCGCCCGGACCGGGCTCACCCGCCGCGATCTGCGCGGGCTGCCGGTCGTCCTGTGGCCACGGGACGCGGGTCCCGCGCTCCACGACGAGCTGGTGGCCGACGTATGGCCCGGTGACGCGCCCCGGCTGGTCGCCGAGGAGCCCGACTTCGAGCAGGTGGTCGCCGCGGTCCGCGCGGGCACCGGCATCTCGGTGATGGATCTCGGCAGGGCCCGCAAGCTGTGCCCGCCCGAGGTGACGATCCGCCGCTTCACCGACGCCCCGCCCCGCTTCGCGGTCTCCTTCGCCCACCGCGCCAGGGACACGAGTCCGGTGCTCGCGCGGTTCGCGGCGTACGTGACAGAGCCGGAGTGAGACCGGGCCGGGCGGGCCGGCGCGGTGCGGATACGGCGAAGGGGCCCGGGGCGGCAGAAAACCACCCCGGGCCCCTCGAAGCCCGCGTGCCGAAGCCCGCGTGCGGACCGGCGAGGACTAGTCCTCGTCCTCGCCCGGCTTCTCGCCGTCGATCTCGTCGACCTCCTGCTCCAGGCCGAGCTGCTCCACGATCCACTTGTCGAACTCGATCGCGGCGCGCACCCAGCTCACCGTGGAGGAGACGAAGTGGTTGAGGTCGACACCGGTGCCGACCAGCATCTGGGCCTCGCCGATGAGACGGACGGTGCCGTCCTCGTGGGTGTGGGTGTACACCTTCGGCCACAGGGTGCGGCGGTTCCACTCGTCGACGGTCTCGAGCAGCTGCGGCTTCTCGTCGATCTTGTGGGGACGGTCGTAGAAGGTCCGTACCGAGAAGACCGCCTGCTCGTCCTCACCGCGGAACATGAAGTACGTGCGGAACTGCTCCCACGGAGCCGCGAGGTCGCCCTCCTCGTCCACGACGTACTTCAGCTCCATCTGCTCAAGGAGCTGCTTCACAAGGTCCTGATCCGGGACGACGGGGCCCACAGGTCCCTCGGGCTGCGGTTCGGGCTGGCCCCCGAAATTCGGAATCGAGGACGGGTCGATGCTCACCGTGTTTTTCCCTTCGTACGGATACCGCCATCCTCCCCCAGAGGGGGAGGTCCGTGGCAAGCCCCGCCGCGCCCTGTAAGCCCTCGGCGGACACGGAGTCACCGTACAGACGGCACCCGTACGCCATGATTCCGTCATGCGCACATCAAGAGCGTGGCGCGGGGTCCTGTGGGCCCTGTGGACCGCCTGTCTGCTGTTCGTCCTCTGGGCCGCCTGGACGGCGTGGGACCTCTTCCGCACCGCCGAGTCGTGGTGAGCGGCCGGAACCCGGCCGCGATCGCCCTGGTGCCCGCGACGCGCACCGCACGGTCCTGGCCTGGCGGTACACCGCGTACGACGCCCGGTTCCGGGTGTCGCGCGCGGAGCTGCGGAACTGGCTGAAGGCCACGTGCCCCGATGCCCCGGAGCCGTCCACGCAGCCGGCCAAGTGCGGCGCGGGCCGCAGCCGGTACGACGGTGGCCCGCCCCCTGCCGTGAGGGGGCGGGCCACCGGGGCCGTACAGGTCCGTACGGGGTCGTACGGCTCCGTCAGAGCGTCTTCGCCGTCTCCGGCCCCACGATCAGCTCGTCGCCGAAGCGGTCCACGCGGACCGTGTCGCCGTCCTTGATCTCGCCGGAGAGGATCTCCTTGGCGAGGCGGTCGCCGATGGCGGTCTGGACGAGGCGGCGCAGCGGGCGGGCGCCGTACGCCGGGTCGTTGCCCTCCTCCGCGAGCCAGGCCAGGGCGTCGGGGGTGACGTCCAGGGTGAGGCGCCGCTCGGCGAGCCGCTTGGCGAGCCGGTCGATCTGGAGGCGGGCGATCCGGGCGAGCTCCTGCTCGTCCAGCGCGGAGAACACCACCAGGTCGTCGAGCCGGTTCAGGAACTCCGGCTTGAAGGAGGCCCGGACCACGTCGAGGACGCGCTGCCGCTTGTCCGCGTCGTCCAGCGCCGGGTCGACCAGGTACTGGCTGCCCAGGTTGGAGGTCAGCACCAGGATGGTGTTGCGGAAGTCGACCGTGCGGCCCTGGCCGTCGGTGAGGCGGCCGTCGTCCAGCACCTGGAGCAGGATGTCGAAGACCTCGGGGTGCGCCTTCTCCACCTCGTCCAGCAGCACCACGGTGTACGGGCGGCGCCGGACGGCCTCGGTGAGCTGGCCGCCCTCCTCGTACCCCACGTACCCGGGAGGCGCGCCGACCAGGCGGGCCACGCTGTGCTTCTCGCTGTACTCCGACATGTCGATGCGGACCATGGCCCGCTCGTCGTCGAAGAGGAAGTCCGCGAGCGCCTTGGCGAGTTCGGTCTTGCCGACACCCGTCGGGCCGAGGAACAGGAAGGAGCCGGTGGGACGGTCCGGGTCCGCGATGCCCGCACGCGAGCGGCGTACGGCGTCGGACACGGCCTGCACCGCCTCGCGCTGGCCGATGAGCCGCTTGCCCAGCTCGTCCTCCATGCGCAGCAGCTTCTGCGTCTCGCCCTCCATGAGGCGGCCCGCCGGGATGCCGGTCCAGGCGGCGACGACGTCCGCGATGTCGTCGGAGCCGACCTCCTCCTTGACCATGGTGTCCTTCGCGGCCTCCTCCTCGGCCTCCGAGGCGGCCTCCAGCTCCTTCTCCAGCTGCGGGATCTGGCCGTAGAGCAGCTTGGCGGCGGTGTCGAAGTCGCCGTCGCGCTGGGCGCGTTCGGCCTGGCCGCGCAGGTCGTCCAGGCGCTCCTTCAGCTCACCGACCCGGTTGAGGGACTGCTTCTCCTTCTCCCAGCGGGCGTTGAGGTGGCGCAGCTCCTCCTCCTTGTCGGCGAGGTCGCGGCGCAGCCGCTCCAGACGCTCGCGGGAGGCGGGGTCGGTCTCCTTGCCGATCGCCAGCTCCTCCATCTTCAACCGGTCGACGGAACGCTGGAGTTCGTCGATCTCGACGGGCGAGGAGTCGATCTCCATGCGCAGCCGGGACGCGGCCTCGTCGACGAGGTCGATCGCCTTGTCGGGCAGGAAGCGGGAGGTGATGTACCGGTCGGAGAGGGTCGCGGCGGCCACCAGCGCGCTGTCCGCGATCTGCACCTTGTGGTGCGCCTCGTAACGGCCCTTGAGGCCGCGCAGGATCGCGATGGTGTCCTCGACGGTGGGCTCCGCGACCAGCACCTGCTGGAAGCGGCGCTCCAGGGCGGGGTCCTTCTCGATCCGCTCGCGGTACTCGTCCAGCGTGGTCGCGCCGACCATGCGCAGCTCGCCGCGGGCCAGCATCGGCTTGAGCATGTTGCCCGCGTCCATGGCGGAGTCGCCGCCCGCGCCCGCGCCGACGACCGTGTGCAGCTCGTCGATGAAGGTGATGATCTGACCGTCGGAGTCCTTGATCTCCGAGAGCACGGCCTTGAGCCGCTCCTCGAACTCGCCGCGGTACTTGGCGCCGGCGACCATCGCGCCGAGGTCGAGCGAGACCAGGCGCTTGTTCTTCAGGGACTCGGGGACGTCGCCCTTGACGATGCGCTGGGCGAGGCCCTCCACCACGGCGGTCTTGCCGACGCCCGGCTCGCCGATGAGGACGGGGTTGTTCTTCGTACGACGGCTCAGCACCTGCACAACCCGGCGGATCTCGTGGTCCCGGCCGATGACCGGGTCCAGGCGACCCTCGCGGGCGGCGGCGGTGAAGTCGGTGCCGAACTTCTCCAGGGCCTTGTACTGGCCCTCGGGGTCGGCAGTGGTCACGCGGCGTCCTCCCCTGGCCTTCTGGAAGGCCTCTTGCAGCTTCTTCGCGGTGGCGCCCTGCTTCTGGAGCACCTCCGCGGCGGCGCCGCCCTTGGCGGCGATGGCGATCAGCAGATGTTCGGTGGACAGGAACTCGTCACCGAGCTCCTTCGCGCGCTCGTCCGCGTCCGCGAGGACCGCGAGGAGGTCCCGGCTGGGCTGCGGCGGGGCGACGGTGGAGCCGGTCACGCTGGGCAGGGCGGCGACGACGCGCTCGGCACCCGTGCGGACGGCGGCCTGGTCGGCTTCGACGGCCGCGAGCAGGTCGGTGATGTTCGCGCTGTCCTGCCGCCGGCCTTGCCCCGCGAGCAGCGCGAGGAGCAGATGAGCGGGCGTCAGATCCGGATTCCCCTCGGTCACGGCCCGCTGGCTGGCCGCGTTGATCGCGTCCCGGCTCCTGTTGGTCAGCTCGGCGTCCACGTTCGTGTTCTCCTCCTCGGCACGTCCACCACTGATGACTTCATCAGTGTACACAAACTTGAGCGTGGTGCACTCAATTAAGCGGAGGTTGTTTGAGGTTGGCTAGGTTTCGGCCATGAGCCCCGTGAACGCGGACGAGCCGTACCTCGCCTTCTGGCGCGAGCGGCACCTGTGCACCCTGACGACCCTCCGCCCCGACGGCAGCCCCCACGTGGTCCCGGTGGGCGTCACCTACGACCCCACCACCCGCCTGGCCCGCGTCATCACCGACGCCGCCACCGCCAAGGCCGCCCACATCCGCGCCGCCGGCACTCCCGGCGCCCGCGTCGCCGTCTGCCAGGTCGACGGCCGCCGCTGGGCCACCCTGGAAGGCCGCGCCCACGTGGTGACGGACCCGGCCCGCGTAGCCGACGCCGTCCACCGCTACGCCGAACGCTACGGCCGCGTCCCCCGCGAAAACCCGACACGAGTGGTCCTGGAAATCGAGGTGGACCGAACCCTGGGCCACGCCTGACAGCCCCCTCCGGGGGTTCGCGGGCCGAGACAGGTGCCGGAGTTCCACACGGCCCACGGCCGACGCGGCCCCGGCGGGCAAGACGGCCGACGGCACCGGGAGCGACGGGCGGCGGAGGCCACCCGGCCCGGGAGCGGCGGGCGGCAGAACCCGGCCCGTACCCAGGCAGCAGATCCCGCGCCCCGACACCCCGTCGAAACCCGGGAATGAACAGTTTCGGCCAGTTGAGGGTCGGGTCCCATACGGCGGGATATGTGGAGAAACTGCAGCGGCGTCACCGTGTTCAGGTCACGGTGACGCCGCTGCGGGGGGAAGCGCCTGAGCGATCTTTTACGACGGGGGAATCGCGTCAGGCACTGCGGGGGGTGGCCGAGATGGTTCTCAGGTCGGCGACCTCCGGGGAGGTCAGCCGGTGGTCGCGCTGGTCCAGGTTGACGAAGATCATGCCGTAGCGGACGGCACACCGCACCGGCTGCGGCGCCCCGCGCGGTTTGCGCAGGCACCGGTAGGCGCGGACGTCCTCGTCCTCGTCGCGGGTGACGACGACCGGTTCGCCGAACACCGTCACCATCAACGAGTCACCGCTGTGGGGGAGGGCGGTGACCAGGTCGATGAAGTGCCAGCCGGACCGGTAGGCCGTGGCCATCTCGCGCCGGAAGGAACGGTCGTCGGGCGGAGTCGTCATGTCAGGACCAGGCGCTGTCGCTCAGCTGACGCATCCGGCCGGCGTCGCCCGTACTCGCCGCGTCCGGCGCGGCAACGGTTGCGGCACTGTCCGCCCGTCCGTCACTCTTCCCCGCGGAGAGGCCACTCAGAGTCCCGAAGGCCACAACGGCGGAGAAGACGGCGACAAACACCGAGCGAAGCATTCTCTTACGCATAGTCGGCTTCGTCCTCACTTGAAGGTCCCCTCACTCCCCCGTCGGATAAGACGATGGCTCATTCAGGCACGTCATCGCCACACAATCAGTGCATCATGTTCCTGCATGTTCAGGACCCTGGGGGGTGGAGATTTGACACTAAATCCGGCAGATGCGACACATCCCCATGCGCTCACTGAACTGTGCGAGGAGGGAAGGCGGCTGTACGCCACCGCGCTCCGCACCGGCCGCATCGCGCGCGCGGACGCCGAGAAGGCGCCCTGCCTCATGGAATTCGCCCTGCTCCACCCGGACCTGGACGACCCCGGCCTGCTCCGCCCGGTCGCCCCGTCCGTGGCCCTGGCCCAGCGGCTCAACCCCATCGAGCGGGAGATCTCCGAGCGCAGACGCACCTCGATAGAGCTGGCGGACGCGTTCGAGCCCTTCATGGCGCTCACCGCGCAGGACGCGGCCCCCACCCACTCCATCACCGTCCTGGAGGGCCTGGACCGCATCAACGCGGCCCTCGACCTGGCCACCGAGCAGTGCCGGACCGAGATGCTGACCGTCCAGCCGAGCGCCCGGCACCCCGAACGCCGGCTCATCGAGGCCCTGGAGCGCGACCGCACCCTGATCGAACGTGGTGTGCGCATCCGCACCCTGTATCAGCACACGGCCCGCTACAGCCCCGAACGCCTCGCGTACGTCGACCGATTCGCAGCCGGGAAGGTCGAGTACCGCACGATCGACGAACTGGTGGAGCGGCTCGTCATCTGCGACGAGACGGTCGCCTTCATCCCGATACGCGACGACCGCCAGGTCGCCCTCGAGGTCCGCCACCCCGGCCTGGTCCTCTACCTCATCAAGGTCTTCGAGTTCATGTGGAACCGCGCGGTCCCGCTGACCGCCGGCACGCCCTACGAGACCGCCCCCGACGGCATCACCGAGATCCAGCACTCCATCGCCAAGCTGCTGGTGGAGGGCCATGTCGACGAGGCCATCGCGCGCCGCCTCGGCATGAACGTCCGCACCTGCCGCGCCCACATCGCCAAGCTCGCCCAGGCGCTCGGCAGCGGCAGCCGGGCCCAACTCGGCTTCCTGATCGCCCAGTCGGGCATCCTGAAGCAGGAGGGCCAGGGGGACTGACCCGCCCCGCACCCCCCGTACGGCCGCCGAACGCCCGCGCCCCCGCCTCACACCTCGCGGTCCAGCCCCGCGGCCGCGGCGGTGCGCGGAGGCCCCTCCAGGCCCGCCTGGGCGATCCGCACCCCCAGCTGCGTACGGCTCGTCGCGCCCAGCGTCTCCGAGAGGCGGGCGATGTGCGCGCGGCAGGTGCGCACGCTGATGCCGAGCCGCTCGGCGATCACCGCGTCCTGATGGCCCTCGGCGAGCAGCGCGGCGATCGAGCGCTCGCGGTGGGAGATGCCCTCGATGCCGGTGTCGGGCAGCGGCGCGGTCAGCGGGATCGCGAGCCGCCACAGCCGCTCGAAGACGGTCACCAGATACGCCACGAGCGCCGGGTGCCGCAGCTCCAGCGCCATCGTGCGGTCGGTGTTGGCCGGAATGAAGGCCACCGTGCGGTCGAAGAGGATGAGCCGGTCGATCACCTCGTCCAGGCTGCGCGCCTCGACCGCGTCGCCCATCAGCTCCAGGTAGGTCATGAGCCCCTGCCCGTGCCGGGCGACGTGCGTGTAGAGGTCCCGCATCCTGACGCCCCGGCCGCGCAGCTCCAGCGCCCGGTGCAGCCCCTCGGTCAGCTCGGCCTCGCGCCGGATGCCGCCCGGCTGCACGGTGAGCACCTCCGTGGTGCACGCCTCGGTCGCCGCGTCCATCGCGGCCTGGATGCGGGAGAGTCCGTCCAGGACCCGTATCGCGGTGCCCTCGGCGGGCGCGGTGCCTGCGGCCGGTTCACCGGCGAGCCCGGCGTACCGGTCGAAGGCGGTGACCGCCGAGCCCACCCGGCGCCGGCTCTCGGTGACGTCGTCGTACAGCTCGCGCAGCAGCCGGGACATGACCTCCTGCGGGGAGGTGGGGACCAGCCAGTCCATGTCGTCGGGGTCGGGGTGCAGCAGGGCCAGGTCCAGCAGACAGGGGACCGGTCCGGCCTCCGCGCGCGGCACCCGGCCCCGGCGCAGGGCGAGGGAGTACACGCGGTCCGCCGGCGCGCACAGCCGGTCGGCGCCGTGGGGATGCTCCTCCGTCGCGTGCCCGGCCATCGACCATTCCACCCCCGGTTGCTGCCACTTCCGCAGCGCAACTATGCGCGGCCCCGTGCGGGTCCGCAACACGGCTCTCCGCGTGCCCCGGGCGGCGGAGTACGGGTATGACCCGGAATCGCCCGGGCCCTGGGACACCGGGCCCGCGAAGCCGGCGGGGGCGTCAACCGGCTTGCGCGGCACGGGAGTCGAGGAGCCCGGACGGCCAGCCTCAGTGGAGGCCGGCGGCGGCGCAGGCGGCCTTGTAGGCGGCGGTGCAGATCTCGTCGACCGAGTAGATGCCGTCGGCGACGACGGTGCCCTTGATCTTGCTCTTGGTCAGCGCGCTCACCTGCACGAGCTGCGCCGGGATGTCCTTGTTGGTGGGGCTGTCCACGTGGTCCTGGGTCAGGGCGTCGAACTGGATGTCCTTGCCCTGGACCTTGGAGACGGCCATCTGCGCGGCGGCCTCGGCCTCGTCCGGGTAGGACTTGTAGACGCTCATGTACTGCTCGCCGGTCAGCACGCGCTGCACGGCGTCGAGTTCGGCGTCCTGGCCGGTGATGGGGGGCATCTTGGTGACGCCGGCGGCCTTGAGCGCCTTGATGACACCGCCCGCCATGCCGTCGTTGGCGGCGTAGACGGCGGCGATGTTGGCCTTGCCGACCTTGTTGATGACCTCGGTCATGTGGGCCTGGGCGACCTCCGGGTTCCACTCCTTGGTGTCGGAGGTGTCCGCGATCGTCACCTTGCCGTTCAGCTCGGAGAGCGCGCCCTCCTTGAACTGCTTGGCGTTGGGGTCGGTGAGTGAGCCGTTCACCATGACGATCTTGTCGGAGAGGCTGGCGGTCGGGCCCAGCGCCTCAAGGAGCGTACGGCCCTGCACCTCGCCGACCTGCTCGTTGTCGAAGGAGATGTACGCGTCGATCGGGCCCTCGGCCAGGCGGTCGTAGGCGATGACCGGGATGCCCGCCGCCTTGGCCTTCTTCACCTGCGGGGCGATGGCGTGCGCGTCCACCGCGTCGAGCAGGATGATGTTGACCTTGTCGTCGATCATCCGCTGCATCTGGTCGGCCTGCTTGGCGGCGTTCGCGTCGGCGTTCTGGTACTCGACCTTGCCCTTCCGCTTGGTCAGTTCGGCCACCTTCTTCTGGATGATGGGGTAGTCGAACTTGTCGTAGCGGGTGTTCGCCTTCTCCGGCAGCAGCAGTCCGACGGTGACGTTGTCACCCATCGTCGGGCTGGCGCTCGCGCCGTCCCCCGCCGCGTTCAGCACGCCGCAGCCGGCGAGCGAGAGGGACATCGTGGATACGGCCACGGATATGGCGATACGACGCATGCGAGGGCTCACTTCAGGTGCGTTCAAGAGGAGGGGGCCACGGAGGTGATGCTTCCGCCCCGGGTGTCTGAAAAGACAACTTGGATGCGCTACCCGCCGTCAAGCAATACAACTTAACGAGATGGCAACATCACTCTGCGTCGATCACGTGAAGAGATCGCGAACCCGGATGCCACTCCCTGTAAACCCTGGTCACCGGCTCTTCACCGAATCGGGACCCACGGCCGCACACTCTCCATCAGTTCCGCACGCCTGAACGAACGAAATCGGCCAGATGCAGTGCTATGCCGCTTAACAGCCTCAACTTACCGCCCTCTGTGGTCAGTTGACGCACCGGGTACGCCGAAGGGGCCGGGGGGACGAATCCCACCCGGCCCCTTCGGGCACGGCTGCCGGCCGGCCTCGGTCGGCGGGCCTCAGTCGGTGGACTGCTGGCGCTTGGGCCGCCAGACCACCAACGCGCTGCTCTGCTGCACCTCCTGGTACGGCACCAGGTCGCGCCGGTAGGAGGCGTGGACGGCGGCCTCGCGCTGGCGCATCGCGGCCGCCGCGCCGTCCAGGGCCGACTCCAGCTCCGCGACGCGGGACTGGAGCGCGGCGACCTGGTTCTCCAGTTCGATGATGCGCTTGATGCCGGCCAGGTTGATGCCCTCGTCCTGCGACAACTGCTGCACCTGGCGGAGCAGTTCGATGTCACGGGCCGAGTAGCGCCGGCCGCGGCCCGCCGTGCGGTCCGGGGAGACCAGGCCGAGGCGGTCGTACTGGCGCAGGGTCTGCGGGTGGAGACCGGAGAGCTGCGCCGCCACCGAGATGACGTAGACCGGGGTGTCCTCGGTCAGTTCATAGGGGTTGCGGCGACGCCCGGGTGTGTCCATGGGGGCTCAGTCTCCCTTCGCGGCCTCGAACAGCTCCGCCCGCGGGTCCTCGTCCGCGGTCGCCTCGCGATACGCCTCCAGCGCGTCACGAGCCTTCCCCGAGAGATCCTTGGGGACACTCACCTCGACGGTGATCAGCAGATCGCCGTGGGTGCCGTCCTTGCGCGCCGCGCCCTTGCCCCGCGCCCGCATGGTGCGGCCGTTGGGCGTGCCCGGCGGCAGCTTCAGCGTGACGGCGGGACCGCCCAGCGTCGGCACCCGCACCTCGCCGCCGAGCGCCGCCTCCGCGAACGTCACCGGGACGGTGACCGTGAGGTTGTCGCCCTTGCGGCCGAAGACCTTGTGGTCGCCCACGTGCACGGTGACGTACAGGTCGCCGGCCGGACCGCCGCGCTCGCCGGGAGCGCCCTTGCCGCGCAGCCGGATGCGCTGCCCGTCGGTGACGCCGGCCGGGATGCGGACCTGCATGGTGCGCGAGGAACGGGCGCGCCCGCTGCCGTGGCACTCCAGGCAGGGGTGCTCCGCGATCAGGCCGCGGCCCTTGCAGTCGGGGCACGGGTCGGTGAGCGAGAAGCCGCCGCCGGAGCCCCGCGCGACCTGTCCGGTGCCGACGCAGGTCGGGCACACGCGCGGTGTGCCGTTCTTGTCGCCGGTGCCGGAGCACGCCTTGCAGGGCGCCTGCGAGGTCATCCGCAGCGGGACCGTCGCCCCCTCGATGGCCTCGGTGAAGCTGAGGGTCACCTCGGTGTCGACGTCCTGGCCCCGGCGCGGCTGCGTACGGGTCGTACCCGTCGAGCCGCCCCGGTTGAACAGGCCGCCGAAGACATCGCCGATGCCGCCGCCGAAGCCGCCCTGGCCCGCGCCGCCGCCCTGGGCGCCGCCCCCGAAGAGGTCGCCGAGGTCGAAGTTGAACTGGCCGCCGGCCCCACCCGGACCCGGGCGGAAGCCGCCGCCCCCGAACAGGGCGCGGGCCTCGTCGTACTCCTTGCGCTTCTTGGGGTCGCCGAGGACGTCGTTCGCCTCGGAGATCTCCTTGAAGCGCTCCTCGGCCTTGGCGTTGCCCTTGTTGGCGTCCGGGTGGAACTCGCGGGCGAGCTTCCGGTACGCCTTCTTGATCTCCGCCTCGGTGGCGTCCTTGGGGACGCCGAGGACCTTGTAGAAGTCCTTCTCGATGAAGTCCTTGGTGCTCATCCCCGACGTCCCTCCTTCCTGTCCTTCGTGATTACGTCAGCCCTCCTCCGGGCCACCGTTCTCCTTGTCGTCCGCCGCGCTCTCCTCGGCGTCCTCCGCCTTGACGGTCTGCGCGCCGGGCTGCGGTTCGGCCACGGCCACCCGCGCGGGGCGGATGGTGCGCTCGCCGATGCGATACCCGGGCTGGAGGATCGCCACGCAGGTCGTCTCGGTGACGTCCGGCGCGTAGGAGTGCATCAGGGCCTCGTGCACGGTCGGGTCGAAGGGCTCGCCCTCCTTGCCGAACTGCATCAGGCCCATCTTGGCCGCCACGGTCTCCAGCGACTCGGCCACCGACTTGAAGCCGCCGACCAGTTCGCCGTGTTCCCGCGCGCGGCCGATGTCGTCCAGCACGGGCAGGAGCTCGGTCAGGAGGCTCGCGACCGCGATCTCCTTGACCGCGACCCGGTCGCGCTCGACACGGCGGCGGTAGTTCTGGAACTCGGCCTGGAGGCGCTGGAGATCGGCCGTGCGCTCACCGAGCGCCGTGCGCGTCTGGTCCAGCTGGGCCACGAGGGCCGCGTCCGCACTAGCGTCCCCGGCCGGGGCCGCCCCCTCGGAGGAGGCGGCCTTCGGCTCGGCGTCGTCGGGGGTGGCGCCGGAGGGGACGTCGGGCTTCTCCTCGAAGCCCGGGGTCTCCTCCGTCACGCGGCACCGTCCTTGCGCTCGTCGTCGACGATCTCGGCGTCCACGACGTCGTCGTCGGCCTTGGCGTCACCGGCACCGGCGGAGGCACCGCCGGCGGCCTGGGCGCCCTGGGCGTCGGCGTACATGGCCTGGCCGAGCTTCTGCGAGACGGCGGCGACCTTCTCGGTGGCCGTACGGATCTCGGCGCTGTCCTCGCCCTTGAGCTTCTCCTTCAGCTCGGCGATGGCACCCTCGACCTCGGTCTTGATCTCGCCCGGGACCTTGTCCTCGTTGTCCTTGAGGAACTTCTCGGTCTGGTAGACGAGCTGCTCGCCCTGGTTGCGGGTCTCGGCGGCCTCGCGGCGGCGGTGGTCCTCCTCCGCGTACTGCTCGGCCTCCTGGCGCATGCGGTCGACCTCGTCGCGCGGCAGCGAGGAGCCGCCGGTGACGGTCATCTTCTGCTCCTTGCCCGTGCCCAGGTCCTTCGCGGTCACGTGCATGATGCCGTTGGCGTCGATGTCGAAGGCGACCTCGATCTGCGGGACGCCGCGGGGCGCCGGGGGCAGACCGGTCAGCTCGAACATGCCGAGCTTCTTGTTGTACGCCGCGATCTCGCGCTCGCCCTGGTAGACCTGGATCTGCACGGACGGCTGGTTGTCCTCGGCCGTCGTGAAGATCTCGGACCGCTTGGTCGGGATCGTGGTGTTGCGCTCGATGAGCTTGGTCATGATGCCGCCCTTGGTCTCGATACCGAGGGACAGCGGGGTGACGTCGAGGAGCAGGACGTCCTTGACCTCGCCCTTGAGGACACCGGCCTGGAGCGCGGCGCCGATGGCGACGACCTCGTCCGGGTTCACGCCCTTGTTGGCGTCCTTGCCGCCGGTCAGCTCCTTGACGAGCTCGGCGACGGCGGGCATACGGGTGGAGCCACCGACGAGGACGACGTGGTCGATCTCGTTGATGGAGACGCCGGCGTCCTTCATGACGTTGAAGAACGGGGTCTTGCAGCGCTCCAGGAGGTCCGCGGTCAGCTGCTGGAACTGGGCGCGGGTGAGCTTCTCGTCCAGGTGCAGCGGGCCCTCGGCGGACGCCGTGATGTAGGGCAGGTTGATCGAGGTCTCGGAGGACGAGGACAGCTCGATCTTGGCCTTCTCGGCGGCCTCGCGGAGGCGCTGGAGGGCCATCTTGTCCTTGGCGAGGTCCACGCCGTGACCGGACTTGAACTGCTGGACCAGGTAGTCGACGACGCGCTGGTCCCAGTCGTCACCACCGAGGTGGTTGTCACCGTTGGTGGCCTTCACCTCGACGACGCCGTCGCCGATCTCCAGGAGGGACACGTCGAAGGTGCCGCCACCGAGGTCGAAGACGAGGATGGTCTGGTCGTCCTTGTCGAGGCCGTACGCCAGGGCGGCGGCGGTCGGCTCGTTGACGATGCGCAGGACGTTCAGACCCGCGATCTCGCCGGCCTCCTTCGTCGCCTGACGCTCGGAGTCGTTGAAGTACGCGGGGACGGTGATGACCGCGTCGGTGACCTTCTCGCCCAGGTAGGCCTCGGCGTCCCGCTTCAGCTTCTGCAGGATGAAGGCGGAGATCTGCTGGGGGTTGAAGTCCTTCCCGTCCAGCTGGATCTTCCAGTCGGTGCCCATGTGGCGCTTCACCGAGCGGATGGTCCGGTCCACGTTCGTGACCGCCTGGCGCTTGGCGACCTCGCCGACGAGCACCTCACCGTTCTTCGCGAAGGCGACGACGGACGGCGTGGTCCGGGCACCCTCGGCGTTGGTGATGACGGTGGGCTCGCCGCCCTCCAGAACGCTGACGACGGAGTTAGTCGTGCCCAGGTCGATGCCGACCGCACGTGCCATGGTTGATTCCTCCAGCTGACTTGAGTGGAACGGACTCAAGCATGTCACTCCGACTCCCCCGAGTCAACAGACATGAGCGACCCAGACTCAACTCTTATCCCGCCCCTACACGCAACACCCTCCGGGCCAGGGCAAGTCGGGCCGATCTTCCCAGCTGAGGGGGCACTGCGGGGGCCTGTTGGCGAGCGTGTTCCCCGGGGGATGCGGACACGGGGGCGAACACGGGCTGCGGGCCGGCGGGAGCGACGCCGGGGTACGGGGGCTCGGCGGGGGCCGCGTTGGGCGGGGCGCGGGGGCTGGCGCCTTATGCGGGACCGCTGCGACTCCGCGAGGTCGAGGGCAGCTCCTCCACAGCGCCGGGCCTCGTGACTCAGGGACTGCGGCGATGCCGTCGGACTCCTGCCGAGGGCGTACCCCTATGCAGGGTGGGGTGCCTCCGATCGGGCCGAGTTCGGGTCGGGCTATGGCTGAAGGGGTGGGGCGTGAGCCGGCGAAGGGTCGCGGGGCGAACCCGGAGCCGGAACGCACCCCGGCCGAAGGCCCCGTGGGAGAGAGCCCTGGGGCGGAGCTCGTCGGGTGGCCCCGTGCGCCGGGCAGCGGTCCGGTGCGGGTCCTGTCTCCGGGTCGCGCGTGCCCCCGGGGCGTCACTCGGCTGTACCAGTGGCCGGGGAACGGTGGCGGTGGTGCCGCGTGCAGGGTGTGAGCGACCCGGGGGACAGGGGCCCGCTGGGGGAAACGCCCCCTTGGCGGCGCCGCCCCGTCGAGAGCCCCGTACCGCACCCCCGTACCGCACCCCCGCCCCCCGGAGCCCAAGTGGGAGAATTCCACCCCCTCCCCCCGAACCCCCCGGGCCGGGAAAGGCTAGCCTCAGCGATCCACGTCACCCCGCGCGCGGCTGCGTGGCGGCGGAAGATGGGGGTAGTCTCAGACGGACTGCATAAGTTACCGCTTAGTAATTTCGAGGCCGCCTCAGGAGCCCCTCATGCAACTCGCCGCGATCATCGTGTCGCTGGTCCTGACCGTGATCGGCGTCGCGCTGCTGGCCCGCGCCATCGGTCAGTTCGTCCGGTACTTCAAGCTGGGCCAGCCCGTGCCCGCCGGTACCCGGACCGACAACCCGTACCAGCGCAGCGTGACCCTGGTGCGGGAGTTCCTCGGCCACACCCGGATGAACCGGTGGGGCATCGTCGGTATCGCCCACTGGTTCGTGGCCGTCGGCTTCCTGACGCTGCCGCCCACGCTCGCCCAGGCCTTCGGCCAGCTCTTCAAGGCCGACTGGACGCTGCCGCTGATCGGCGACTTCCTGCCGTTCGAGCTGTACATCGAGTTCATCGGCGTGATGACGACCCTGGGCATCCTGGTGCTCATGGCCATCCGGCTGCTGAGCCTGCCGAGCCGCCCCGGCCGCAAGTCCCGCTTCGCGGGCTCCAAGTCCGGCCAGGCGTACTTCGTCGAGTACGTCATCCTCACCATCGGCCTCGCGATCTACACCCTGCGCGGCCTCGAAGGCGCCCTGCACCACGTCGACCACTACGAGGCGGCGTACTTCGCGTCGTACCCCCTGGTCCTCGCCTTCAAGACGCTGAGCGTGACCACCCTGCAGAACCTGGTCTACCTGGTCGCCACGATCAAGATCGGGACCTCGTTCGTCTGGATGATCGTCGTCTCGCTCAACACCAACATGGGCGTCGCCTGGCACCGCTTCCTCGCGTTCCCGAACATCTGGTTCAAGCGCGAGGCCGCCGGCGGCACCGCCCTCGGCGCGCTCCAGCCGATGACCTCCGGCGGCGAGCCGATCGACTTCACCGACCCCGGTGACGACGACGTCTTCGGCGTCTCCCAGGTCGAGCAGTTCTCCTGGAAGGGCCTGCTGGACTTCTCCACCTGCACCGAGTGCGGCCGCTGCCAGTCGCAGTGCCCCGCGTGGAACACCGGCAAGCCGCTCTCCCCCAAGCTGCTCATCATGTCGCTGCGCGACCACGCGCACGCCAAGGCGCCGTACCTGCTCGCGGGCGGCGGCAAGACCATGGAGGGCGACGAGAAGGCGAGCGAGGAGCAGCTCAAGGACGTTCCCGCCGCCGCCCTCGCCGAGGCCGAGCGCCCGCTCATCGGCACCGCCGAGGAGAACGGCGTCATCGACCCCGACGTCCTGTGGTCCTGCACCACCTGCGGCGCCTGCGTCGAGCAGTGCCCCGTCGACATCGAGCACGTCGACCACATCGTCGACATGCGCCGCTACCAGGTGATGATCGAGTCCGCGTTCCCGTCCGAGGCGGGCACGATGCTCAAGAACCTGGAGAAGAAGGGCAACCCCTGGGGCCTGGCGAAGAAGCAGCGCCTGGAGTGGACCAAGGAGGTGGACTTCGAGGTCCCGGTCGTCGGCAAGGACATCGAGGACCTGTCCGAGGTCGAGTACCTGTACTGGGTCGGCTGCGCCGGCGCCCTGGAGGACCGCGCCAAGAAGACCACCAAGGCCTTCGCGGAGCTGCTCCACATCGCGGGCGTCAAGTTCGCCATCATGGGCGGCGACGAGAAGTGCACCGGTGACTCCGCCCGGCGTCTCGGCAACGAGCCGCTGTTCCAGGAGCTGGGCATGGAGAACGTCATGTCCCTCAACGCCGCCTTCGGCGAGGAGATGGACGACGACGGCAAGGTGCTCCCCGAGTCGGCGAAGCCCAAGTCCGCCAAGAAGATCGTCGCCACCTGCCCGCACTGCCTCAACACGCTCGGCAACGAGTACCCGCAGCTCGGCGGCGACTACGAGGTCATCCACCACACCCAGCTGCTCCAGCACCTGGTGGACGAGGGCAAGCTGATCCCGGTCACCCCGGTCGAGGGCATCATCACGTACCACGACCCCTGCTACCTGGGCCGGCACAACAAGATCTACACGCCCCCGCGCGAGATCATCGGCAAGGTTCCGGGCCTCAGGAACGAGGAGATGCACCGTCACAAGGAGCGCGGCTTCTGCTGCGGCGCCGGCGGTGCGCGGATGTGGATGGAGGAGCGGATCGGCAAGCGCATCAACAACGAGCGCGTCGACGAGGCCCTCTCCCTCAACCCGGACATCGTCTCCACCGCCTGCCCGTTCTGCCTGGTCATGCTGACCGACTCCGTCAACGGCAAGAAGAACGAGGGCAAGGCCAAGGAGTCCATCAAGGTCGTGGACGTCGCCCAGCTGCTGCTGGAGTCCGTCAAGACCCCGGTGGACCCGGCCGAGGACGACGAGCCCGCCAACGAGCCGGAGCCCGAGCCGGTGAAGTAGCCCCGGCACGACGACACGGCGCCCCCGGCCCGCAGATGGCCGGGGGCGCCGTCGTCGTACCGGCGGTGAGGAGGACTACGCCTCCTTCGGCGCCGCCTGCTGCACCACCTCGAAGGACCACAGGGTCGAGCCGGACGCGGCGGGCCGGTGCTGCCCACCGCCCTCACCACCCTGGCCGCCGCCCTCGCCACCCTGGCCGCCACCGGCGGCGCCGCCCCCGCCGGCCCCCTGGTGGGCCGCCTTCATCGGACCCTCCATCCACGCCTGGAAGGCCGCGTCGTCGCGCCAGCGGGTGTAGACGAGGTACTGGTCGGTCCCCTCGACCGGCCGCAGCAGCTCGAACCACTCGAACCCGTCCGAGCTCTCCACCGTGTGGGCCCGCGAGGCGAACCGCTTCTCCAGCACCTCCCGCTGCTCGGCGGGAACGGTCAGCACATTGATCTTGACTACGCTCATGCCCCCATCCTGCCCCGGCCGCCCCGGCCATGCGCCCCCGACACCTGCGGCCACCGCGCCCGCGCCGACGGGCGGTCCGACGGGCGGTCCGTTCACCTTCATCGCGGCTTCACCGCGGCGGCCGGCGCTCACACCGAACTCACGTACAACCTTTACCTTTCACGGCGGGTCTCTTGATCACCGGCGGGCCGCCCAGCGGGCCGTCCGGCTGAACCTCGTCCGGCCGGGCGCGCAGCAGTGCGGGTCCGGTCCACTCCCGCTCGGAGCCCCGCCTTGCGCAAGCGCGTCCTCCTCCTGGCCGCCACCCTGACCACCGGCCTGCTCACCGCCCTGCCCGCCACCACGGCCGCCGCCGCGCCGTCCCGGCTGTCCGGCGACTTCAACGGTGACGGGTACCTCGACGTCGCGCTGTCCGCCTCCGGCCACAACGTGGGCAACGCCCAGGTGGCCGGTGCCGTCGTCGTGCTCTACGGCTCCTCCTCGGGTCTCTCCGCCGCCAAGCGCACCCTGATCACCCAGAACTCCGCCGGCGTCCCCGGCACCGCCGAGACGGGCGACCTCTTCGGCGCGAGCCTGGCCGCGGGCGACCTGGACGGCGACGGGTACTCCGACCTCGTCGTGGGCGCCGGGGGCGAGAGCATCGGCGACCGGGACGGGGTGGGCAGCGCGACCATCCTGTGGGGCGGCAAGTCCGGCCTGTCCGGCGGTGCCTCGGTGCCGCAGCCGGCGGATCTGACCGAGTGGGGCGGCTTCGGCCGGGGTATCGCGATCGCCGACTTCGACGGGGACGGCAGACTCGACCTGACCCTCACCGGCCAGACCCACACCCGCCTGTACCGGGGCCCGTTCACCCGCTCGGGAACCCCGGCGGCCCACACCCGCGTCGGCGAACTGGGCACCACCGACGCGACCTTCGCGGGCGACCTCGATCACGACGGCGCGGCCGAGCGCTTCTACCCCTTCCTCGTCGACGGCGACGAGGGCGGCGACGTCGTCTACTTCACCTGGAACGGCACCAGGCAGGCCATGAAGCGCCTGCCGAAGGCGGACGGCACGACCGGCTCGGTGGCCGACATCGACGGCGACGGCTACGGCGACGTGGTCCTCGGCGACGCCTCCGACCCCACCTCGGCCAAGAAGTCCGGCCACAAGGGCGGCCAGATCACCGTCTGGTACGGCGGCCCGAACGGCCCCGACCCGGCGCAGACCCCGACCGTGATCCACCAGGACACCGCCGGCGTGCCCGGCACGGGCGAGACCGACGACCTGTTCGGCTCCTCGGTCGGCACGGGCGACATCAACGGCGACGGCTACGCGGACGTCGCCGTGGGCGCGCCCGGCGAGGACCTGGGCGCGTTCCGGGACGCCGGGTCGGTGACCGTGCTGTTCGGCTCCGCCTCGGGCCTGACCACCAAGGGCGCCAAGTCCTGGACCCAGGACACCAAGGGCGTGCCCGGCGGCTCGGAGACCGGGGACGGCTTCGGCCAGTCGGTCCGTCTCGTCGACATCGACAAGGACCACAAGGCCGACCTGGTGACCGGCGCGGGCCGGGAGAACGGCTACGGCGCCGTCACGGTCCTGCGCGGCGGCGCCGCCGGTCTGACCGCCACCTCCGCCAAGTTCATCGGCGCCCGTGACGTCTCCGTGGCGGGCAACGGGAACTTCGCCTGGGCGATCGCCCAGTGAGCCGCACCCCGCTCCGCTCTCCCCAAGGACACCCCATGCGCGGACGCGCCCTCACCCTCGCGCTCACCGGGCTTCTCGCCCCGCTCGCGCCGACCGCGCCCGCCCACGCGGCCCCGGCGGCCGCCGCCCCGTACGACTTCAACGGCGACGGCCGCGCGGACCTCGCGGTCGGCGCCCCCGACGCCACCGTGAACGGCCGCTCCAAGGCCGGCGCCGTCTCGGTCGTCTACGGCGGCTCCGCCGGGCTGAAGACGGCCACCCGCACCCTGATCACCCAGAACACCGCGGGCATACCCGGCACCACCGAGGCCGGCGACGCCTTCGGCAGCGCGGTGGCGAGCGCCGACCTGGACCAGGACGGCTACGCCGATCTGCTGGTCGGCGCGCCCGGCGAGGACGTGAACGGCGACACCAACGACGGCATGGCCGTCGTCGTGTGGGGCGGCAAGAGCGGACTCTCCGGGGGCCGCGAGGTCCTCAAGCACTGGCCCAGGGACGTGGACCGCTACGGGCAGGCGCTGGCCGTGGCCGACCTCGACCATGACGGCGACCTCGACGTGGCGATCGGCTCCACCGGCTCCGTCTCCCTGACCTTCGTCAACGGCCCGGTCACCCGGTCCGGCGCCTGGCAGAGCCTCGGCGACTCCGGCTCGACGCTCGGCAGCGGCTACTCCCTGGCCTACGGCGCCACCTCCCTGACCTCGGTGAACGCCACCGCCGCCCGGCCCACCGGCCTGGTGACGCACGGCAGGCAGCCGGGAACGGGCCGCGCGATCACCGACCTGGTCCCCGACACGGCCGTCGGCAACTACTCGGACTGGCTCCAGCACCTGCCCGCCGGCACCGTCTCGGCGACCGGCGACATCGACCGGGACGGGTACGCCGACGTCGTCGTCGGCAGCCCCGCCGAGCCGTCCGCCGACCCGGCCGGGGCCAAGGGCGGCAAGGTCACCGTCGTCTACGGCGGCCCGGACGGCAAGAGCACCACGCGCCTGCCGCTGGTGCTCGGCCAGGACACCCCGGGCGTGCCGGGCGCGGCCGAGACGGGCGACGAGTTCGGCGCCGGCGTCTCCCTGGGCGACGTCGACGGGGACGGGTTCCCGGACCTGGCCGTCGGCGCCCCCGGCGAGGACGCGGGGGCCGGCGCGGTCACCGTGCTGTACGGCAGCGCCTCGGGGCTGACCACCAGGAAGGCGGCGTCGTTCGGCCAGAACACCGCCGGTGTGCCGGGCACGTCGGAGAAGGGCGACCGTTTCGGCGCCCGTGTCGTACTCGCCGACCACTCCGGCGACCACCGTGCCGAGCTGACGGTCGCGGCGCCCGGTGAGAACGCGGGCGACGGCGCGGTCTGGTCGCTGCGCGGCTCGGCGTCCGGCACGGTCACCTCGGGCGCGCTCTCCTTCGGGCCCGCGGTCACCGGCGTCGCCACCGCGGGCGCCCCGCACCTCGGCGCGGCTCTCGGCGGCTGAGCCACGGCTGACCCACGGCTGACCCCGGCGGGCGGGCCCTTAAGGGGTTCCCAGGCGGGCGGGCCCTTAAGGGGTTCCCAGGCGGGCGGCCCCTTAAGGGGTTCCCGCTGGGCCCTTAAGGGGTCCCTGACGGTCCCTTAGGGGATGTCACAGGATGGCCGCAATGCCGGGCCCAGCCCCCTGGGCCCGGTCCGCGACCGCCCCGGACCAGGTACGTTCGACGGGTGGCTGGATTCAGGATCGGACGCGGGGACCACGACAATCGCTCCCCGCAGGGACAGCAGGCGCCGCAGGGCCCGTCGTACGGCGGCGGACCCGCCCCGCGCCACGGACAGCAGGGACCGGGCTACCCGCAGGGCGGCCCGGCGTACCCGCAGCAGCAGGCGTACCCCCGCCCGGGACAGCCGGGCCCCGGCGGCCCCTCGTACGGCTACCCGGGACCGCCCGCCGACGGCCCGGAGTACTTCGGCGACGGCGGCCACCACCCGGGGCACCACCCCGGCCACCCCGGCCGACCCGCGCCGCACGACCCGTACGCGGCCGACAACCCGGGCCACACGCAGGCGTTCTCGGTCGACGACGCCGCCGGTTACACCCAGGGCGACACCTACCACGCCGGTGCCGCCGAGCCCGCCGGGCCGATCGGGCCGCCGCTGCACTGGAAGGAGCTGCTGAAGGGGATCGTCCTGTCCCCGAACCAGACCTTCCTGCGCATGCGCGACTACACGATGTGGGGCCCCGCCCTCATCGTCACCTTCCTCTACGGCCTGCTCGCGGTCTTCGGCTTCGACACCGCCCGCGCGGACGCCATCGGCGCGACGCTGACCAACGCCATCCCGATCGTGCTCGTCACCGCCGTCGCGATGGTGCTCAGCATCTTCGTCCTGAGCGTGGTCACCCACACGCTCGCCCGTCAGCTCGGCGGCAACGGCAACTGGCAGCCGACCGTCGGCCTGTCGATGCTGATCATGTCGCTCACGGACGCGCCCCGGCTGGTCTTCGCGATGTTCGCGGGCGGCGACGCGGGCTTCGTCCAGGCGATCGGCTGGGCGACCTGGCTCGGCGCGGGCGCCCTGCTGACGCTGATGGTGTCCCGCTCGCACGACCTGCCCTGGCCGAAGGCGCTGGGCGCGTCCGCGATCCAGCTCATCGCGCTGCTGTCGATCGTGAAGCTCGGCACGTTCTAGTTCGACACGCGGACACGCGCTCGAAAACACCCGTACGGCATACACCCGTACGGCATATGTAGATCATATATGTCCGCTTATCTCCCGATACGTTGAGAACGCCGCACCGGCCGAGGAGCCGGTGCGTGCCTCTTCTTCGAGACGAATCAGGGAGTGAGTGTGAAAGCTCGCTTTGGCGTGAGCCGCGCAAAGGCGCTCACGATCGCCGCACTGTCCGCCCTCGCCGCCACGGCCCTCCAGGTACCGGCCACGGCCGCCGGCGGTACCGGGGGCGGAAGCAGCGCGGACCACTGGGGTGTCATCACCCGCAACACCATCGGCTCGCCGGTGGCCGCACTGCGGGAGGGCCCCTACGGGTCGTTCGGCGTCACCGGCGCCGCCGCCCGTCCGCCCTTCGGCACCGGCAGCCTCGGCATCGAGGTGGCGGACAACTCCACCTCGCTGACCCCGCCCAGCGAGAAGGTGGACTTCGGCAACGAGGTCGACTTCTACGGCAAGCCGGTGCTCGGCCTCACCCAGGTCGGCTTCCGCGTCTTCCAGACCGGCGAGAACGTGTCGTACGGCGGCCCGCGGAACCTGCCGAACATCAAGTTCGAGATCAACCCGAACGTCGCCGCCCACCCCGGTGACACCTACTCCACGCTGGTGTGGGTGCCGGGCCCGGTCACCACGACCGACCGCTGGAGCGGCTACCTCGACGCCACCACCACCGGCACCTGGTACCTGACCGGCGGCGAGACCGCCTGCACGCAGGCCGCGCCCTGCACGTTCGCGCAGGTCAAGGCCTCGCTGAACGACGGCGGCGCCGCACCGCTCATCTACACGGCGGCCGTCGGCAAGGGCCGCGACTACCTGTGGACCGGCGCGGTGGACGGTCTGCGCATCAACAACAACGTCTACGACTTCGAGGCGAACGGCGTGAAGGTGCGCCGCGCCTGACCGAGCCGTACGCGGGCGACGCGGTCCTCGGACGGCCGACGGTATCCGGCCGGGATCAGAGGGCGTCCTTGGACGGCGTCACCGGCTCACCCTGCCTGCGCACGGGGGGCAGCACGCTCCACGGGAAGTTGATCCACGCGTCCGTGCGCTTCCACACGTACTCGCACTTCACCAGCGAGTGCGACTTCTCGTACACGACGGCGGTGCGCACCTCGGCGACCGTCTCCAGGCAGAAGTCCCGCACCAGCTTGAGCGTCTTGCCGGTGTCGGCGACGTCGTCGGTGATCAGGACCTTCTTGTCGGAGAAGTCGATGACGTTGGGGACGGGCGCCAGCATGACCGGCATCTCCAGCGTGGTGCCGACGCCGGTGTAGAACTCCACGTTGACCAGATGGATGTTCTTGCACTCCAGGGCGTAGGCGAGACCGCCGGCCACGAAGACGCCGCCACGGGCGATGCTCAGCACGATGTCCGGCTCGTAGCCGTCGTCCGCGATGGTCTGCGCCAGCTCGCGGACGGCCTCGCCGAAGCGCTCGTAGGTCAGGTTCTCCCGTATGTCGCTCATCGCGTCCCTCAGACCTGGGTCCGGTGGAAGTTCAGGTAGGAGCGCGAGGCGGTCGGGCCGCGCTGGCCCTGGTACCGGGAGCCGTAGCGCTCGCTGCCGTAGGGGTGCTCGGCGGGGGAGCTGAGCCGGAACATGCAAAGCTGGCCGATCTTCATACCGGGCCAGAGCTTGATCGGCAGGGTGGCGAGGTTGGACAGCTCCAGGGTCACGTGTCCGCTGAAGCCGGGGTCGATGAACCCGGCGGTGGAGTGCGTGACCAGGCCGAGCCGGCCGAGCGAGCTCTTGCCCTCCAGGCGGGAGGCGAGGTCGTCGGGCAGCGTGATGACCTCGTACGTGCTGGCCAGCACGAACTCACCGGGGTGCAGGATGAAGGGCTCGTCGCCCTCGGGCTCCACCAGCCGGGTGAGGTCGGCCTGCTCGACGGAGGGGTCGATGTGGGGGTACCGGTGGTTCTCGAACACCCGGAAGTAGCGGTCCAGCCGCACGTCGATGCTGGACGGCTGCACCATGGATTCGTCGTAGGGATCGATCCGCACCCGCCCGGCGTCGATCTCGGCCCGGATGTCCTTGTCTGAGAGAAGCACGTCCCGAGGATACGCAAGGGGCGCGGAGGGCGGACAATCGCGGCGAGCGGCGTGTACGGGCGGCTACGCGACGCGGTCACCCTCCGGGGGCCGGGGGATGACCGCGCGAGTACCTCTGTGTCTTCCGTCTACCGCTTCTCGAGCGTGACCGGTACGACGCTGCGGAGCCGGGCGCACCGCGGGCACCGCACGAGCCGGCCGGGGCCGAGCCGCTCTGCCTGCTGCATCGGGAACGAAGTGGTGCTGAAGACGTGGCCGTCCACGCAGCGGACGACGGTGCGTTCCATCAAGTCCCTCAAGTCCCTTCCCCAGGAGCCTCGTCGGGCCATGAACCCCGACGACAAAAGCCACATTACGGGATACCCGGAAAGCCCCTCCAGACGGCGCTCCGCCCCACCGTACGCCCGACGCACACCCGACACGAAGAGGGCTCTCCACCTGGGGTGGGGCATGGGGTACAGTGAGCGAGCGTTCGGACATCGACAGCGATTTAGTCTCTATGTCCGTATTACGCGGGTGTAGTTTAATGGTAGAACATCAGCTTCCCAAGCTGAGAGCGCGAGTTCGATTCTCGTCACCCGCTCCACTGTGAACCCCCAGGTCGTCGGCCTGGGGGTTGTTTGTTGGCCCACAGGACGTCGCCGCGGTGGCCCGCGTGAGGGGCCGCTGCGGGTGGCTCTGGCGGTTTCGGCGGGGGCGTTGCTGGAGCTGGGGTTTTCCGGGGGGCTGGTGGAGCGGGACGGGGCGCTTGTCCTCGCCGGGGCGTCGGCGCCGGCGGATCCGGCGGCCGCGGCCGTGGCCGAGCACGTGCGGAGTCACCCCGGGGGGACGCCTCGGGAGTGGCTGCTGGCCGTGCGCGAGCAGGCGCTCGGCATGGCGTACGAGGGGCTGATGGGGAAGGGGCTGGTGCGGGAGCGGAGGCGGCGGGTCTTCGGCGTCTTCGGATCCGTGACGTACCCGGTCACGGGGGTGGCGGAACTCGCGGCGCTGCGCGAGCGGTTGGCGGCCGTCCGGGTCCAAGGGCACGGCTCGGACGAGCGTGCGGCGGCGCTGGTCACCCTGCTGGACCACGCGGGACTCCAGGCCGGCCTGCCGCAGGCCTCCGAGGCGGAGGCAACCGGGACGGAGGCACCCGGGGACCGTCCCGTCGCGACCACCGAGGGGCAGCGCATGGCCGCCGCGCTCGGGGACGAGATCCGCACCACGGTCGCCGCGCTCACCGTGGCCATCGGCGCGGCCGCGCTGTAGGCGACGCCAGGACAGCCGCGCCTCGCCGCGAGAACCCGCCGGGCAGTGGCCGGGCCGGCCTTCGGGGGCCGGACGGGCGGGGGTTCAGCGCATAGGGTGGACCCCGTATGCCCGTCGTCCCGAGAGGTCTGTGATGACCGAGCTCCCCCCGGACCCCGCCGTCACGCAGTTCGGCCCGCAGGGGCTGCGGCGGATCAGTGTGCCCGCGTCGTACGGGAGCGTGCCGGGGTCGGCGCGGGCCCATCTCGCGCAGGTGGGTGTGCCGTTGCACGTCGGGCCGTATTTCGTCGCGGCGGACGACACCGACGGGCCCACGCTGGGGATGTACACCGGTCACCGCGGCGTGGCGCTGCAGGGGGACTGGGCGGAGTGGGTGCGGATCGGTACGGACCGGCTGGCGCAGCTGTGTGTGCGGGGCGACGGGTCCGTGGTGGCGGTGTTTCTCGGGCGCGGTGAGCCGGCGCTGTTCGCCGGTTCGGACGTCGCCGCGTTCACCCACTGCGCCGCCGCCCTGGACCGCGCGCTGCCGGTGATCGCCGCCGCGGACGGACTCCAGTCGGCCGCCGAGGCGTTCGCCGCGCTGGTGCGGGAGATCCGGCGCATCGACCCGGAGGCCGTCGCCGGCCGGGAGAACTGGTGGTCCCGGGTGCTGGACGACATCCGCCACACGCTCAACTTCCCCTTCTCGTCGGCCTTCGAGTACGTCGACGGGGACGGGGCGAAGCAGATCGTCACCGCCCAGGCCGGGCCCGGACTGCCGCATCCCGAGGAACAGTTGTGGCGACAGCTCTCCGCCGCCGGTGTGGAGCCGGGGCAGGTGCGGCGCGTGTACTGCGAACTCCAGCCGTGCATGATGCCGGGCCACTACTGCGCCGCCTGGCTCCAAGCCGTGCTGCCGGAGGCCGAGTTCACGCACAGCTTCGACTACGGCGAGACCGCGGAGTCCCGGGAGGAAGGGCTCAAGGAACTCATCGCCTACGCCGCGCGGCAGAGTTCATGACCGCCGGTCCCGCCCCGCACTGGTCCCGGCCCGCGTCCGGGCGCGAGCCCGCCGCGGCCGCCCTGCTCTCCTGGCTCGGCGACCCCCTGGCCCCGGGGCTCGCCGTGGTCACCGGTGGCGCGGGGAGCGGCAAGTCGCGGCTTCTGGCCTGGCTGATCGGCCACGGCACCCGGCCCGGCACCGCCGGCGAACGCCGCGTCCACGGCTTCGTACCGCCGGCCGGGCAGAGCGCCACCACGGCCGCCTGGATGCTCGGGCAGCAGCTGTCGGTCGCCGCCCGTTCGCCGGGCGAGCTGCTGGCAGCGCTGGCCGCCGACCGGCGCCGTACCGTCATCGCGTTACCCGGACTGCACGCGGCCGAACACCCCGGCTCCCTTGTCGAACTCGCGCTGGATCTCGCGGAGTTGGATCACGTCCGGGTACTGGTCGAGGTCCGCTCCGGTACGGAGTGGGAGCGGGCCCTCACCGCCGGGCCCTGCGCGCGCATGGACCTGGACGAGCCCCGGTGGACCGACGAGGCGCGGCGCGCGGCCTGGGACGCGGACCACCCTGACGCGGGCGCCGGACAAGACCCCGACCCCGAGGAGCCGTTCGACCTGGACGACCCCGCCTCGGTCTGCGCCGCCGACCCCTGGAGCGTGACCACCGCGTACGAACGCTCCGGGGAGAATCATGGCGGACTGCGCCCCGCCTGGCTGCGGGCCGGCGCCTCCCTGACCCGCGACCAGCCGCCCGCCGAACGTGCCCTGGTACTGCTCGCCGCCCTCGGCGACGACGCCGATCCCCGGCTGCCCGCCGCTCTCAACTCCCTTGCCGAGGAAGCCTCCTGGACCGTCGTCTGGCATCGGGTGCGGGGCGACGTCAGCCCGCCGTGGCCCGGTCCGGCCCGCGCGCTGGCGGCCGGGACCGGTCCCCTGGCCGGGCAGCTCGTCGTCGCCGACCATCAGGGCACCGTGCGTGTCCTGGACGCGGAGAGCGCTCGTTCCACCGGCCGTCTCCCGCACTCCGCGGCCGGCGCCCGCGCCATCGCCGTACACGACGACGGCACCGTCACCGTCCTGGACGAGCACGGCCTGCCGCACACCCAGCACGCCGCCGAGTCCGCGAAGCCCAAGGGGCTCGCCGCCCTCCTCGACGACGGGCCCTCCACGCGGGAGCAACTCCTCGACGCGGTACGGGAGTACACGCGAAGCCTGCCGGAGACCGTCACCGCGCTGACCGGCGCCGGGGACCGGGTCGTCCTCGGTGACGCGGCCGGTACGGCGCACGTGGTGGCGGCCGGCGCCGAGCCGCGCACCGCCGCGCTGCACCGGGGGCGCGTCACCGCGGTCGCCGGGACCATGCTGCCCGTCTCGGCGGAGGGTGACACCGTCCTGCTGCTGTACACGGGCGGCGCCGACGGCACCGTACGGGCCTGGGCCCCGCACGCCGGGCCGATGCCGGAGCCGGTGGCCCAACGCGACTGCGCCGTCAGCGCGTTGGCCGTGGCGACCGGTGCCTCCGGGCCCGTCCTCGCGATCGCCTGGGCCGATGGGCTCGTCGAACAACAGGCGCTGGAGGACGAGCGGTTGCGCGTCTTCCACCCCGGCGGGCAGGCCCACGCCCTCGCCTTCACGGCGGACGGGGACCTCGTGGTGGGGACGGACGAGGCGCTCGTACGGCTGCGGGGGCGGTGACAGCCGCAACCGTTCCGCAGTCGGCGCGCCCTCGCCCCAACTCCCCTTCCTTGTCCGATAGATGGGACTCTTGTCACAGAACCGCGACGTCACCCGGTTTCCACTTGTGTACCTGCCAATCCGCGCCGTTAGCTGGGTAGTCGGAGACGCAAGTGCCGACGGGAGACGGAGCGCGCGGCCATGGGACTTGTTCTGCCGAGCATCATCGACGAGGCGCTCGACCTCATCGGGGTCAACTGGCCCAACGTCGACGAGGACGACTACTTCGAAATGGCGACGTCCATGCGGGACTTCGCCGACAAGTTCGAGGACCAGGGCGGCGCCGCGCACAAGGCGGTGACCCGCATCCTCGACTCCTCCGAGGGCTGGGCCGTGGATTCCATGCGGAAGCACTGGTCCCATGTGAAGGCCGGCCATCTGGACAAACTCCCCGAGGTGGCACGGCTGTTCGCGGACGCCTGTGACGGCGTCGGGCAGATCATCCGCGGCATGAAGGTCAAGGCGGGTGTCGAACTCGGCGTACTCGCCGGCACCATCGTCGCCGAACTCGCCGCCGCACCCGTGACGTTGGGCATCTCCGCCGCGGTCGCCGCCGGTGAGATCACCCTGATGCGCACCATCGTGAAGCGGCTCGTGGACGAGGCGGTCGATCAGCTGGTCGACATGCTCATCTCCAAGGTCACCGAGCCCGTCACCGCCAAACTCCGTGAACTCGTCTCCGACATGGTGCTCGACCTCGCCGAGGGCGCCTTCAAACCGGGTGCCGAGCCGGGCGGCGGCGGCCCGAAACCGGGCGGCGGCATGAAGCTGGCCTCCGCGGGCGACAGCGGCGACGAGGGCGGCGGCTCCGGCGGCGCGGGCAAGAAGACGGTCATCGACCACGCCGAGTTCGAGGACGGTGCCGGGAAGGTCTCCAGCCACGGCAGCGACCTGGGCAGCGAGTCCGGGATCCATCTCGGCAGGTCGAAGAGCACCTTCGGCAAGACCAAGGGCAAGGACGTCTTCACCCACGCCTTCGACGGCATCCTCGAAGAGGCCATCGACGGCATGGAGAAGGCCGCCAAGAAGGTCACCGACCATGTCACCCACACCTTCCCGGACCGGGTGAAGGGCGCCTCCCGGCACCAGAAGCGCAAGGACCACGACATCGGCGACGAGGCCGACAAGGTCGAGGTCAAGAAGGCCAAGCAGGACCACGGCACGCCCATGTACCTGCTCAGCGACGACGGTTCGATACGGCAGCTGCACCACGACGGGACCACCAGCCCCGTCCACCCCAAGGACACCTCCGGTGTGCACGACGTACTCGGCGACAAGGCCTGGTACCCGTGGAACAACGCGGGCGAGAAGCAGCGCAAGGACAAGCCGGGCAACGGCTCGACGGTCGACTCCAAGAAGGTCGCGCCCGGCTCCACCGAGCTGGCCCGCGCCACCCAGCTCGGCCGCTACGCCAACCGCTCCGAACGCCCCGGCTCCTACATCCCCGGCGGCAACTACGCCTCGGCCCTGTACGACGGCGACGGCAAGCGCTTCATCCTGGTCGGCGCCAGCGGCAAGGCGCACTCCGAACGCTCCATCGGGCATCCGCTGATCAAGAGAGGTCACGAGGGCAACGTCTCCCAGCTCTACACGGAGAGAGAGCCCTGCCAGAAGAATCCCAAGTGCGACAAGTACCTCGCGCGGGAGTTCCCCAGCCACCTTGAGGTCACCCACAGCGCGAAGTACGACCAGTCGGAGAAGGCGTCGGACGGCACGGACCTGAGCAAGTACAAGAAGGACCGGGAGCACCGCGCCTACGTCCAGTGGCTGAGCGACCAGTGGAAACAGCACGGTGTCGACGGCGGGCGCACTGATACGGTGATGGGCCTCTCGCCCTCGGACAACAAGTTCGTTCCGTAGGCGGGGAGTCGGCCAAGAGACCCACGGCGTCCGTGGCGCCGCCGAGTTCGGAGTTCCGGAAGTGCTTTTCGACGTCACCCACAGCGAGCTCGTCGGCATCTTCGGCGAGGACCGGATCGCGACCGTACCCGCCACCGCCTTCGCGCCCGCCGTCGCGGACACCGAGGGCGCCCGGTTCCTGGAGAGCGTCGGTGTCCCCACGGGGACGCTCGTGCTCCGTCAGCCCGAGGAGGCCGGCGGCCGGCTGCCGCTCGTCCGGGACGCCGTCCCCATCGAGGACTTCGAGGACGCACCGGAGGGCGCGGGCGGCTGGCCCGTCATCGGCTGGCTGCTCAACGCGCACCTCGCCCTGGACCCCGGGTCCGGCCGGGTGTACGCCTTCGACGCCGACGAGCAGACCGCGCAGGACCTCCACACGGACGTCTCCTCCCTCGCCGAGGTCACCCTCCGACTCCAGCGCCTGCTGGACGAGTTCACCTTCGACGGCGACGACGAGGAAGCCGGCTTCGAGCGCCTGGAGGGCGACGTCGACCGCATCCGCGAGGACACGAGCGCCGTCGACCCGCTCCCCTTCCGGGACGACGAGACCGTCTGGTCGGTGGTGGCCGACGAGATCGCGATGGGCCAGCGCTTCACGGCCGAGAGCCCGGGAGGACGGTCGCTCTACGGGTGAGCCGGCGCACCCTCGGACCGTCCCGGCTCAGACCTTTTCCGCACGCACGCGTGGATACCCGGCGGTGAGCAGCCCGATGTCTTCCACGTCGGAGGTCAGGATCGTCACCTGACCGGGATGCCGCAGAGCGGTCGCGCACACCATGGCGTCGATGGCGTACTCGTGGCCGTGCAGCCCCGCCGCGCGCAGCAGAGCGGCCGCGGACTGCGCGACGGCCTGGGTCACCGGGTCGACACTCAGGCGGGACAGCGTCCACTTCACTGCGGATGCGTTGATCTTCGGGTGGATCACCTCGACCAGCACCGCTGCCGAGGTGATCACCGGCAGGTCCGCGTCGCGAGCCGCCGTCAGCCACTCGTGGATCTCCCGATCACGCTGTACGGCTTTCGCCAAGCCCTCGCTGTCCAGGATCAGGGCACCGCTCACGCGGCCGCCCCGGCATTCGAGGCATCGCCGGTCAGCCGGGCTCGCTTGGCCGCCACGGCCTCGGTGTCGGCCGGGCCGTGCACCTCGTCGAAGTCCGCGATCAGCTCGTTCAGGCTGTCCCGCTCGATCTGCCGCTGGGCGGCCTTCTCCAGGTACGCCGAGACGCCCCGTTTGCCGACCCGCTCACGGATCGCCTGCAGCGTACCGGCGGTCAGTGTGACGGAGATGCCGCTGGCGGGGCCGTCACCGGGCGGGAAGTCGACATCGTCATCAGCCATGCCCCGAGTATGGCATTGAAAATGGCATAGCGACGGGGACGTCAGTTCTCCGCGTCCCGGTACCAGTGGGTGCCGCCCACCAGGTACTCGTAGACCGGGCGGCCCCGGCTGCCGCTGGTGCGGAACGGGGTGCCGTGGTCGCTGATGCGCAGGGTGCCCTGGCGGCCGCCGCTGTTCCACTGGAGGTCCACGTACCAGCGCACGTCGTGCGTGGCGGCGCGGGCGGTGAGGTACAGGACCTCGGGGTCGGACCGGCTGACCTTGTAGGGGAAGCCGCGCTGGCCGGCCTTCGGGGCGAGGACGGGGTGGACGGCGTCGAGGTCCGTGCCGAACGACCTCGTCTCCACACCGCCGCCGCAGCCTGACGAGCCGAGATAGGCGTTCCAGGCGGGCGGGGTGCCCGCGTCGACCACGACCACGTGCATGGACTCGATGACGACCGTGTCGTCACCGATGCCCTGGACGGTCAGCGCCACCCGCTGCTCGTCGGCGGCGACGGCACCGTGCGCCCGCACCCAGCCCGGCACGTCCTGCCCCATCACCGGGGGCGCGACCTGGCCGGGCGGCCGGTTGATCAGGTACTTCGCCTCGCACTGCGGGTCGTCCCAGGCGTAGGCGCGGGTGCTCACGGTGAGGGGGACGGCGGTCTGGCCCTCGGGCTGGGCGTGGTCCGGGGCCGTGGTGGGGGTCGGCGGCTTCGCGGCGGACGGGGTGGAGGTGGGGGACGGGGAGCCGCTCGGTCGCGGGGAGGGCGATGCCGGGGGGTGGGGCGTGGGGGTACGTGGTGCGGGGGCGGTCGGGCGGGCGTTCGCCGTCGGGGGCGTTTCCCCGTCGTCCGGGTCGAGTACGAGCGCGGTGGAGACGGCGAGGACTGCGGCTACGGCGGCCGCGATCGGGAGCCATCGTTTGCGCGGGCGGCTGGGGGAGGCGGGTGCCTCCGGCGAGCTGGGTGCGGGTGTGGATACGGGTGTGGGTGCCGGTGCAGGTGCGGGTTCCGGCTCGGATTGGTCCGTCTGGGGCGTCGGGTCTGCGCCGGGCGTGGCCGTTCCCGCGCTGTCCACCGGGTTCACCGGGGCCACCTGGTCCACCTGGTCCACCGGGCCCGCCGACTCCGCCGAAGGCCTCCGCCCCCGTTCCCGGGCCGCGTCCGCCAGGACCCAGCGCCGGTGCAGCTCGACCAGTTCCGCCGGCGTCGCCCCGCACAGGCGGGCGAAGCGCGAGAGGACGGCGTAGTCGGCCGGGACCCCCTCCCCCTTGCAGTACCGGTGCAGCGTCGAGGTGCTCAAGTGCGCGCGTTTCGCCAGGGCTTCGTAACTCAGCCCGGACCGCTGCTTCAACTCGCGCAACAGCGCGGCGAAATCGGCGATCTCGTCAGCGGCCCCCACCGGTCCCCCATTCCGTACGGCATCCCAGGGAGGTCACGTTTCCCCAGGTCAGAGCCGGTGCGAGCATCCCAGCGTCCCGAAACTCCCGATGGAATGGCGGGCGGGACGGCGGGTGGCACAGGCTGAGGTCATCCAAGCACGGAGTCCCGCCGGACACGGTGACGGCTCCCGCTCGGCACCGCTTCACGGGCCGCGCCGCAGGCGTGTTCGGCCCGCACACCATCTGTACGGAGAGAGCAGCAACTCATGCGTATCGCCACTCGTTTCACCGCCCGTGTCGCCTCCTCCGCGGTCGTCGCCGCCGCGCTCGCCCTCGTCGGCGTCCAGGCCGCCGGGGCGACCGCCTCCGCCGCCGCCAAGGCGTCCCCGGTCACCTGCACCACGGCGAACACCGCGCTGACCGTCACCGAGGTGTCCCGCCCCATCAACCACCTGCTGCTCAAGGCCACCAACACCGGCACCACCACCTGCTACGCCCACTACGCGCCCTTCCTGCGCGCCGGCGCCGACGCGCAGGCTCCGCTGGCCTGGGTCGAGGAGAGCAAGCCGCAGGCCGTGGTGACGCTCAAGCCCGGCCAGTCCGCGTACGCCGGCATCCTGACGTACTCCCCCGACGGCGAGGGCGGCGGCACCGCCAAGACCCTGGGCGTCCACTTCACCGACAAGAAGGCCGCCGCGACCGGCAAGGAGAAGACCCTGAACCTCCCGAAGACCGGCGTCTTCTTCAACAGCGCCGCCGCCGTGACCTACTGGCAGGCCAACGCGGCGGACGCCCTCACCTGGTAGCCGCCGCCGGCCGCACCGCGGGTTCCGGCCCCCGGTGCGGCCGTCACCGTTTGACGCGGCCGCGGGTGGCAAGCAACGCGAGGGCGAGCAGGGCGGGTTCGGCTATACGGGACAGCATCTCGGCGTAGGTTCCGGCGGTGGTCAGGTCCTGGCTCGACGAGCGGAACACCACCGAGTCGACGACCACGCGCAGGGACGTGTCGAGCCGCTGAGCTGTCAGGCGTTCGCTCAACGGGCCGTCAGGGGCGACGAGTTCGGTCGTACCGTTCGTCAGCGTGATGCTCCGGCCCGTCAGCCTGCCGGTACTCACGGTCTCCGCGGCCTTCACCGGCACGCCCCACAGCATCATGACGAGCACGGTCGCGGCCATCGCACCCGGCAGCCAGGCCAGCACACGGGAGGCGCGCAGGCCGTAGCCGGACAGCGCCCAGTAGACGGTGAGCAACACGCTTTCCGCGCGCGGGCGTTGGGAGTCGTGGCGGCGCATCTCCATCTCGCCGTAGTAGAAGTCGCCCGCGTCGGGCTCGTTCTTGCCGTCCTCGAACGCCTTGCGGAGCTGCCGGTACACGGCGGCCAGCCCCGCCGGGCCCACGATCTCCGTGCCGTCCGGCGCCGCTGTCCAGGCGCCCCAGTCACCGGCGGCCCGCCAGTGGTGTTCCTCGGCGAGGGTGCGGCGCGGGGTCCATCGCACGGGCAGGAGTCCGCGCCGCCGCACACCTGCGGGCGGCAGGGCGAGTATGTACGCGCCTTCCAGGCGCAGTTGGTCGAGATGCACCGCGCTGGACAGCAGGCACGGGGTCATGTCGACGTCCTTGAGCACCAGATGGGCCACGTCCACGCCCTGGAGGGAGGCCATGCGCACACCGGCGCCCTCACCCCGCATGCCGCCCTCCCCGAGGGCCTCTTCCCCGCCCCCGGCCCTGGAACGGCCGGTGAACGGGGCGGCCCGGACGGCGATGATCAGCGGGTGGGCGAGTACCGCGTCCGTGAGGTGCACGGTGGCGTACCGCAGGCGCAGGGTCGCCTTCGCCGCCCACTCCGTCCCTACGCACCACAGCTTTCTCGTCGCCGCCTCGATGACGACCGGGGCGGCGAAATACACCGACGACAGGTCCAGGGCCTCTTCGCACACCAGAGGACCCAGCCGAGAGGCGCTCTCGAACCTCGTCCCGTCGAACCAGGCGCAGCCGGTGAAATGGGCGCCTCGCAGGTCGACATTCCCCGCGAACCGAACGCCGTTGAAGGCGGCATGGTCCTGGAACCGGGCGAACTGGAACCTGACGTGCCCGGACATGCGCGCGCCGTCGAAGTCGGCATAGCCGGTGAAGCGTGCCTCACCGAACCAGGCCCCTCCGTCGAAGAACGCGTCGCGGAACCGGACTTCACCGAAACTCGCCCGCTCGAACCAGGCGTTTCGCTGGAACTCCGTCGCCACGAACCGGGCGCTCCCAAGAAACGTCGCCTGCTCGAACCCGGCCTCTCCCTCGAAACGTACACGGCTGAAATCGGCGTCGCCGACGAACGACGCCTCCTCGAACAGGGCGTTACCCAAGGTGACTTGGCGGGTTTCCAGGGCACGGACCGCGCCGAGGAGGTCCTCGGTGAGGGAGGTCCCCCGGTGATCCAGATCGCTTCCGGGGCCCAGCCGTTCGAGGTAGGCGGCGAGAGCTGATGCGTCACATGAGAAGAGGACGGCCGGACACGGGCGGGAGTTGCGCACCCCGGCCCGGGCTTGCGCGGCTAACCCCTCGCTTCCCCAGAGTCTGCGGCATCCCCCGGCCGGGGCTGTCCCGTCAGGCTGCGCGTCGTCGGCGCGCGTTCTCTGCCCTTGGAGAAGCTGTGTCCTCTCTCGTTCTGATCGCCGCCGGTGTGTTCCCCCTGGTGAGCGTCACCTGTCTCACCGTCGTCGGGATCGTCGCGCTGCGACGGGCCAGGACGGCCGATGTGCCCGGCGTGCTGCGCGAACTCGCAGGGCTGGCGGCCGCGATGCTGCGTAGTCGGCGGTAGCACGGCAAAGGCCGGGCCCGGGCTCGCCCGTGACGGGGCGGACCCGGGCCCGGCCGCTTGCGCTACTTGGTGAACGTGAAGTACTTCCACGCCCCGTGCGTCGTCGAGTTGACGTTGTCGCCGGACGTGCCGTTGACGTAGGACGAGCGGGTGCGGGCGAGGATGCCGGATTCGCCGGGGGCTTCGAGGCGGACGGCGGACTTGCCGTTGGCCGCGAGGGCGAAGTACTCGGAGTCGGACTGGTACCAGGTGCCCTGGTAGTAGACCTCCAGCTCGAAATGCTGGCTGCGGCCCTGGTAGTAGTTCATGGTCGTGGTGACGACCGGGTCGGTGCTCTTGTGGAAGTAGTAGTAGGTGTGGGAGCCGATGCGGCCGGTCTTGTAGTGGTGCGAGACGGCGGTGGAGAGCTTGGCCTTGGCGTACGCGACGGACTTGACGGTCTTGCCGGCGTAGCGGGCGTCGCCGCCGAAGACCGCGGTGACCGTGGTGTCGCGGGTCATGTCGACCGTCGCGGAGAGGTTGCCCTTGGAGTCGACCTTGGCCGTCTTGAGGAGCTTCTTGGGCTTGTCGGAGCCGAAGGGGTCGGCGTAGAGGGAGACGGCACGGTTCGTGTACGTCGTGCCGAGGTGGGCGGTGAAGGTGACGTCCTTGCCGTACGAGTACAGCTTGCCGTCGTTGTTCAGGCTCAGTGCGGGCGCCTTGCGGGAGACGGTGACCGCGTCGGAGCCGGAGGCCGGGGCGTGGGCGGGGTCGCCCGCGTAGGCGACCTTGTAGGTGACCTTTCCGCCCGCGGGCGGGGTGTCGGTGAAGGAGAAGGTGCCGTTCGCCTTGGTCTTCACGGCGGGCAGCGCCTTGCCGTTCGGCGACTCGGCGTCCGTACGGGTCACCGTCAGCGCGGTGCCCGCGGCCGGCAGCGTCTTCGAGGTCAGCCTGCCGGTGACGGTGAGCTTCTTCGCGCGGTCCGCCTTCGCCGGGGCCGACACCGTCAGGGCGGGCAGCTCCCTGACCGGGTCCGTCAGGGCGCGCAGGGTGAGGATGCCGTAGTCGTTCTGGGAGACGGCGAAGAGCCGGCCGGAGTCCGGCGCCCACGCGAGCGCGCCGTCCACGAGGGTGTCGGCGCCGCTGCTGTCGCCGGTGTTGGGGAAGTCGTACTCCCGTACCGGCGCCGGGTCGCCGGGGTGGTGGATGTGGACGTCGGGGCCGTACCAGGAGAAGCTGCCCGCGGCGACCGTGCCGTCGGGAGCGACCCGTACCGCGTTCGGGTACGCGTCGTCCGGGTAGCCCGTCTCCCGGGTGAGGTCGGTGGTGGAGTAGGCGCCGATGGAGTAGCCGTTGCCGGAGCCCCAGGAGGTGAGGACCTGGCGGCCGTCCGGCGTCAGGTCCAGCTGCTTCACGCCCGAGTCCATCTGCCCCTTGGCCCGGAGCGTGGCGCCGTCGGCGGTGACGTCGTACACGGCGAGGTCGCTGCCGTTGCCCGCGACCAGGACGCCCGGGGCGGACGGGTCGGCGGCGAGGTACGTGCCGTAGCCGCCGGTGAAGCCGGCGTCGCCCTGCTCGTCGAGGTGGACGACGGGTTCGGCGCCGGAGACGTCCAGCGACCCGATGCCGGCGTTCTCGCCGAACCAGATGCGGCCGTCCACGATCTCCAGGTCGCTCGGGGCGGTGCCGAGCGGCCAGCTCGCGGTCTGGGCGTACGTGCCGGTGTCCACCGCGATGATCCGGTCGCTGTTCTTCACCGCCGCGTACACCTGGCCGGAGTCGGCGGACAGCGCGAGGCCGGTCACACCGGACAGGCCGGTCAGCGTCGAGACCACGGTGCCGGAGTAGTCGGTGACGACGAGCTTTCCGCCGGCCGGGTCGGAGAGGTACACACGGTGGTGCACGCCGTCGACGACCATGTCGCCGACCGACGCCACCTGAAGGACCTTGGCGGAATCCGCCGCCGCGGTACCGGCCGCGCCCGCCATCAGGGCCGCGGAACCGAGAACGACCGCGAGCGACGTCGCGATCGAGATGCTGCGCCTGCGCACAGTTGTGAACCCCCACGGGAATGTCCGGTGCTCCCCGGACGAAGACGAAACACCGCCCGTCCCCCCTCGCACCGGGTGACGGGTGCGTGGACGGCGATGTGGGGTGCAGCGTATGGCATGGCTGTGACAAGGGGGAACGAATATCGGCGGCCCCCGGGGGAGGGCGTCGTTATAGTGGGCGCGCGTACGCGTCGGCACGAGGCCGGCGCCGGCCCGAGGAGGTGAGTCCCATCAACGCGGTAATGGTCGGGATTCCCTGCTGGAGGGCTCGTCGTGGACGACACGTTGCAGGCTGCCGCTCGTACGGCTGCTGATTCTTCTTCTCTTTCCTTTCGCTCCGCCTCTTCTCTCGCTTCCGTCGCCTCCCGGCTGCGTGCCGCCGGGTGTGTGTTCGCCGAGGAGGAGGCGGGGATGATCCTCGACGCGGCGGCTCGGGCCTCGGGGCCGGATGGGTCCGGTGGGGCTGGTGGGGCCTCCGGTGTGCTCGTCGAGGGCATGGTCGAGCGGCGCCGCGCCGGGGAACCGCTGGAACACGTCGTCGGCTGGGCCGCGTTCGGCGGGCTGCGGATCGCGGTGGGGCCGGGGGTGTTCGTGCCCCGGCGGCGTACCGAGTTCCTGCTGGAGCAGGCGCTGCGAGTGGGACGGGACGCGGCCGTGGTCGTGGACCTGTGCTGCGGGGCGGGGCCGCTGGCCACCGCGCTGGCCGTACGGCTGCCGCGTGCCGAGCTGCACGCCGCCGACATCGACCCCGCGCAGACGGCGTACGCGCGCCGCAATCTGGCGCTGTTCGCGGACCGTGCGTCCGTCCACGAGGGCGACCTCTACGACGCGCTGCCGGACGCGCTGCGCGGGCGCGTCGACCTGCTCGTCGCCAACGCGCCGTACGTCCCCCGCGACGCCCTCGCCACCCTGCCGGGCGAGGCCCGGGACCACGAGCCGGTCCGCAGCCTGGACGGCGGGGCCGACGGGCTCGCCGTCCAGCGGCGGGTCGCCGCCGGGGCCCCGGACTGGCTGGCGCCCGGCGGTCACCTGCTCGTGGAGACCAGCGAACGGCAGGCCCCGCTCACCCGCGAGGTGTTCGCCGCCGTGGGGCTGGACGCGCGGGTGGTGGAGTGCGAGGAGCGGGAGGCGTGTGTCGTGGTGGCCCGGCGGGCGGGGCGGGCGGGGTGGTCCGCTGGATGACGGCCCCGGGGAGTGGCGCGTGGGGGTGGGCCGGTGGCCGGAGCGGGCCGGGTCGTCCGCCGGGTACGGGTCGGGGAGCGGCGCGTGGGGGTGGGGACCGGCAGCCGACTCGGGCCCCGTCGCCCGCTGGGTGCGGGCCCAGGGAACGGCTCGGGCCGAGTCGCCCGCTGAGTGAGGGCCGGGGAACGGCGCGTGGGGGGGGTGGGCCGGTGGCCGGAGCGGGCCAGGTCGTCCGCCGGGTGACGGCCCCGGGGAGCGGCGCGTGGGGGTGGGCCGGTGGCCGGAGCGGGCCCGGTCGCCCGCCGGGTGCGGGCCCGGAGAGCGGCTCGGGCCGAGTCGCCCGCTGAGTGCGGGCCCAGAGAGGGGATCGGGCCGGGTCGTCCGCCGGCTGACGGCCCGGGGAGCGGCGCGTGGGGGTGGGCCGGTGGCTCGTGTGGAGGGGGGCCGGTGGGGCGGGATCGCGGGCCGTCCGCAGGGGGGCGGGCTGCCGGGGAGCGGGAGGGGTTGTCCACAGAGTGGGCGGGCTGTTGATGGGTGGGGGTGGCTGCTGTACTAATGGGCGCCATGAATCACGAGCCGTTGGTGCGACGCCTGGTCATCGACCTGTGCCGACGCCCGGCCGCGTGTTGTCGCTGAACCCGCCCCGCCGGCGCGGACGTTCCTGATTCCCGCGCGGTCGGCGCCGTGTTCTCTCCCCCGTCCTTGAACGGGTCCTGCCTTCCTCGTGCTTGAGGGGGCCGTGCCCGTGACGGTCGCGTCCGTTCAGCCCCTTTGATCTCCAGCGCCGGTGTCCGGTGCCGTGTGGAGGTTTCCTGTGTCCACGACACCTTCCCTGTCCGAAGCCGTACCCGCCGCGGCACCCGTCGGCGGGCGGGCGCGTTCCGTGTGGCCTCGGGTGCGGCGGCTCGCGCTGCCGGTCGGGTCGCTGCTGCTCTTCCTCGTCCTGTGGCAGGCGGTGGCGGCGGCCGGGACCTGGAGCGAGACGCTGGTGCCGCCGCCGGCGAAGGTGTGGAAGGCGTTCGTCGACGTGTCGACCACGCACGACGGCACGCGCGGCTACAACGGCACCACGCTGATCGAGCACCTGGGCATCAGCCTGCGGCGCATCGCTCTCGGCGCCGGGCTCGGCATCGTCGCCGGGGTCGTCCTCGGGCTGCTGATGGGGACGGTCGGCCCGCTGCGCGCGCTGTTCGAGCCCTGGATCACCTTCCTGCGCACGCTGCCGCCGCTGGCGTACTTCTCGCTGCTCATCATCTGGCTGGGCATCGACGAGGAGCCGAAGATCACGCTGCTCGCGGTGGCCGCGTTCCCGCCGGTGGCGGTGTCCACCACGGCGGCCGTCGCGGCCGTACCGCGCGCGCTCGTGGAGGCGGCCCGCGCGCTCGGGGCCTCGCGGTGGGACGTGGTGAAGGACGTGATCGTGCCGTCCGCGCTGCCGGAGACCTTCACCGGCGTCCGGCTGGCCGTCGGGGTGGCCTACTCCTCGCTGGTCGCAGCCGAGCTGGTCAACGGGCTGCCCGGCATCGGCGGCATGGTCAAGGACGCCGCCAACTACAACAACACCCCCGTCGTGCTCGTCGGCATCATCACCATCGGGGTGTCCGGGCTGGTCATCGACACCCTGCTGCTGCGCCTCGAACGCGCCGTCGTGCCCTGGCGCGGGCGGGACTGAGGTCCCTTGGACGGGACTGACATCCCCTTCCCTCCTCCTTCGATCCGCTGCTGTCCCCTCGTCAGAAACGGTCGCCCCATGTCCTCTTCCCTCGCCCGCCCCTCCCGCCGGCTGCTCCTCGCCGGTGCGCTCGGCACCGCCGCCCTCGCCGTCACCGGGTGCTCCTCGGCCAGTGACGCGTCCTCGGGCAGGAACAAGCGGCTGCGCATCGGCTACTTCGCCTTCCCCAGCGGCGATCTGCTGGTCAAGCACAGAAAGCTGCTGGAGAAGGCGCTGCCCGGCTACTCGGTCAGCTGGGTCAAGTTCGACTCGGGCGCGAGCGTCAACCAGGCGTTCCTCGGCAAGTCCCTGGACATCGCGGCGCTCGGCTCCAGCCCTTTCGCGCGCGGGATAGCGGGGAGTTCACCGATCCCGTACAAGGTCGCGTTCGTGCTCGACGTGGCCGGGGAGAACGAGGCGCTGGTCGCGCGCAGGAAGCTCGGCATCAAGGACGTGGCCGGGCTGAAGGGGCACACCGTGGCGACGCCGTTCGCCTCCACCTCGCACTACAGCGTGCTCGCGGCGCTGGACAAGGCCGGGCTCAAGGCGTCCGACGTGAAGCTGGTCGACCTCCAGCCGCAGGCGATCCTGGCCGCCTGGCAGCGCGGGGACATCGACGCCGCGTACGTCTGGCTGCCGACGCTGGACGAGCTGCGCAAGACCGGCACCCAGCTCACCAGCAGCAAGGAGATCGGCGCCGGGGGCAAGCCGACGCTCGACCTCGCCGTGGTGTCGGACGACCTGATCGCCCGGGACCCGAAGGTGGTCGACGCCTGGCGCAGGGCCGAGGCCGAGGCCCTGCGCCTGCTCAAGTCGGACCCGGACGGCGCGGTCAGGGATGTCGCCGCCGAGCTGGGCATCAGCACCGCCGACGCCAAGGCGCAGCTCTCGCAGGGCGTGTTCCTCACCCCGGAGCAGGTCGCGTCCGACGACTGGCTCGGCACCGAGGGCCACCCCGGCAAGCTGCTCGACTACGTCCTCGACACGGGCCGCTTCCTGGCCGGCCAGAAGCAGATCGACGCGGCCCCCACCGAGCGGGCCGTCCGCTCCGCCTTCTATCTGAAGGGACTGCCCGATGGCCTCAAGTGAGCTGTCCGAGAAGGCCGGGGAGTCCGGGGAGTCCGGCAACGGCGTGCGGACGGAGGACGTACCGACGGAGGTCGCGGAAGCCGTACGGCTCGACCACGTCAGCCATCGCTACGGCCAGGGGCGCGACGCCTTCACCGCCGTCGGGCCCGTCGATCTCACCGTGCCCGCCGGGGAGTTCCTGGTCCTGGTCGGCGCCTCCGGCTGCGGCAAGAGCACGCTGCTGCGGCTGATCGCCGGGTTCGAGCGGCCCACCGACGGCTCGGTACGGGTCGCGGGCGCCGAGCCCCGGCCCGGGCACGCGGCGGGCGTGGTCTTCCAGACGCCCCGGCTGTTCCCGTGGCGCACGGTCGGCGGGAACGTCGATCTGGCCCTGCGTTACGCGGGCGTCCAGCGCGCGGCGTGGCCCGAGCGGCGCGCGGAGCTGCTGGAGCGGGTCGGGCTCGACGGCACCGAGCGGCGGCGGGTGTGGGAGATCTCCGGCGGCCAGCGCCAGCGCGTGGCCATCGCCCGCGCGCTCGCGGCCGAGCACCCGCTGTTCCTCCTGGACGAGCCGTTCGCCGCGCTGGACGCGCTGACCCGGGAGCGGCTCCAGGAGGACGTGCGCGAGGTGACCGCCCGCACCGGGCGGACCACCGTGTTCGTGACCCACTCCGCCGACGAGGCGGTGTTCCTCGGCTCCCGCATCGTCGTGCTGTCCAAGAGCCCCGGGACCGTCGCCCTGGACCTCACGGTGCCGCTGCCGCGCGCGGGGGTGGACGCCGACGCGCTGCGCGAGTCACGGGAGTTCGCCGAGCTGCGCGCGCGGGTCTCGCACGCCGTGAAGTCCGCCGCCGCCTGACCCCGCCTCCCCCGACCGGAACCGGAAACCCCTCTGGAATCCCAGGAAGGAAGCCCCCGTTGAGCATCACCAGCGACCGTTCCCCCGCCACCGCCGTCCAGCTCCCGCTGACCAAGCTCGGACCGAGCTTCGGCGCCGAGATCGACGGCATCGACCTGGCCCGTCTCACCGACGAGGAGGTGACCGCCGTCCGCGCGGCCCTCGTCGAGCACAAGGTGCTCTTCGTCAGCGGCCAGAACCTCGACGACGCCCAGCAGATCGAGTTCGGCCGGCGCCTCGGCGAGGTCACCGCCGGGCACCCGGTGCACGACTCCGGTGACGTGGCGCCGGAGGTGTACGCCCTGGACAGCCAGGACAACGGCTTCTCCGACGTCTGGCACACCGACGTCACCTTCGTACGGCGCCCGCCCGCGATCTCCATCCTGCGCGCGGTCGTCCTGCCGCCGCACGGCGGCGACACCACCTGGGCGGACAGCCAGCTCGCCTACGAGTCGCTGTCGCCGGGCCTGCGCGCCCACCTCGACACGCTCACCGCCGTGCACGACGGCAACCGCGCCTTCGGCTACTACCTGGCCCAGCGGCGGCAGGGCCAGGGCAACCTCTGGGACGGCGAGGTCGTCACCGAACTCGTGCCCGTGGAGCACCCGGTGGTGCGGGTGCACCCCGAGAGCGGGCGCAAGGGCCTGTTCGTGAACCCGGGCTTCACCTCGCACATCGCGGGGGTCTCCGAGTACGAGAGCCGGGGTCTGCTCGACATCCTCTACGCCCACCTGACCAAGCCCGAGCACATCGTGCGGCACCGCTGGCGGCCGGGCGATGTGGCCCTGTGGGACAACCGCAGCACGGCGCACTACGCCAACCGCGATTACGGCGACCAGCACCGGGTGATGCACCGGATCACGCTGGCCGGGGATGTCCCGTTCGGTGTTTCACGTGAAACCTTGTCCGTTTCACGTGAAACATCCCCGCTCGGCTGACAGTCGCTTCGAAGGGCACGATGGGGTCGGCGGAACCGCTGCGGTTCCGCCGACGTCGTCCGTAGAGCCGTAGGCCCACCGGGCCTTCGCGCCACCGAGCCCGCCGAAGGGAAGCGCCGTCCATGCCGACGCTCACCGTGCTGACGCCCGTCCACGACGGCGGGCACGCCTATCTGCGCGAGCTGCACGACTGTCTGACCGGGCAGCGGCTGCCGGAGGGCTGGCGGCTGGAGTGGGTGCTCCAGGAGGACGGCCGAACCGGCAACCCCCTGGCCTCCGTGCCGGACGCGCCCTGGATCTCCCAGGGCACCGGTCGCCAGGGGGGCGCCGCCCGCGCCCGCACCCTGGGCCTGGCCCGCGCCACCGGCACCCTGCTGCGCTGCGTCGACGCCGACGACCTGCTTCCCGACGCCGACGCCCTCGCCCGGGACATCGAGGTCCTGACCGCCCACCCGGCGTACGGCTGGACCGTCGCCCCCTGTCTGGACCTGCTGCCCGACGGCAGTCTGGTGCCGGGGCCGTACGACCCCGCGCCCGGACCGCTGCCGGCCCGTGCGCTCCTCGACGGTGCCAACCGGGGCGAGATGCCGGTGGTGGGCACCACGCTGACCGTCCGTACCGCGCTGGTCCGACTCCTCGGCGGCTGGCCCGCGCTGCCCGCCTTCGAGGACGGCGCCCTGGTGCTGAGCTGCGAGGCCGTCAGCCCCGGCTGGATGCAGTCCGCCCCCGGCACCCTCTACCGCAAGCACCCCGACCAGCACACCGCCACCGCCGGCTTCCGGGACGAGGAGGAGGCCCGGCTGCGCGTGGAGATCGCCGTCGAACGGGCGGAGGCGCTGCACGCCTCCGGGTGGCGGTGGACGGAGTGAGCCGCGTCCTTACGGAGTGGTGACGTGCGGACGTCACGACGGGAACCGGGCGGCGCGCGGACCTAGCGTGGCCGTATGCGTGTACTGGTCACCGGCGGTGCCGGGTTCATCGGGTCCCATGTCGTGGAGGCGCTGCGGGCGCGCGGGCATGAACCGGTCGTGTACGACGTGCGGGACGACCCCGGCGCCGACGTCCGTGACGCGGACGCGGTGTCCCGGGCGCTGACCGGCGTGGACGCCGTCTGCCACCAGGCGGCCCGGGTCGGCCTGGGCGACGGGGTGTCCGACGCGGCCGAGTACGTCTCCCGCAACGACCTCGGCACCGCCGTCCTGCTCGCCGCGATGGCCCGCGCCGGGGTGGGCCGGCTGGTGCTCGCCGGGTCGATGGTGGTGTACGGCGAGGGCCGGTACGCCTGCCCGGTCCACGGTGACGTACGGCCGGGCCCGCGCGCGGAGGCCGATCTTGCGGCGGGCCGCTTCGAGCCTCCATGCCCGCGCTGCGGTGAGGCGCTGCTGCCCGGACTCGTCGGTGAGGACGCCCCGGCCGATCCGCGCAATGTGTACGCCGCGACCAAGCTGGCCCAGGAGCACCTGGCCGCCGCGTGGGCCCGCTCCACGGGCGGTACGGCCTTCTCGCTGCGCTACCACAACGTCTACGGCCCCCGGATGCCCCGTGACACCCCGTACGCCGGGGTCGCCGCGTTCTTCCGCTCGGCGCTGGAGCGCGGTCAGGCGCCGCGTGTCTTCGAGGACGGGGGCCAGCGGCGCGACTTCGTGCACGTGCGGGACGTGGCCGCCGCCAACGTGACCGCGCTGGAGGCGCCGGAGCGGCCGGGCACGCTGAGCGCGTACAACACCGGCAGCGGGGAGCCGCGTACGGTCGGCGAGCTGGCGCGGGCGCTGGCCGCCGCGTACGGCGGGCCCGAGCCGGTGGTCACCGGCGAGTACCGGCTCGGGGACGTACGGCATGTCACCGCCGACTCCTCACGGCTGCGGGCCGAGCTGGGCTGGAAGCCGGAGGTCGGCTTCGCGGAGGGGATGGCGGAGTTCGCGCACGCGCGCTGACGCCTCCGCGGAGTTCGCGCCCGCGCGCTGCCCCCGTAACGCCCGCTGACCCCGTGGCGCTCGCCGGCCTCAGTGCGCCGGGGCCGGCAGTGTCACCTCGAAGCGGCAGCCGCCGGGGATGTTCCGGACGCTCGCCCGGCCCTGGTGGGCCTCCACGATGCCCCGGACGATGGCGAGCCCGAGTCCCGCGCCCGCCGGAGGCGTCCGCGCGTCCGTGCCGCGCCAGCCGGTGTCGAAGACGCGCGGCAGGTCCGCCTCGGGGATGCCGCCGCAGCCGTCGGTCACCGTCAGCACCACACCCTCGGGCGCCCGCCGGGCGGCGACGGCCACCGTGCCGTCGGCGGGGGTGCGGCGGATGGCGTTGACGAGCAGGTTGGCCAGGACGCGGCTCATCTCCTTGCCGTCCACCTCGACCGGCACCGGCTGCACCCCGTCGCCCACCAGCCGCACCCCGTGCTCGCGGGCGAGCGGGCCGACGCCGTCGAGGGCGTCGCCGACCAGGTCGTACAGCGAGACCCGGGCCGGGTTGAGGGGGAGCGTCCCGGCGTGGATGCGGGACAGCTCGAAGAGGTCGCCGACCATGTCGTTGAGGCGTTCCACCTCGGTGCGGATCTGGCGGAGGTAGCGGGCGGGGTCGGCGGCGACGCCGTCCTCCAGGGCCTCCGACATGGCGCGCAGTCCGGCGAGCGGGGTGCGCAGGTCGTGCGAGATCCAGGCGACCAGCTCGCGCCGGGACGCCTCCAGGGCGCGTTCGCGTTCGCGGGAGGCGGCGAGCCGGGCGCTGGTGGCGGCCAGTTCGCGGCTCAGCTCGTCGAGTTCGGCGGTGGCCGGGGCGGCGGGCGCGGCGAAGGCGCCGTCGTCCCCGAAGTTGCGCGCCGCGTCGGTCAGTTCCCGGCTGCGCGCGACCACCCGGCGGCCGAGCAGCAGCGCGGTGAGCAGGGAGACGACGGCGGCCATCGCGACGACGGTGGTGACCACCCTGAGGTCGTGCGGGGACAGGAACATCGCCCAGGCCACCGCCATGGTGCCCGCCAGCATCGCGAACACCCCGACGCCCGCCACCACGGCGAGGGAGGCGGTCAGCGAGCGGCGCCGGACCAGCCGCAGCACACCCGCCCCCGCCACGCCGGTGGCCGCGGCGGCGAGGAAGGCGTAGAGGGCGATGAGGAGCATGTCGCGCATGTCAGCCCTCCTCGCGGACGGCGGGCCCGCCGGACCCGTCGGCCCCGGCACTGCCCGCCGGTCCGCCGCCCGCCGGTCCGCCCGAACCGCCCTCCGGCTCGGAGGACTCGTTCTCCGGCCCGGAGGACCCGGCCGGCTCGAACCGGTACCCCACCCCCCACACCGTCCGGATGAGCCGCGGATTCGCCGGATCGTCCTCCACCTTGCCCCGCAGCCGCCGTACATGGACGGTGACGGTCGACAGGTCGCCGAAGTCCCAGCCCCACACCTCGCGCATCAGCTCCTCGCGGCCGAAGGCGCGCCCGGGGTGGCGCAGGAAGAAGGCGAGGAGGTCGAATTCGCGCAGGGTGAGCGCGAGTTCCGTGCCGTTCTTGGTGGCGCGGCGGGCGGCCGGATCGACGGCGAGCCCGGCCGAGGCGAGCGCGGCGGGTGCGGGCACGGCGGCGGGCGCGGGCCGGGTGCGGCGCAGGACCGACTCCACCCGGAGCACCAGTTCGCGGGGGCTGAACGGCTTGGTGACGTAGTCGTCCGCGCCGACCTCCAGGCCGAGGACGCGGTCGTCCTCGTCGCCGCGCGCGGTGAGCATGATGACCGGCACCGGACCGCGCTCGCGCAGCCGGGCGCACACCTCCAGGCCGTCCATGCCGGGCAGCATCAGGTCGAGGACCACGAGGTCGGGCCAGTGGGCGTCGGCGCGGGCGAGGGCGGCGGGGCCGTCGTCGGCGCGGTCCACCAGGTGTCCGGCGCGGACCAGATAGCCGGTGACGATCTCCGCGACGGTCGGATCGTCGTCGACGACCAGGATCCGGCCGGTGGCCTCGGACGGCCGGGCGGAGGCGGGTCCGGGGCGGGGGGCGGGGTGCGGCTGCTGCATGTTCTCCAGCCTCGCACCGCGCCGCCGGGCGGGGCGTGGTGCGGCCCCGACGTCCGCGTTTCGTAAGGAGGCGAAGTCCGCTTCGCCCCGGTTCGGGTTCGTAGGGTGAAGGCCGTGACCAACTCCCCCTCCCGTCCCGGTGTGGACGTCGTGCTGCCCTGCCTCGACGAGGCCGGGGCGCTGCCCTGGGTGCTGGAGCGCGTCCCGGCCGGCTGGCGCGCGCTCGTCGTGGACAACGGCTCCACCGACGGCTCCGCCGAGATCGCCCGCTCCCTCGGCGCGACGGTCGTCCGCGAGGAGCGGCGCGGTTTCGGCGCCGCCTGCCACGCGGGGCTGCTCGCGGCCACCGCCGACGTGGTCTGCTTCTGCGACTGCGACGCCTCCCTGGATCCCGCTCTGCTGGTGCCCTTCGTCGAGGAGGTCCGGGCCGGAAAAACCGACCTGGTGCTCGGCAGGCGGCGCCCGCAGGGGCGGGGCGCGTGGCCCGCGCACGCCCGCGCCGGGAACCTCGCGCTCTCGCTGCTGCTGCGCCGCCGCACCGGGCTCGCCCTGCGCGACCTCGGCCCGGTGCGCGCGGCCCGCCGCGAGGCGCTGCTCGGGCTCGGCCTCACCGACCGGCGCAGCGGCTACCCGCTGCAGATGGTGGTGCGCGCGGCCGACGCGGGCTGGCGGGTCACCGAGCACGACGTGCCGTATCTGCCGCGCACCGGCGCCTCCAAGGTGACGGGCACCTGGCGCGGCACCTGGCAGGCGGTACGGGACATGAGCCGCGTGCTGCGGGAGACCCCGGCGGCGGAAACGACGGCGGCGGGGAGGCAGCGGTGACCACCCTGCTCGTCATCGCCAAGGAGCCCCGCCCCGGCCGGGTCAAGACGCGGCTCACCCCGCCGTTCTCGCCCGCGCAGGCCGCCGCGCTCGCCGAGGCCGCGCTCGCGGACACGCTGCGCGCGGTGGCGGCCGCGCCCGCCGTACGGCGGCTGCTGGTGCTGGACGGCAGGCCCGGGCCGTGGCTGCCGGACGGGTTCGAGGTGGTGCCGCAGTGCGCGGGCGGCCTCGACGAGCGGCTCGCGGACGCCTTCGCCCGCTGTACGGGACCGGCGCTGCTGATCGGCATGGACACCCCGCAGGTCACCCCGGCGCTGCTGACGGCGGACTTCGCGGGCTGCGACGCGCTGTTCGGGCCGGCCGAGGACGGCGGCTTCTGGGCCCTCGGGCTCGCCCGCCCCGACCCCGCGCTGCTGCGGGGCGTGCCCATGTCGGTGCCCGAGACCGGGGCCGCGCAGCGCGAGCGGCTGGCCGACGCCGGGCTGCGGGTACGGGACCTGCCCCGGCTGCGGGACGTGGACACCGTCGCCGACGCCCGCGCGGTCGCCGCCCTCGTCCCGCACGGCGCCTTCGCGGCACGGCTCGCGGACTGTACGGAAGCGGGTGCGTCATGAGTGCCACGACGGCCCCGCCCGCCTGGTCCGCCTCCGACCCGTACACCACCGCGCTGCGCACCGGCCGGGGCCCGCTGTTCCTGCGCCGCGACGACGGCTGGCTGCTGCCGCTGGAGGTCGAGCGCTGGTGCGCGGACGCCGACGCGGTCGACCGGGCCGTACTGGACCGCTGCGAGGGCCCGGTGCTCGACATCGGCTGCGGCCCCGGCCGGCTGGTCGCGGAGCTGGCGGCGCGAGGGGAGCGCGTACTCGGCGTCGACGTGAGCGCGGCCGCCGTCGCCCGCACCCACCGGCTCGGCGGCGAGGCACTGCGCCGCTCGGTGTTCGACCCGCTGCCCGGCGAGGGCGGCTGGGGCACGGTCCTGCTGATGGACGGCAACGTGGGCATCGGCGGTGACGTGCCCGCCCTGCTGCACCGGGCCCGTGAACTACTGCGTCCCGGCGGTCTGCTGATCGCGGAGACCGGCCCGCCCGAGGTCGACGAGCGCGCCCTCGTACAGGTGGTGGACCTGGCCCACGGCCGGGGTCCGGCGGGCGAGCCGTTCCCGTGGGCGCGGATCGGCGCCCCGGCGCTGCTGCGGCTCGCGCGGGACGCCGGGTGGCGGGCGCGGGCTCAGTGGGCGGCGGGCGAACGGTGCTTCGTGGCCCTGCGCAGCCGCAGGACGCACACCAGCGCCGAGCCGCCGAAGAGGGCGGCGGTGATCAGCAGCCAGCGGGTGAGGAAACCGTCCGGGTCGAGTCCGGTGGCCGAGCGGTAGCGGTCGGCGGACAGCCCGAGGATCAGCGGGGCCCACACCAGCAGCAGCAAGCCGGACAGCAGGGCGGGGACGCGTACGTACAGCATGAACGAACGCCGCCTCGCCGCGCCGAGCCCCGCCACCAGCGCCCGGTCCAGTGCCGAGTACAGCGGCACCAGCACCAGGTCGTGCAGCAGGGCCGCGCCGACGATCCACAGGACGACGCCGAGCCGGTCACCGGCGAGCAGCCGGACGCCCGCGTAGGCGGCGAGCGCGAACGAGCAGAGAAGCAGCAGCAGTTGCAGCGGGCTGCCGAGAGGAAAACGGAACCGGGACATCAACCGGGGCATCACAGGTCTCCGAAGGTCAGCCGGGCCACCCACTTGGTGTTGTGCACGCCGGGCAGCGCGGGCACGATGATCCGCGCCGGATAGCCGTGGTCGAGGGACAGCGGCTCGCCGTTGACGGACAGGGCGAGCAGGGAGCGCGGGTCGGACACCTGGTTGGCGCGCAGCGCCGCACGGCGGAAGGCGCCGTGCCGCTGAAGGGACTCCACGAGCACGTCCACCGCCCCCGTGTCGTACCCGGCGAGCGCCGCGAGGTCCCGCAGCCGGACCCCGCGCCACCACTGGTCGGCGGTGGACCAGCCCTCCACGCAGGCGATGGGCAGCGAGGAGCTGTGCTGCGGCAGCCGGAGCAGTTCGGCGCGGCTGAGCCGTACGGTCCCGGCCGGGCCGGTGACGACGAGGCGCCAGGCGTCCGCGCTCGTCTCGGCCTCGGTGATCCCGGCGTAGGCGGCCGTCTTGTTGATCTGGAAGCCGTTGGGGCCGCCGCCCGGATCGGCCCCGCCGTGCGGCGCGAGCAGCGCGGTACGGCGCAGGGGCCCGCCCAGGCTCTGTCCGACGGTGGTCAGGAACAGCAGCAGCGAGCCCGCGCCGACCAGCCGCAGCGCGCCCCGGCGCGAGACGGTGGGTTCGGCGGGGCGCGCGGAGGCGAGACCCGCCTCGTCAGGCGCAGACCCCTCACCGCCGGCCGGACCCCAAGCCGCCCCCTCCGCACCGGCACCCGTCGACCGCCCCCGCATCGACCGCACCGCCCGCACCGCCGCCGGTACCTTCAGCGCCGCGTGGACGACGAAGGCCGACATGAACACCCAGGCGCCGTAGAAGTGCAGCGGATAGAAGGAGCCCGGAAAGACGTACTCCAGCTGGATGTTGAGCACGCCGGTGGTGAACTCGAAGAGCCCGCCGCCGACCAGGAGCAGCAGCGAGATCCGCTCCAGGGCGTGCGCGAGGGAGCGGGCCGGGGGCAGCGCGAACAGCTTCGGCACGACCGACCACAGCTTGGCGAGCAGCACCGGGACCAGCGTGACGCCGAGCGTGACGTGGACGCCCTGGGTGAGCCGGTAGAGCCAGGACGGCCCGGCGGGCCAGTCGAACAGGTAGAAGCCGAGCAGCCCCTTGTCCGGTGTCGTGTCGTTCACCGGCGACAGGTCCGGGTTGTAGGCCGCGTACGACACCAGGCCCGTCACGAACAGGACGGTGATGCCGCCGAGCAGCACCAGGCCGAGCACGGCGGTGAAGCGGGTGCCGCGCAGCGGGCTGCGCCAGAAGGCGGGGGAGGAGGGGAGCCGGGGGCGGTCGCTCATGATCCGACCGTAGGCCGGGGAACCCACCGGAACGGGTGCGCGACCCATGACGAAACGCTGACGTCGGGCCCGTACGGCGGCCCCGGCGCGCGCGGGCGGCCTAGCGTGCCGGTGTGATCGACCGCTCCCCGCACCCCGACTCCGCGCGCCCCTCGTCCCCCGTGGCCCGCCGCGATCTCCTCGCCGCCGGTGCCGCCGTCCTCCTCGTGACGGCCGCCGTGCTGATCGGCCGCCACCTCCAGGACACCCGGCACACCCTGTTCGTGCACTGGCCGCCGCTGCTCGCCGAGTGGGACCCGCACGTGGGCCCCGGCACCCCGGCCGCGCTGCTGCTCGCGGCGGGCGCGGTGGCGTACGGCCCCGCGCTCGCGGCCCGGCTGTCCTGGCGCGCGCTGCCGTGGGCGGCGTGGGCGGTGTCGGCCGCGTGGATCTTCGCGCTCGCGCTGGTCGACGGCTGGCACACCGGGATCGCGTCGCGGCTCACCGCCCGCAACGAGTACCTGCGGGTGATCGGCCGCTTCCACGACATCCCGGCGGCCCTGCGCGACTTCGACCAGCACATCGTCAGCGGGGTGCCCGGCAACTGGCCCGCCCATGTCGCCGGGCATCCTCCGGCGGCGACGGTCACGTTCGTGCTCCTGGACCGGATCGGGCTCGGCGGCGGGGGCTGGGCGGGGACCTGGTGCGTGGTGCTCGGCGCCTCCGCGAGCGCGGCCGTGCTGGTGGCGCTGCGGGCCCTGGTGGACGAGCCGGCGGCGCGCCGGGCGGCGCCGTTCCTGGTGTTCGCGCCGGCCGCGGTCTGGCTGGGCGCCTCGGCGGACGCCTATTTCGCGGCGGCCGCCGCCTGGGGCCTGGCCTGCCTCGCCCTCGCGGTCACCCGGCGCTCACCGTGGTGGGCGGCCGCCTCAGGGCTGCTGCTGGGCCTGACCGTCTATCTGTCCTACGGCCTGACGCTGATCGCGTTCGTCGCGCTGGCGGTGCTGTGGCTCGGCCGCGCGGGGGTACGGGCCCGGCCGCTGCTGCTCGTCGCGCTGGTGGCCGGACTGGCCGTGATTCCGCTGGTGTTCACGCTGCTCGGCTTCAACTGGTGGACGGCGTACCACCTGTTGGTGATCCGCTACTACCAGGGCGTCGGCGGCACGCGCCCGTACGGCTACTGGATCTGGGCCAACCTCGCCTGTACGGCGGTCATCACCGGGCCCGCCACGGCGGCGGGGCTCGGCCGGGCGGGCTCGGCCCTGGTGCGCCGTAGCGACCCGGCGGCCGTCCGGCTCGCGCTCCTGGCCGCCGCCGCCCTGCTGGCGGTGCTCGTCGCGGACGTCTCCGGGATGAGCAAGGCGGAGACCGAGCGCATCTGGCTGCCGTTCGCGATGTGGCTGCTCCCGGTGTGCGCGTACCTGCCCGGGCCCCGGGTGTGGCTCGGGGCCCAGGCGGTCACGGCGCTGCTGGTCAACCATCTGCTGCTGACCGGCTGGTGAGTCAGCGGCCGAGGCGGCCCTTCAGCATGCCGAGGGCGGCGTTGACCTCTTCGACGCGGAAGAGGCGGGCGAAGACGGCGAAGAGGACGAGGAGGACCACGCCTCCGGCGGTCAGGGCGATGGCCGAGGAGAGGACGGCGTTCGCGGTGATGCCGGAGAGCCAGCGCACCAGCAGACCGGCCGCCGCCGTGGCGGGCACGCAGGCGGCGATCAGGCGGAGGTAGGTGCGGGTGACGCGGCGGCCGTCGAGTTCGCCGCCGAGCCGCTTGCGCAGCCGGGTCCAGGCGACGCGGACGCCGGTCGCGTAGGCGAGACCGTAGGACAGGGCCATGCCCGCCACCGCCCAGCGGGCCGGGAGCAGCAGGTAGGAGGCGACGGACCCGGCGGCGTTGACGGCCGCGACGATCACCGTGTTGTAGAAGGGCGTGCGGGTGTCCTCGAAGGCGTAGAAGCCGCGGAGCACGACGTACTGCACGGAGTAGGGGACGAGTCCGAGCGCGAACGCCATCAGCACGAAGCCGATGTTGCGGGCGCCCTCCTCACCGGCACCGGCGTACAGCAGCTGGATCAGCGGGACGCCGAGGGCCAGGAAGGCGAAGGCGCACGGCACGATGAAGACGGCCGAGGAGCGCAGGCCCTGGGAGAGGTCGTCGCGGACGCCCGCGAAGTCCTCCTCGTGGGCGGCGCGGGAGATGCGCGGCAGGATCGCCGTCATGATCGAGACGGTGATGATGGCCTGCGGCATCTGCCAGAGCAGCAGCGCGTAGTTGTAGGCGGTGATGCCGGTACCGGGGTGGCCCGTCTTCTCGGCCGCCGCGCCGGCGGCCGTGGCGAGCCGGGTGACGACGACCATGCCGGCCTGGTTGACCAGCACGAACAGGAACGTCCACTTGGCGAGCCCGAGCGCCTTGCCGAGGCCCTGGCCGCGCCAGTCGAAGCGCAGCCGGATGCGGAAGCCGGAGTCACGCAGGTACGGCATCATCGCCAGCGACTGCACGGCGAGACCCAGCAGGGTGCCGATGCCCAGCAGCCGTACGCCCTCGGGGCTGATCGAGGCGGCCGAGATGCCGGAGTGCCCGGCCGAGCCGAAGACCCAGACGAACGAGCCGAACGCCACGATGATCAGGATGTTGTTGAGGACCGGCGTCCACATCATGGCGCCGAACCGGCCGCGCGCGTTGAGGATCTGGCCCATCACCACGTGCAGGCCCATGAAGAACATGGTGGGCAGGCACCAGCGCGCGAAGGTGACCGCCACCTCCAGCTGGTCCGGGTGGGACGCCATGGACGGCGACATCAGCCGGATCAGCCAGGGCGCGGCGACCACGCAGACGGCGGTGACGGTGCCGAGGAGCGTGATGACCAGGGTCATCAGCCGGTTGGCGTAGGCCACGCCGCCGTCGTCGTCCTCCTTCATGGACCGCACGAGCTGCGGGATGAAGACGGAGTTGAGCGCGCCGCCGCCGACCAGGACGTAGATCATCGTCGGCAGGGTGTTGGCGACCTGGTAGGAGTCGTTGAGGGTGCCGACGCCGAGGGCCGCGCCCATCACGAGGGTGCGCAGGAAGCCGGTGAGCCGGGAGACCAGGGTGCCGGCCGCCATGACGGCGCTGGACTTGAGGAGCCCGGCCGCCTTGCCGCCGGACTTCCTGGCCGGGGCGGCCGCCGCCGGGGGCGCCTCGGCGGCCGGGGGCGCGGTGTCCACCAGGCGGATCTGGAGGGTGGCCGGGTCCGGCCCGCCTCCCGGCACCCCGCGTCCCGCCGCGCCGACTTCGCTCTCGCTCCTGGAACCCACGCTGATCCTCTCCCGGCGGCACGCCGAGCCACACGACGACGACCACGCTGCCGACGGCTCCGCGCCACGTCCGGCCAGGTCTGATGAACGCCGGAACCAGGGGCACGAAGGCGCGGTTGACGGCGGAGGGAAGAGTACCGGTCGTACGGCGCGGGGCCTCGCCCACCGGCGGGTGGACGAGGCCCCGGGTGCGCGTACGGCGGCTGCCGGACGCCGGAATGGACCGTTACGCGACGATGCCGGAGCCCGCGGCCTTGCGACGGCGGACGACGAAGACGGCGCCCGCGCCCAGGGCGACGGCGGCGCCACCGCTCAGCGCGATGGCCGGCAGGACCGAGCTGGCGCCGGTCTCGGCGAGGCGGCCCTGCGGGCTGATCTGGGTGTTGCCGGACGGCTTGGCCGGGAGCGGCTTGCGGCCGCCCTGCGGCTTGGCGTCACCCGGCTTGCCGGGGGCCGTGCCCGCCTTGAGGATGTCGAACTCGTAGTAGCTGTCGTCGCTGGAGTAGACGCAGTCGCCCTTGTCGTCGGCGTACATGCCGATGCTGATGGCGAAGCCGAAACCTTCCGGGGCCTTGGCGTCGACGGCCAGGCGCAGGTCGATGGAGAAGGACTCCTTGGCCTGGACGTCGGTGTAACCGAGGTAGCCCGCGCCCTCGTCGTTCTCGTCCAGGGAGATGTCGGTCCACGTGCCGGTGGCCGGGTCCTTGTACTCGAGGGTGAGGTGGTTGGCGTCGGAGAAGTCGTCCTCGCTGACGCTCGCGGCGAACACACCGAGGTCGACGCGCTTGTAGGTGTGGGCGCCGGTGTTGCGGACGTTCAGCTTGAAGTTGTGGTAGCCGCTGCCCGCCACGACCTTCGACGGCAGGCCGGAGAGGGTGGTGTGCAGGTCGTCGTCGAACTTCGGCTCGGCCGAGCCGTCGCACTCGGTCGGGAACGTGGACTCCGAGGCGGACGGCGAGGCCGACACGCTCGCCGACGGCGCGGCGGACCCGGAGGCCGGGGCGGAGGCGGAGGCGGTGGGCGCGGCGCTCGTGGACTGCGACGCGTCCGCGGCCGGGGTGGTGTCCTCGGCGGCGGGGGTCGTGTCCTCGGCGGCCGGGGTGGTGTCCTCGGCGGCCGGAGTCGTGTCCTCGGCGGCGGGCGTGGTGTCCTCGGCCGCCGGCGCCGACTCGGAGGCGGAGACCGCCTGCGTGCCGTCGGAGGCGTACGCGAGCGGGGCGGCCAGCAGGACGACGGGGGCTATGGCAGCCGTGGCTGCGGCCAGAGCCAGGGAACGGCGAAGCTTCATGCGAACCTCGGATGCGTAAGTGATCGGTGTGTTCGCAGAATTGACCGGCCAACCGGGTAAACAGTTGCCCAAAAACTTACGGTATTTTTAAGTGATCTGAGTCACAGGGAACTCCCGGGTTCACGTCCGCCCCTTGCGCGGCCCCGGTACCGCCGGGCGCGCGGACAAAGGCGCCGGCGACTCGATCTCGGCCAGCAAGGTGCGCAGCGCGGACCGGACTTGAGGCATGTCGGGGGCGGCGTCGAGCGGGGCCGGGTACGGGTCGAGACCGGCGAGCGCGCGGCGCGCCCGGTGCCAGGCCCGGGCGGTACGGCCCTGGTGGTGGTCGGCGTAGGCGCGGGCGTAGCGGGCCAGCGCGGTGGCCCAGGCGTCCTCGCGGACCCCGGGCTGGGTGAGGGCGCGGCGGGCGTTGCGCCGGGCGGACGCCGGGGTCAGCGGGGCCTGGAGCACGGCCAGGGCGGCGAGGCTGACGGCCGGGGCGGGGCCGCCGGGGGCGTACGGCGGGACGGTGTCGGCCGCCTGGCGGAAGCAGTCGGCGGCGGCGCGCGTGTCACCGCGCTCCCAGGCCAGCACCCCCTCGACATGGCTGACGCGCCCGATCAGCGCGTCGTCACCGGCCAGCACGGCGGCGGGCCAGACCTGGCCGAGCAGTTCGCGGGCGGTGGCCGCGTCCCCGGGGGCGCTCAGCCAGGCGGCCAGCCAGCGGGCGCGGGCCGCGAGGTGGTCGTCGGCGCGGTGGCGGGGCAGCAGCCGGGCCAGATGACGGCGGCCCTCCTCGGCGTGGTCGTGCACCGCCCACCAGAACCACAGGTCCACCACCCCGGCCAGCGCCGCCGCCACCTGCCCGGCGGGCGGGTCCGGCAGCGCGAGCGCGTGGTCGACCAGCGCGGACAGATCGGCCTCGTTGTCCCGCACCAGCCGCGCCGCCTGCCGCTGCTCGCCCGCGCTCCACAGGTTCCCGGCGATCTCCGCGAGCCGCCGGTGGTGCAGCACGTGCCGGGTGACGGCGACCCTGAACTCCCCGGCCGCGCGCAGCCGTTCGGCGCCGAAGTCACGGGCGGCCCGGGTCATCAGATAGCGCGGCGGGCGTACGCCACCGGGCTCGCCCAGGGTCCGCAGCACCCCGGCCGCGGTCAGCCGGGCCAGGCACGCGGCGACCTGGTGCGGGGCGACGCCGGCGCCGGAGCACAGATACGCGGCGGACGGTTCGGTGAACGCCCCGGCGAAGACCGCCGCCCGGCTCCACACCGCCCGCTCGGCCCGGTCGCACAGCAGATAGGCCGCCCCGACCGCCGAGCGCAGCGAACGGTGCCTGCGCAGCGCGGACGAGGGCGCGGACAGCCAGCACTGGTCCCGCTCCAGGCGCTCCGCCAGCTCCCGTACGTCCATGCCCTGCCCGAGCTGCTCGGCGGCCAGCTCCACGGCCAGCGGCAGGCCCTCCACCAGCCGGCAGATCCGGGCCACGACGCCGTACTCCTCCACCGCCCGGGGCCACGCCCGCGCGCGGAACAACTCCACGGCGTCCGCCTCCTGGAGCGGGGCGAGCCGTACGACCCGTTCGTCCCCGAGTCCGAGGGCCTGGCGGGAGGTCACCAGGACGCGTACGGAGGGGAGTTCCATCAGCAGCCGCTGGACCAGGCCCGCGCATTCGGTGCGCACCGCGTCGGCGTCGTCGAGCAGGAGCAGCGCGGGGCGGCCGTGCGCACCGGGGCCGGCCTCCAGCGCGGCCGGAGACCCGCCGCCCAGCGCCTCGGCCACCCGCTCGGCCAGCGCGCCCGGTGCCGTACGGCTGCCGCCGGGGCAGCGGACCCTGACCACCGGGCCCCAGGCCCCGCAGGCCGCCACCGCCGAGGCCAGGGCGCTCTTGCCCGCGCCGACGGGCCCGGTCACCGTCACCAGCCGTCCCCGGGCCAGGCCCTCCCGCAGCGCGGCCGTCTCCGCCGCGCGGCCGATGAGCACCCCCGGTTCCGGACGGCCCGTCGTGGCCGCCCGGCCGGTGCCCGAGGCGTAAGCCCTCACGTCGTCAGTACTCCAAAACATCGCCCGGCACGACAACCCGGTCATACGCACGGGGAAATCGTTCCTGCGGAACCGCTACGGGAACTCCAACGCCCGCCGGAACTCCGGGTGGCGCACCCGCGCCGGGGATCACACGGCACGGCGAACGCCCGTACGCGCGTACGGGCCAGAACCCCCGGCCGGCCGCGAGCACCTCAGCGCCGTATCCGCACCCCGGCCCGCCCCCGGACCCGTAGCCGCACCGACAGCCGGCCGCCCCGGAGCCGTACCGTCACCCGCACACGGAGCCGGGCCCGGGCCATCGCCCGGGCCCGGCCGCCGCCGCGCATCAGGTCTCCTCGCGCGGTCCGGCTACTCCTCGCCCTCGTCCACCCGGGTCGGGCGGCTGCGGCCCGGCTCGGGGAGTTCGCCCAGCTCGTGGCGCAGGTAGAGCACGTCGCCGACGAACAGGTCGTAGAGGAAGATGCCCACCAGGCCGCCGATCAGCGGGCCGACGATCGGCACCCACCAGTAGCCGCTGAACTGGCCCGCCACCGAGCCGGGGAAGGCCAGGCTGTCCCAGCCCGCCGCCCAGGTGAACAGGCGCGGCCCGAAGTCACGGGCGGGGTTGATCGCGTACCCGGCGTTCGCGCCGAACGACATGCCGATCGCGGCGACCGCGAAGCCCACGATCAGCGGGGCGAGGTTCGCCTTCACGGCCTGGTTGCGCAGGTCGAGGATGGCGACGACGAACATGACCAGGAAGGCCGCGCCGACGATCTGGTCGATGAGCGGGCCCCAGATGCCGCCGTGGAAGTAGGGCGCCGGGAAGGTGGCGAAGATGGAGAAGGAGGCCAGCGTGTGCCCGTTGGTCTTGGGGCCCGAGACCGCGGCGTCGAAGGTGTCGATCGCGTTGTGGTAGACGAGATAGACCAGCGCCGCACCCGCGAAGGCGCCCACGACCTGGGCGAACCAGTAGGGCAGCACCTTGATCCAGGGGAAGCCCCGGCGCACGGCCACCGCGAGGGTGACGGCCGGGTTGAGGTGGGCGCCGCTGACGCCGCCGGCGACGTAGACACCGAAGGTCACCGCGAGGGCCCAGCCCCAGGCGACCAGCAGCCAGTCGCCGGCCGCCAGGAAGATGGTCGTGGTGGTGGCGGCCCGGCCGGAGCCGGGAAGCGCGGCGACCGCCATGGCGACCACACCGCAGCCGAACGCGATGAGGACGAAGGTCCCGAGGAACTCCGCCATCATCTCGCCCGCCAGACCGCCCCGGTGCCTGAGCCGGGACGGCTTGATGAGCGGGGGGATTTCGACAGCCATTGAGGCCCCCTCTGAGAGAGCGAATGCGGCAAACAGCCTCATACTGGCCGACAACCACGCACTCCGCAGAGCGGGTTACTGCCTTCGGGTTACTCCGCGGCCGACGGCTCGGCCGGCGACTCGGTCGGGGCCTCGGCCGGGGGCTCGGCCGGCGTGAGTGACGCGATGCGCTCCAGCTGCGCGGCCGTGACCGCGCGCACCATGAGGAAGCCGGTGACCGCCGCGCCCGCCATCGCCGCCTCGCTGAAGAGCACAGGCCCGATCTCGGTGTAGGCGCGCTCGATCATCTCGTCGGCGCCGTCGCGGAAGAACAGTCCGGTGCCGGAGAGCAGTCCGACCAGCCACAGCACCCACCACACCGTGACCACGGCGGGCAGCTTCCGCCCCGGCACCGACTTGCGGTACGCGTCGGCGATCAGGCCGCGCGGAATCCACAGGTTGGCGACGGGCAGCACCCAGCCCAGGTAGACCCAGAGCCCGGTGTACTTCGGCGACTCGCGCGACAGGGCGACCGAGTTGTCCCGCACCCGCCACAGCCAGGCGATGAAGAAAACCGCGCAGACCAACGTCGCGGCACCGAGGAGCGAGGTGACGACGTGGTACGAGTCCTCCAGCCCGTTCAGCGGCCGGTGCGCGCCCTCCCCCCGGTCCGGCGGGCCGGAGGCGGGTTCGCCCGCCGTCCACAGCCGTATCTCCCACACCGCGCGCAGTACATGGCCGAGCCCCGCGAGCAGCAGGGCCCAGCCGGTCAGCCGGGCCGCCTTCTCGACGGGGCGCAGTCCGTGCACCTGGCGTGCGGGGGCGGCCGGAATCGTCTTCTGTTCGTTCACCACGCGATTCTGACCGGCTGGACACCCCCGCACCAGGGGCTTTACGACGGGATCAGGCCGGGCGGCGTTCCGGCGTGCGGTGCTGCGGGTGGTACGTCGCCAGCGCCCAGATCACGAAGAAGTCGATACCGATCATGATCAGCGACCAGATCGGGGAGTACGGCAGGAACAGGAACTGGGCGATCATGCTCAGCGAGGCCAGCAGGATGCCGACCACCCGCGCCCACTCCAGGCCCTTGAGGATGCCCACACCGGTGATGACCGCGATGACGCCGATCACCAGCAGGATCCAGCCCCAGCCGGTGAGGTTGATCTTGTAGACGTAGGCGTCTATCCGGGCGTACACGTCGTCCGCCGCGATCGCGGAGATGCCCTGGAGGATCGCGAGGATGCCGTTCATCAGCATCAGCACGCCCCCGAAGATCGCACCGCCCTCGGCGAGACCTCCATGGGCCGGAGGTGCCGGTTGCGTCTGCTGCTGCTGGGTCATGGCCGTACCTCCGCCGTCGTCGCCCCGAGTGGGTCGTTGCTACGACGATCACGCGGGCCCGGCCCGGGGACCACGGGGGCTACGCCGTACGGGTGAACGACGCGGGGCGTGAGCCGCCCCGGGAAGGGGGCTCACGCCCTGTTCAGCGCGTACGTCCGGACCTCACGCCATCCAGAAGAACACCGCCGTCATCCGCTTCTCCTCCAGCGTCCGTCCGACGTAACCGGTCGCGCTGTGCACGAGGTTGGCGTGGTAGAGGAGGAGGCGGTTGTAGCGGTGGGGGACGTCCACGTCCTCCTCGAAGGCGTCCGGGGCGACGAAACGGGTGCCGAGGGCGTCGACGAGGTTGTTGTGCGGGGCCTGGACGACGTTGCCGCCGAGCCGGCCGCCGGGCAGGGACTGGCGGTAGAAGCTGGTGCCGCAGGACTTCGGCACGTGCGGGTTGAGGTAGAGCACCGCCGCGTACCGGCACAGCGCGCGCGAGTCGGCGTGCGGGCGGGGTTCGCTCTCGCCCTCGCCGACCACCTGGACGCAGTTGTGGTTGAGGGTGCCGCCGCCGGGCGCCCGCTGCACCCACAGCTCCTTCGCGCCGGTCGCCTTCTTCACCAGCCGCTCGATACGGGCGAGTTCATCCGGTTCGAGGCCGGGCATCGCGCGCAGTCCGGGCCAGGTCTCGGAGGTGTACGGATACCCCCTGGCCCAGTCGTCCTTGGCCAGACACCGTTCCCGTACCGCGTCCGGGTCGGGCAGCGCGTCGTCGATGACCCAGTAGTCGCGTCCCCGGGTGGGCTTGCGGTAGGGCAGCACGGGCAGGGCCGCCGGGCGTCCGGCGGGGGGCTGTGGGGGCATGGGGCGAATCTAGGGTCGGGTTCCTTCCCGCTTCTCCCGGCGAACGGTCAACTTCTGTCGAGTAGAGTCAACCTTTCGTCAATTCGGCAGGAGGAAAAGCCGAGTTGGGGCCGGGTGGAAATTGTTACCCGAACCGTCGAGACGAACAGCATTCCCATCCGTACTGCTGTGCGTCCCAACCGCCTGTCGGCGGAACCACGACCGGGCAGGAGGCACGGTGCGCATTTCGCGGAACGCGACGGGAACGATCTTCGTGGGCGGTGCGATGACGCTCACACTCGCGGCGCTCGCCTACCCCGGCATGCTCGGCCTGAACACCGTCACGGCGTCCCAGACCCGGATCGTCGCCAACACCCAGTGGGGCCCCCTCACCGAACAGGACCGCGACTTCGTGGTCCGGGTGCGCGCGGCCGGCCTGTGGGAGTACCCGCTCGGCCAGATCGGGCTGCAGAAGGGCACCACGGCGGGCGTCAAGGAAGCCAGCAAGCACCTGATCGACGGCCACGCCGCGCTCGACGCCTCCTGCCGCAAGATCGCGCCCATGCTGAACATCACGCTGCCCAACGTGGCGAGCCCCCAGCAGGAGGGCTTCGTGACCCAGCTGAAGGGCGAGAGCGGCAAGCAGTTCGACACCGACTTCGCCAACATCCTGCGGATGACGCACGGTTCGATCTTCAACACCATCGCGAAGATCCGGTCCACCACCAAGAACTCGCTGGTGCGGGCGCTGGCCAACCAGGCCAACGACACGGTGCTCGACCACATCACGGTGATGGAGAAGACGGGCCTGGTCGACTTCGACCAGACCATCTTCCAGCAGACCACCCCGCCCAAGCTGCCCACGGACGACCTCACGCCGCCCGCGCCGCCGCCGGGCCAGCCGGAGGTGGTCCTGACCCCGCCGCCGAACCCCACCTCCTCCACGCTGAACGTCGACGGCATCAACGGCCCCAACGACACGCGCAGCGACACCTCTTCGACCGTCCCCGGCGCGACCGCCCAGCCCTCGCCCACACCGACGATCGGCTAGGCCAGCCACACGGTGGTGTCCGGCGGAAGGCTGCCGGACACCGCCAACGGCTCGCTGGAGAGCAGGAGTTCACCCGACGGCAGCGCTACGGGCGCGCCGTTGAGGTTGGTCACACAGCGCCAGCCCGGGCTACGCCTGAAGTCCAGTACGCCCGGGGCCTGTCCGGGCGCCCAGGCCAGCCCCTCGCCCTCCAGCAGCTTGCGGCGCAGCTTCAGCGCGGCGCGGTACAGCTCCAGGGTCGAACCCTCCACACCGGACTGCGCCTCGACGGCGTACGCCGCGAAGGACGGGGGCTGCGGCAGCCAGCCCGCGCCGGGTCCGAAGCCGTACGAGGGTCCGGTCGTCGTCCAGGGCAGCGGCACCCGGCAGCCGTCCCGGCCCTTGCGGGTGTGGCCCGACTGCTGCCACACCGGGTCCTGGAGCACCTCGGCGGGCAGGTCGGCGACCTCGGGAAGGCCCAGCTCCTCGCCCTGGTAGAGGTACGCCGAGCCGGGCAGCGCCAGCATCAGCAGGGTCGCGGCGCGGGCCCGGCGCAGCGCGGCGACCGGGTCGAGCGGGGGTTCGGTGCCGCCGGAGAGCAGCCAGGCGTCGAGGTCGGTGCCGGGCGGGAGCGACAGGCGTGAGGCGTGGCGGACCACGTCGTGGTTGGAGAGCACCCAGGTGGCCGAGGCGCCCGCCGAGCGGGCCGTGGCGAGCGAGCGGGTGATGACAGCGCGCAGCTCCTCCGCGCCCCAACCGGTCTCCAGATACTCGAAGTTGAACGCCTGGCCGAGTTCGTCCGGGCGGGCGTACAGCGCACGGCGCCCGTCCGGCACCCAGGCCTCCGCGACGGCGGTGCGGGGCGGGTCGTAGGAGTCGAGAACGCGGCGCCAGTCGCGGAAGATGTCGTGCACCTCGTCTCGGTCCCAGTAGGGGTGGGTGCCGGGTGCCAGCAGGGGCAGGGAGTCCTCGCCGGTGGCGCCGATCCCGCCCACGTCCCGGAGCGGCTCGGCGAGGTCCTTGGCCAGGCCGTGGGCCACGTCGACCCGGAAGCCGTCCACACCCCGGTCGGACCAGAAGCGCAGCGTGGTGAGGAAGTCGGCGCGTACCTCCGGGTGGCGCCAGTCGAGGTCGGGCTGTTCACGGGCGAAGAGGTGCAGATACCACTCGCCGTCCGGCACGCGCTCCCAGGCGCTGCCGCCGAAGACCGACTGCCAGTCGGTGGGCGGGAGTTCACCGCGTACGCCCCGGCCGGTCCGGAAGACGTAACGGGCGCGGGCCGGGGAACCGGGGCCCGCCGCCAGCGCCTCCCGGAACCAAGTGTGCTGGTGCGAGGTGTGGTTGGGGACGATGTCCACGATCACCTTGAGGCCGAGGCGGTGGGCCTCCGCGACCAGCGCGTCGAAGTCCTCCAGCGTGCCCAGGCGCGGGTCCACGTCCCGGTGGTCGGCGATGTCGTAGCCGCCGTCGGCCAGTTCGGAGGGGTAGAACGGGCTGAGCCACACCGCGTCCACGCCGAGCGCGGCCAGGTGGTCCAGGTGCGCGGTGACGCCCCGCAGGTCACCGAGCCCGTCGCCGTCGGCGTCCGCGAAGCTGCGGGGGTAGACCTGGTGGATGACGGCCTGGCGCCACCAGTCGGGGTTCCGGGGGGAGAGGTCGGCGGACGGGTGGGGCATGCGGGCTCCGTTCGGGGGCGGGGGTGAGGGGGGCGGGGGGCCTGTTGGGGCAGGGGGCCGGTGGGGTGGGCGGGTGCCGGCGGATCGGCGGATCGGGCTGAGGCGGGGGTGTCATCGGGGGCGGAATCGGGTGAATACCGGGGACCGGCCAGGCTCCGACAGGAATCTGTCCACATCGCCCCGAAACGGAAACCGGGCGGGACCGGAAATCCGAACACCCGGCGCGTTAGCGCAGGTTGACAGCTTTCGCAAGGACGATCACGATGTCTGCACACTGTGGCGCACGGGACCGACGAGTCCGTGGAGGCCGCGGTCCTCTCCTGTGATCTCTCCGCGCCTCGCGCGAGCCTTCCCCGAACCGATGGGATACCCATGTCCATAGCCCGACGTGTCACCGCGCGCCGCCTGCTGGGGACGGGCGCCGCCTCGCTCGCCCTGTGCGCCGCCTCCGTAGCCGCCGCCTCCGGGGCCTGGGCCCACGGCGCGCCCGGCGGCGACGGCTGGAAGTCCGGCGGCCACTTCACCCCGGGCACCGGCGCCGGCACCGAGACCGGCGCCGACGCCTGCGAGTTCTCGCTGGACGGCACCCGCTTCTTCGCCTCCGTCAAGGTGGACGACCAGAACCTGAAGCCCACCGAGGACGGCAAGGTCCACATCAAGGTCCGCGCCGCCGGTTCCGCCGCGACCTGCACCGCCTCGCTGGCCTCCTACCTCGCCCACGGCTCCACCTGGGCCACCTCCGGGCAGCAGGCGCTGGTCGGCTTCGACACCGTGAGCGTCAAGCGGGGCGAGACCGACTCGCTCGACATCGCGGTGCCGGACGCGGGCTGCTTCGCGCAGATCGACCTGTACCGGGGCGCGGTCAAGTTCGACGGCGACCTCGACGCGAACGACGGCCTGGTCCACGGCGACCTGCCCAAGGGCCCGGACCACGCCGTCATCAAGGACAAGCTGATCGCGGCCTGGAACGGCGGCACCAAGGAGTGCTCGATCGAGGCGCAGCCGACCCCGGCCGCCCCGACGACGCCCGCCGACACCGACGCCTCCCCCTCGGCCACCGCCCCGGAGTCGGACTCCGCCTCCGGCTCGGCGTCCGAGCCGGCCCCGGCCTCGGCGTCCGCCTCCGCGTCGGCCGCCCCGAGCACCAAGGCGGACTCCGGCGCGCCGGCCTCGCCCTCGGCGAGCGTCAAGGACACCGCCGCGGCCGCGTCCCCCTCCGCGAACGGCGGCTCCGGCGACCTCGCCGAGACCGGCGGCGGCAACGGCTCGGGCCTGATCGCGGGTGCCGCGGCGGCACTGGTCGCCGCGGGCGCCGCGGCCGTGGTCATCTCCCGCCGCAAGCGGGCGGCCCAGCACTGAGTCCCGCCGGCGGCGGCTGCGCACCGCGCGGCAGCACGGCCCAGCGGTACTGACCTCACGGGGGCGCCCCAACGCCCCCCACCGCGAGGCGAACACGCCGGACACCCTCCCGGACAACGGGGTCAGGCCCAACGCCCGGTCCCGGCGCCCGCCTCACCCCTCCGCCCCCAGCGGCACACCCGCTGGGGGCGGAGCCACGCTCCCCTGCGGGCGGAGGGGGTACGGCCGCTCCAGCGGGACCGAACGACTACGGGCGCCCCAGCGAAAGCCCGACGACCACGCCCGGCACGGGCCCGACACCCACGACTGCTTTCCCTGGGCCCAGCAACCATGCCCACCGCACCAGCCACCGGACAACTACGCCCGCTCCAGCGAGAGTCGGGCTGCTACGGCGACTCCTCGTGAGCCCGACGAGCACACCCACCCCGGCGCGGGCCCGGTCGCTACGGCCGCCGCGCCGCCGGCCGTCCGGCTACAACTGCCCCTCCGCCACGGCCACTCCGCCCCGGCCGTACGGCTACCCCCGCTCCACCGTGGACAGGTACAGATCCACGTACCGCTTGACGTCCACGTCCAACCCCACGTCCACCAAGGGACGTTCCCGCTCACCGTCGTGCAGTTCGGACTCTCCTGGGCGGCCGCGCAGGTCGACGACCGTCTGGCCGCGGGACGGGCCGGGGGCGAGGGCGATCTCCACCGGGACGCGGCGGGTGGTGAGGCCCTCGGGGTCGGCGACCGCCAGGACCGCGCCCGCGTCGCCGAGGCCGCCCGCCGCCGCGTCCCGGGGTGCGGTTCCCCGGGCCGGGGGCCGGTGGGCGAGGAGGTCGCCGGCCAGCCGGGTGCCCGGTTCGGCGCTCGCGCGCAGCCTGCGTACGTCCGCGCCGGGGACGACGACCCGGGTGAACACGTCGAGCCCGTACATCGTGATCGGCACCCCGGCGGTGAGCAGTACGGCAGCCGCCTCCGGGTCGTGCCAGACGTTGAACTCGGCCACGGCGGTGGCGTTTCCGGGGCCGACCGCGCCGCCCATGAACACGATCCGCTCGATGTTCCGGGTCACCTCGGGGTGGGTGCGCAGCAGCAGGGCGATGTTCGTCAGGGGCGCGGTCGGGATCAGGGTCACCGGGCGCGGCGAGGCGAGGATCTCGCGCCGCAGCAGCGTGACGGCGTCCATGGGGACGGGCGCGCGGGCCGGTGCGGGCAGCCCGAGGTCGCCCATGCCGTCGGTGCCGTGCCAGTGCGCGACCCGGGCGGGCTCGAGGAGCGGGCGTTCGGCCCCGCGCGCCACGGGGACGTCGGCCGCGCCCGCCCGTTCCAACACGGTCAGCGTGTTGCGGACCACGCCGTCCACGCCGGTGTTCCCGGCCACGCACGTCACCGCCCGCAGATCGAGCCCCGGATGCCGGACGGCGAACAGCAGCGCCAGCGCGTCGTCCACCCCGGTGTCGCAGTCGATGATCACGGGAACGGCGGGCCGCTCGGCCACGTCGGGCTCCTCTCGGTCGCGGGTACCGAACCTACCCGCGCCGGCCGCACCGGCACCCCGCGCTCACCCGGACGGACCGGAGCGCTGGTGGGAGGGGGCGCGGGGTGATGCCGTGAGGGGGAACCAGCCCTTCCGGTACGAGCAGGAGGCACCCGATGACCGCCACCGCACGCGCCCGTGGCGCCCTCCTGGACCGGAAGCGTCTGATACGGGCGCTGATACGCGCCCTGAGCACCTTCGGCGCCCGCGCGATACGTGCCTCCCGGCCGGGCCGGGCGGAGGCCACACAGGTCCTCCGCACACGCCGTACCGGCACGACACATGCCGACGCCACACGTGGCCGTACCGCACGTACCGACGCCACACATGACCGCACCACATGTGCTCACGCCACACATGGCCGCACCACATGTGCCGAGGCCACACGCAACCGCACCACACATGCCAACGCCACATGTACCGAGGCCACACACAGCCGCACCACACATGCCAACGCCACACGTGCCAACGCCACACATGCCCACGCCACACATGCCCTCCGCACCGCCCTCCTCACCACCACCCTCCTCACCCTCACCAGCTGCGCCACCCTCGGCCTCGAACACCCCCCGACCGCCCACCAGCCGCTGCCGACCATCGAGAAGCCGCCCGCCTCCTCCAAGGCCGCGCCCGGCACCGACAAGGCGGTGCTCACCGAAGCGCAGGCGCAGTCCGCGCTCCTCACCGAGACCGATCTCGGCGCCCCCTGGACCGCGACGCACGGCGCGGCCACCTGGCGGGACGGGCTGCTGAAGGCCACCACCGACGCGGGCCAGTGCCAGCCGCTCCTCGACGACCTCTACGCCGACACGCTCCTCGGCGCCCCCGCCCGCGCGGCCGTCGGCCTGGACGACCCCGACACCGGGGCCCAGCTGCGCTACCAGATCGCCGACCGCCGCCCCGCCGACGTGGACGCCGCGCTGACCCGGCTGGGCACGATGCCCGTCGACTGTGCCCGTTTCACCGCCAAGACGCAGACCGGGCTCGTCGAGGACGTACGGGTGAACGCCGCCTCGCTGCCCGAGGTCGGGGACAAGCGCCAGGGCCTGCGCGTCACCGTCGCCACCACGACCGAGGACGACCAGGACGTGCTGCTCACGCTGGACGTCGCCGCCGTACGGGTCGGCCAGGACGCGTTCGCGCTGACCAACGGCGGCCTGGGCGACGTACCGAACGACGCGACCCAGGCCGCCGTCCAGATCGGCGCCCTGCGCCTGGCGGACGTACGCAAGCAGGCACGCGTCCAGGTGTGACCGCGCTCGGAGCCGGGCCGGACGCGGAAGCGCTCAGAGCTGGGCCGGCCCCAGCGTCGTACTCCCCGGTGCCGTGCGGTGACCGAGCCCCGTCCGGTACGCGTCCAGCGCCGCTTCCGTACGGCCGCTCCGGCGCAGCAGGTCGCCGAGCAGCCGGCACAAGTCGGCCAAGTCTCCCGCCGCCCCGGCCCGCTCCAGGAGGCTGAGCGCGCGGACGTAGTGCTCCTCGGCGGCCTCGGTGTCGTGGGCGTCCTCCGCGATGATGCCGAGCAGCCGGTGCGCGGCGGCGGCGTGGACCGCGCCGCGCTCGGAGGAGAAGTCGCCGAGCACCCCGGCCAGCAGCTCGGCGGCGTCGCCCGAACTGCCGCGCCGGTGCAGCACGTCGGCCAGTTCGACGGCGACCTGGCTGCGGTAGAGGGCGGCGCGGGTCTCCCCGAGCATCAGCAGTGCCTGCCGCAACTCCTCTTCCGCACCCGCGAGTTGTCCGGCCTGGGCGCGTACGTAGCCGCGCATCCAGTGGCAGTGGGCGAGTTCGGTGCGCAGGCCGAGGCGGTCGTACAGCCCGGCGGCCGTCGCGAGGGAGGCGTCCGCCTCGGCGTGCCGTCCCTGGGCGAGCAGGGTGCGGGCGACCGAGCGGTGGGTGCGGGCGACCAGCGCGGGGTCGCTCACACGCGGGGCGAGCGCGAGCGCGGACTCGGCGGCGCGGGCGGCGCGGTGGTGGGCGCCCATGTCCATGTACGGCCCGATGGCGGTGGCGTGCAGCAGCACCAGGGCGTCGGGGTCCTGCGGTTCGGCGCGGGCCAGTTCGGCGAGGCCGGTCTCCAGGAGGTGTACGGCGTAGCGGAGTTCGCCGGAGAGATAGTGCGCCACGGCGCGGCCGCGCAGGACGGGGGCGCGGAGAGGGGCGGGTTCGTCCGCGAGCAGGTCCCCGGCGCGCTCGAAGTGCTCCAGGGCGTCGGCCAGTTCGCCCGTCTCCAGGGCGCTCTCGCCGAGGCCGAGCAGGGCGGCGGCGCGTTCGGCGGTGAGGCCGTGTTCGCCGGCCTCGGCGAGGAGGGTGGCGTAGCGGGCCCCGGCCTCCTCGGCGGCACCGTCGTCCAGGGCGCGGCGGGCATCCGTCAGGCGTCGCCTCAACTCCTCCGCGACGGCGGCCGGATTCTTCCGTTCGCGCATCGGGCGTCCTCCCCAACTCCCTTGGGCCCCCTTGTCGTTGGGGGCGCGCAGCCCTAGGTTAATCGGCGGCTCACGTGTATCCGACTCGTCACCCGCCGTAGCGAGGTCACCCGTGCCCGGACGTACATCGGCCGCCCCTGGACGTACCGGCGCACGCCCCCGCCCCCGGCTGCGCCGGACCGCGGACGACGCCTCCCTCACCCGGGGTGTCGTGGCGGCCGTGGTGGCGGTCGCGGCGCTGGTCGTGGCGGCGAACGCGGGTCCCGCGCACACCCCGGACACCCCCTCCGCACCCCCGGCCCGCTCCGCCCAGCGGTGACCCGGCACGGTTCACGCCGCGACCCGACGCCGTACGCGCGATGACCCAACGCCCGTACGCGCAAGGGGTTTTCAAGCGCCGAAAGAGGAACTCCGAGTAAAACTGTGGCCAAGACCAACCGCGCCTTTCCCAACAAACAGGCCCAATACACCGGTTGTACGGGAGTGGAATATCTCACCGGCGACGGTTGACAGCGAACCGCGCGGCTAGGGTGAGCGCTCCCGGACCGGTGCCGCCCAGCGCGCACCGCTTGACCGGCGATGGGCGATTCTTTCGGTGGCCCCGGGGTCCGGGCCAGGGGTGGGAGGTCACGGGATGACGGCGAACAGCCTGCGTGCGGAGGAGTTCGCGACAGGACCCGCGGACCCGGCGAGTACGGATGCCAGCGGCGGGGTCCGGCGCAAACGCGGGCGCCGCATACTGAAGTGGTCCGCGGCCACCCTCGCACTGCTGGTCATCGGCACCGCGGGCGCGGGCTACGTCTACTACGAGCACCTCAACGGCAACATCAAGAAGGCCCGGCTCAACCTCGGCGACGCCCCCGTGCCGAAGGCCACCCCGAACGCCGAGGGCCAGACCCCGCTGAACATCCTGCTGATCGGCTCCGACAGCCGGAACACGGCCAAGGACCTCAAGCTCGGCGGCTCCAAGGGCGACGTGGGCCGCCCGCCGCTGGCGGACGTGCAGATGCTGCTCCACGTGTCGGCCGACCGCAGCGACATGTCGGTGATCAGCCTGCCCCGCGACACCATGATCCCGATCCCCAAGTGCACCGATCCTGAGACCGACAAGGTGTACCCGGCGCTCTCCCTCTCCATGGCGAACGAGTCGCTCGGCCGGGGCGGCCCCGGCTGCACCGTCGCCACCTGGCAGCAGCTCACCGGCCTGCACATCGACCACTTCATGATGGTCGACTTCTCCGGCGTGGTCGCCATGGCGGACGCCATCGGCGGCGTCCCGGTCTGCGTCAAGGACAACGTCTGGTCGCACACCGCCGAGGGCCACGGCTCCGGCCTGAAGCTGGCGAAGGGCACCCACCCGGTCAAGGGCAAGCAGGCCCTGCAGTGGCTGCGCACCCGCTACGGCTTCGAGGACGGCACCGACATCGGCCGCACCCACGCCCAGCACATGTACATGAACTCGATGGTCCGCCAGCTGCGCGCCAACGCCCGGCTCGGCAACCCCGCCGAGATGCGCAAGCTCGCGGAGGCCGCGACCGACGCGCTCACCGTGGACGACGGGCTGGGCACGGTCAAGAAGCTGTACGACCTGTCGATGGAGCTCCAGAAGGTGCCCACCAAGGGCATCACCATGACCACGCTGCCGACCGTGCAGTGGGCGCAGGACCACAACCGGCTCGTGCCCGCCCCCGGCGACGCCGAACAGCTCATCTCCATGGTCCGCGACGACGACGCGCTGACCGGTCTCGCCGGCAAGAAGCCCCAGCCCGACCCGACCTCCACCGACCCCGCCGCCCCGGCCGCCGCCATCGCCGTACGGGTCCGCAACGGCACCGGCACCGCCCTGGAGGCCCCGGCGCCCCAGCGCGCCACGGCCATCACCCAGCTGCTCCAGGGCAAGGGGTTCACCGGCGCCGCGACCGACGCCACCCCCGCCTCCGAGCCCGACACCGAGGTCCTCTACCCGGGCCCCGACCAGGAGGGCGACGCCCAGGCGGTGGCCGACGCCCTGCGGATCCCGCTGAAGCGGGCCCGGCAGTCGTCCGAGGTCCAGGGTGTGACGCTCGTCGTCGGCGAGGACTGGCGCACCGGGGACACCTTCCCCAAGACCAAGCCGAAGAAGGTCCCGGAGAGCGCCGCCGTGCTGAACGGCGAGAAGGCCGACGCGTGCATGGCGATCCAGCCGGGCTTCACCTGGTGACGTCGTCTGGCTGACGCTCCGCCAGTTTGCGCATCTCCCGCTGTACGTGACCCAGGGCGCCGTCCCTTCGCCCGGGCACTCTCCCCCTCAACTCGGCCAGCGCGGGCCCCAGTTCACGGGCCCGTGCCGGGTCGTCGATCCGGCCCCACTGGTGGTGGGCGCGGTCGGCGGCGGACTCGACGGCGGGGGCGTCCGGCGCCTGGCCGGCGGCGAGCCGCACCCCGGCCACGTCCAGCCAGGCCCGGCAGCTGCGCGCCGGGTCGCCCGCGAACATCGCGAGGTCGGCCCGTACCTCCGCCCAGTGCAGCGCGTCCTCGGAGGCCGGGCCGCGCGCGTGGGCCGCGGCCTGCTGGTGACGGGCGGCCAGCGCGTCCGCCTCCGCGTGCCGGCCCGCCCGCACGGCCGCGGTCAGCTCGGCGTGCGGGTCCCCTCCGGGTCCGGCCGGCACGGGACACGCACCCCTTGCGGCACCTGCCCGCACAGCCGGCCCGGAGTACGCACCCCCCTCGGACCCCTCGGGACGGGACGGCACGGTCGGCCCGTCGGCGGTCAGGCCGACGGGCAGGTCGCCCGCCGGGCGGGGCGGGGCGGTGAGCACCAGGTTCGTGGGCAGCTCGTCCGCGATCCGGTCGAGCGCCGCCCGGTGCAGCTCCGCGAGCGGCGGCCGGTGCCCGCTGCGCAGCAGGGTGGCGACGGCCTTCATGTACGTGGGCTGCGCGATTCCTCTCCGGGCGCCCGCCGGCGCGATCCGGCCGTACACCTCGGTCGTACGCCCCGAGTCCAGCGGCCGGCCGAGCAACCGGTCCCAGGTCTCGGCGTCCGCGTGCAGATCGGCGACGATCGTGGTGGCCCCGGCCGGGCGCAGCCGCAGCTCCTCCCCGATCCAGTGCCAGGGCAGCGCGGTGTAGCGGACGGTGGGCGCCGTGGTGCGGGCCAGCGCGAGATGGGGCAGGTGCTGGCGGCGGTCGAGGTGCAGCTGCCCGGTGACGTACACGGTCAGTGGTCCGGGCGCGGCCGCGGCGGCGCGCAGCCTCGTCAGTACGGCCTGCGGGTCCAGCGGGTCGGCCAGCTCCACCACGTTCGCGGTCTCGGTACCGGACAGCACGTTCGGCGCGACGGCCGCCAGTATCGGCAGCACCCCGGCCGCGTCCACCCTCCGCCCCCGCCCCAGCGGCGCGGCCGCGATCAGCAGCACGGTACCGGCCATCACGCCTCCCCAGTTCGGAACACCCTGCCAGCCAGCACGGTAACCGGTGGGGCAGAGGGGCACGCCGGGGACGCCTAAGGTCGTCCCTCCGGGGGTGGGGGTTCCCGTACGGGGTGGAGGGGGAGGCGGGGGTTCCCCTGCGGGGTGGAGGGGGACGTGGGGTGCTCCCCTGCGGGGCGGAGGAGGACTCGGGGGGTTCCCCTACGGGGCGGAGCGGGACGCGGGGGTTCCCCTACGGGACGGAGGAGGACGCGGAGTGCTCCCCTACGGGACGGAGAGAGACGCAGGGGGTTCCCCTACGGGACGGAGAGGGACGCGGGGATTCCCGTACGGGGCGGAGGAGAACGCAGGATGCTCCCCTACGGGACGGAGAGAGACGGGTGTTTCCCCTACGGGACGGAGGAGGACGCGGGATGCTCCCCTACGGGGCGGAGGGAGACGCGGGGTGCTCCCCTAAGGGGCGGGCAGCGTCCCCGGTGCGGCGGGGCCGCCCTTCCGCGACCCCGGCGGGAGACGTACGCGGAACCGCGACCGCCCCCGACGCGGGACGCCCGGAGGGCACGACGGCACGGATGCGCGTCCCCCGCCCGGACTACCGGGACGCCTCCCGCAGCCGCCGTACCGCGAACACGGTGGTGTCGTCGCCGAGCCGCCCCCGGGTATGCCGCAGCACCCCGTCCCGCACGGTCCGCACCAACTGATCCGGCGCGGCCCGCCCCGGCTCACTGGCGACGGCCCGCTCCAGCTCACGCACGAGGGCGTAGAACTCACCACGCCGGTCACGCGCCTCGGTGACACCGTCGGTGACGACGAGAAGGGTCTCGTCGTAGCGGAGGCGGCTGCGGGAGGAGGGCGACGGTCCGGGGTCGCCAGCCCGTTCCCCACCCAGCCTCCCAGCCGACCCGCCGCCCGGATCTCCAACCGGACCACCCGCCGCACCGCCTACCGGACCACCTCCCGCACCTCCGGCCGAGCCGCCGGCGACATCGGGGCCCGGGGCGCAGGGTGGGGCATCGGCCGGGCCACCTACCGCGCCCCCAGCCGCACCGCCAGGCAGATCACCCACCGAACCACCGCCGGCATCGGAACCCGGGACGCGAGGCGGGGCGCCAGCCAGGCCACCAGGCAGGTCGGCTCCCATGCCATCGGCCGAGCCACCGGCCAGGTCACCCGCCGAGCCACCCGCCAGGTCCCCCACCGCCCCACCCGCCAGGTCCAAGTTGCCGAATCCGATCGGGAGGCGTTCCGTGCCCGGGAGGGGGCGGACTCCGTGGGGGCCGACGGCCAGGGGGGCCTCGTGGCCGAAGTTGATCACTTCGACCGTGTCGCCGTCGGGGTCCGGGAAGCCGAGGAGGACGGCCGTGGCGAACCGCTCGCCGTCGTAGCGGCCGAGCGCGGCGGTGTGGCCGCGGTGGCGGTACATACGGGTCTCCAGCCGGTCGGCGACGGTCGCGAGGTCGGGCTCGTGGTACGCCGCCTCGCGGAACGTGCCGAGCAGCGCCGCCGCCGTCTCCACCGCGCCGAGCCCCTTGCCCTGCACGTCGCCGACAAGGACGCGGGTGCCGTGCGGACCCGGCTGAATGTCGTAGAAGTCGCCGCCCACCCGCGCGTCGGTGTCGGCGGCGAGGTACACCCCCGCGTGCTCGAGCCCGGCCCACCCCGGCGGCAGCGGCCGCAGCACCGTACGGCGCGTCGTCTCCGCGATGTCCCGCATGTGCCCCTCGCGCCGCTCCCGGCGGGCCCGCGCCTCGGCGGCGACGACGGCCAGCGCGCCGCCGAGCGCGACCAGCACGAAGTCGGCGTTCCCGGCCCGGTACTGGTCCGGGTACACCGTGTCGACGGCGACGTACGTGACCAGCGACAGCAGGGCGAACACCACGGTCGTCCCCACCCCGCACAGCGCGGCGGCGATGCTGGGCACCAGGACGATCCAGGAGACCACCCGGAACCGTTCCCCGGTCAGCAGATCCACCGCCGCGATGGCCATGAGCAGCAGCAACGGCACCAGCCACGACACGTCGCACCCGCCGGGCCGGAGCCACTCCCGCTGCCGCTTCCGGCGGTCGATCCGGTCCACGAGGCCCTCTCCGTCACGAACCCGTCTGCGTCAGGGCGGCCGGGCACTCCGTGGCCGTCGGCCCGTGTACCTGAGCCCGTGTACTTCAGCCCGTGCCCTTCAGCGAAACACGCACGCACGCCACGCGCATCCGGGCACCGGGCCGCCCGACTTGCCGGGCCGCCGCCCCCGGTGTGATCTGGAGGATGGGGCGACACCAGGTGACGTCACGCGATGTCAGGCGCGATGTCAGACGAGAGGAGCGCTCTCATGGCTCACGCGGCACCCGCATCCGGCGCGCGGACCGGCGGCACCCGTACCTCCGGCAAGGGCGGCCGGTTCCGCACCGGTCCGACGCCCGACGTGTTCGACGCCCGCGCCCACCGGATGCTCAGAGTCGTCGTACCCGTCCTGCTCGCGCTGATCTACGGCTACTGGGCGGCCGCCAACCGCCGCTCCGGCGGCCCCATCACCGGCTGGAACCTGCTCTTCGGGTTCCTCACGGCGCTCGTCTTCGCGGTGGTGCTCATCGCGCTGCTGAGCGTGGCACCCCGGCTGCCCCGCGAGCTGCACGCGGCCGCCTGGACGGTGTTCATCGGCTGCTCGTTCGGCTTCCTCTACGCCCAGACCGGCGACTCGATCTACCGCTCGGTGGGGAACTCGATCGCGGTCGCGGTGGTGACGTTCATCGTGTTCTTCTACCGCTTCTACACCCGCGAGGACGCCGCCGGACACCGCGTCCACTGACCCCGCGCCGCTGAACCCCGGGCGAGGGCGGCCCGTACGGATTCCCCCGTACGGGCCGCCCCCGCTCGCGCCCCGCCCCCGCCACCCCTTGCCTGGAAGGGTGTCCCCTCGTTTCCGGAGCGTCGTGTCGGCCGCGCTGATCGCGCTGGCCTGCCTCCTCGTGCCGTTCGGCGCGACGGGGGCCTGGGCGGCGTACACGCTCACCGACACGGGCCGCTACGTCACCACCATGGCCCCGCTCGCCGCCGACCCGTACGTGCGCGAGGCCATCGCGGACGCGGTCGGGGACGGCATCCTGCGCGAGGCGGACGAGCGCATGGACATGAGCCCGGTACGCGGCTCGGTACGGCCCTTCGTCCGCGACGCGGTCCGCTCCTTCACCCGCACCCGCGCCTTCCGGCTGGCCTGGGACACCGGCAACCGGATCACCCACGACGCGGTGCTGCGCGCGCTGCGCGACGAGGACCCGGCCGTGGGGGCGCCCGGCGCCGCCGTCACCGTCGATCTCGCCCCCGTCACCGCCCGGGTCAAGCAGCAGCTCACCCTCGACCACGTCCCGCTCGCCGCCCGCATCCCGGTCCAGCACACCGTCGTCCCCGTGCTCCCGGCGGGCGACCTGACCAGGTTCCGCAAGGGGTACCACATGCTGGAAGTCGCCGGTTTCTGGCTGCCGGTGGCGGCGGCCGTGCTCGCCACGGCCGGGATCGCCCTCGCCGTCCACCGCCGCCGCGCCATCGTCGCGACCTCCCTCGGCACCGCCCTCGGCGGCGCCGTCCTCGCCCTCGCCCTCACCGTCGGCCGCGCCCTCACCCTGGCCGACCTCCCGCCCGACGTCCCCCACCCGGTCGCCGCCGCCGTCTACGACACCCTCACCGCCACCCTCCGCACGGTCTCCTGGCTCCTGCTGACCCTCGGCGTGACGGTGGCCCTGACCACCTGGCTGACCCGCCGCCGGGCGCGCCCGGAGGAACCCCGCAAGCCCGAGGAGAAGCGCAAGAACCGGCCACCCAGCTCCCCGGACCAGGTCCAGGAGGACGGCCGCGCGCAAGTCTGAACAGGCCCCGTACACGCGCTGTAGCGTGGCCGCATGCGGTACTTGACGGAGTCGTTCCTTCTCGGGGCCCTGCGACGGGGCCGGGGGGTCGAGCAGTTCCTCGGGCCGTGCGGCCCGGTGGAGCGGCCCGGCGTGCGCCATGTCGAGGTGCGTCCGAAGAAGGCGTCCTACGACGTCGTCCTCCACACCGTCGAGGACGCCGGGCACGAGGGCTTCATGGAACTGGTCGAGTTTCCCCCGCTCGACCCCGACGACGAGGCCAACGAGTTCGGCCGCCTCCTGGGCACGACCGAGGACCCCTCGGCCGCCCTGGCCCTCGCCGAACAGCACACCGGGGCCGAACGGGACCGCTGGGTCAACGCGAGCCTGGCCGACGCCGAGTACGGCGACTTCGTATGCGCCGGACGCCCGTGGGACGCGCGCCCGGACGGGCGGCCGTGGCCGGCCGCGCCGGACGCGTAGGGGTGGTGCGGGGCCGACCGGTCCCCGGGGCTTGTCCGTGCCCGGGTCCAGCGTGCGCCCCATGAGGCACTGGATGAACGGACCCCTCGGCTGGATACACGGCCGCCCGGTGGGCGAGGAGGAGACCAACGTCGTCTTCTTCCGCGGCATCTCCCTGGACACGCTCACCCGCGGCCTGCTGGACCAGCACCACCGGCCCCGCGCGTACGCCAAGGGCGACGACTGGTGCGTCCTGACGCACGACATGCCCGCCTGGGACTGCGCCGACACCGACGACCACGACGGCGCCCACTACACCGCCCTCTGCCCGCCCGGCGCCGAACTCGCGGTCTTCATCACCGAACCGTGCGGCGTGAAGGCCCACGGCCCGACCTTCGAGTACTACCGCGACACCCGCCTCCACACCGCCCTCAGCTTCGAGTCCCCCGCCGACGGAGTGGGCCACGCCCCGGACTTCCTCCTCCCAGCCCTCACCGAAGCCGGCCTGACCGGCCCCCTCTCGGAGGCCGACCGGCACGACCACGAGGAACGGACAGTGGAGGCGATCACCCGTTTCCTGGGGCTTCCCGAGCTGGAAGTGCCGTAGCGGGCCCCGCATCCGCGAGCTCCGCCAACACCCCCAGTGCCCGGGCGAGTTCCCCCTCCGGCACCGAGCCCAGACCGAGCCGTACCGCGTCCGGGGTGAGCGTCGGGGACGCGGCGAAGGCGGTGCCCGGGGTGATCGCGACGCCCCGGGCGCGGGCCGCTGCCGTGAAGGTGTCCGCGCGCCAGGGGGTGGGGAGGGGCCACCAGGTGAAGTACGAGGTCGGGGCGGTGAGGAGGGGGAAGCCGGACAGGGCTTTGGTGGTGAGGAGTTGGCGGTGGCGGGCGTCGGCGCGTTTGGCTGCCGTAAGGCGGTCCACCGTGCCGTCGGTGATCCATCGGACCGCCGCCTCCAGGGCGAGCGAACTCGCGCTCCAGCCGCCGGACCGTACCGCCCGTGCCAACTCCGCGGCCCGCGCGGGCGGTACGGCGGAGAACCCCACGGTGAGGCCCGGGGCGACCCGCTTGGACAGGCTGTCGACGACGTGGCCGAGGGCGGGGAGGAGGGCCGAGAACGGTGGCTCGTCGTCCTCGTGGAGGAAGGACCACACGCGGTCCTCCACTACCGGTATCTCCAAGTCCCTTAGCGTCTCCGCCAGTTCAGACCTCCGCTCCGCGTCCAGCGTTCGCGACGTCGGGTTGTGCAGCGTCGGCTGGAGGTAGAGCGCCGACAGGGGAGCCGAGCGGTGGGCGGCCGCGAGGGGTGCGGGGAGGGGGCCGCGTTCGTCCGTGGCCAGGGGGACGAGCGTGGCACCCAGGCGCGCGGCCACCTCTCTCACCAGCGGATATGTCAGCGGCTCGACGCCGATCCGGCCGCCGGGGCGGACCAGGGAGGCGAGGGTCGCGGCGAGGGCCTGGCGGGCGTTGCCGGTGAAGACGATTCCGTCGGGGTCCGGGGAGCCCGACAGTGCGGCGAAGACCTCCCGCGCCGCTTCCGTCCCCGCGGCGGGCGCGGGCAGCCGCAGCGCCTCGGACAGGGCCTCGGGGCGCAGGAGTTCGGTGAGGACGGGGGCCAGCAGCTCCGACTGGCCTTCCACGAAGGGGTAGTTCAGCTCCAGGTTCACCGTCGCGGGAGCGCACGACGTCTCCGTCAGCGCGTGCCCCGGCTGTGCGTCCGGCGCCGTGGCGCGGACGAAGGTGCCCCGGCCGACCTCGCCCACCACCAGTCCCCGGCGGGCGAGTTCGCCGTACACCCGCTCCGCCGTGGACGCGGCGATGCCGTGCCGCCGGGCGAACGCCCGTTGCGGGGGCAGCCGTTGGCCGGTCCGCAGGCGGCCGCGCGCGATGTCGGCGGCGATCCGGTCGGCGATGCGCCGGTAGTCGTCCGCGCTTCCCCTCGTACCGTCCACAACTCACCCTCTCCGGCCAGGCGTTCACATTGCACCGAGGGCAAAGATTTCATTGCACCGAGCCGGACGCGACTCCTAGGGTCGGCCCCATGCCCCCCTTCCTCGCATACGACGACAAAGGCCCGGAAAACGGCCGCCTCCCCCTGCTCCTCGTCCACGGCCACCCCTTCGACCGCACGATGTGGGCCCCGCAGCTCGCGGAGTTCTCCGCCGGGCGCCGGGTGATCGCCCCCGACCTGCGCGGCTACGGCGCCTCCCCGGTGACCCCCGGCACGGTCACCCTCTCCCGCCACGCCCGTGACATCGAGAGCCTGCTCGACCATCTCGGCGTGAGCACCTTCGTGCTCGCCGGGCTCTCGATGGGCGGCCAGATCGCGATGGAGTGCGCGGGGCGGTTCGGTGCCCGCGTGCAGGGGCTCGTCCTCGCGGACACCTTCCCCGAGCCGGAGACCCCGGACGGCGTACGGGCCCGGCACGCCATGGCCGCCCGGCTGCTCGCGGAGGGGATGCCCGGGTACGCCGACGAGGTGCTGGAGCGGATGGTCGCGCCGTACGCCGAGCCGGAGGTCAAGGCGCACGTGCGCCGCATGATGACCGGCACCGACCCCGAGGGCGCCGCCGCCTCCCTGCGCGGCCGCGCCGCCCGCCCCGACTACCGGCCCCTGCTCGCCGGCCTCACCACGCCCACCCTGGTGATCACCGGCGCCGACGACACGTACACACCGGTCGCGGACGCGGAGGCGACGCACGCCACCCTGGCGGACGCCCGGCTGCACGTCGTCCCCGGCGCGGCCCATCTGCCGAACCTGGAGCGGCCGGAGGAGTTCAACCGGGTGCTCGGCGCGTTCCTGGCGGAAGTGGGCGCGCAGGCAGCGGAAGCGGACGCGTAGCCGGAGGACCGGGGCCTCATCGGGCGAAGCGACCATAATGGGCGCATGTCCCGAGAGTTCCCGATCGGCCTCACCCCTCCCGACTGGCTGGTACGGAACCTCCGCGCACAGCCCGCACCGGTCAACTGGGCCGCCGTCGCCCGGGCCTCCGTCGCGCTGGCGCTGCCCCTGGCTATCGGGTTCGCGCTCGGCTACCCCGCGTACGGCGCGCTCGCCTCCATGGGCGCGCTCAACGGCGTCATCGGCGACACCGCCGACGCCTACCGGATGCGCGTCATCACCATCGCCGTACCCCAGCTCACCGGCGCCGTCGGCGTCATCCTCGGCACGCTCGCCTTCGGGCAGGGCTGGGTGGCGGTCGGCGTCGTCACCGGTGTCGCGCTGGTCTCCGGAATGATCTCGACCATCGGCACGGTGGCCTCCGTGTCGGGGCTGCTGCTCCTGCTCAACTGCGTCGTCGGCGCGGGCCTGCCGCTGCCCCGCCCCTGGTGGCTGGCGCCGGTGCTGATGACCGGCGGCGGACTGCTGGTCCTGGCGCTCGCCCTGCTCGCCTGGCCGCTGCGCGCCGGAGTGCCCGAACGCGGCGCCGTCGCCCTCGCCTACCGCAAGGTCGCCGACCTGCTGGCCGCCTGCGGCGGACCCCCCGAGCGGTACGTCGCCGCCCGCTTCGACGTCACCCGCGCGCTGAACCAGGCGTACGACGTCCTCGTCGGCCACCGCGCCCTGCACCACGCACGCAGCCCGGAACTCACCCGGCTCATCGCCCAGTTGAACGCCGTCACCCCGGTCATCGAGGCGGCGCCCGCCGTCGACCTCACCGGCAAACGGCTGCCGCCGGAGATCCCGGAGACGCTGCGCCGCCTGGCCGGCGACGTGGCGGCGGGCCGCACCGGCGCGCTGACACTGCCCGCCCTGCCGCCGCCGACCACGGAGACCGCCCGCGCCGTCGACCACGCGCTGCGGCACACCGCCGAGGTGGTCGCCGCCCCGCACGTGGACCCGCTCGGGGTGGACGACCACGCCGTACCGCTGCGCGCCCGCACCGCGCGGGCCACGCGCAACGTCGTCCTGTCCGCCAACTCCTGGCGCTACGGCCTGCGTCTGGCCCTGTGCATCGGCATCGCGCAGGCGCTGGTGTCCCTGGTGCCCGTACCGCGCTCGTACTGGGTCGCCCTGACCATCACCTTCGTCCTCAAGCCCGACTTCGGCTCGGTGTTCTCCCGCGCGCTGCTGCGGGCGCTCGGCACGGTGGTGGGGCTGGTGCTCGCGGCGGCGGTGCTGGCCGAGGTGCCGCTCGGCTGGTGGGACGTCCCGGTGATGATGGTGCTGGCCCCGCTGGTCCCGGCCCTCACCCCGCGCGGCTACGGCTACCAAACCGCCGCCATCACCCCCGTGATCCTGCTCCTCTCCGACATCCTCAACCACCAGGGCGTCCATCTGCTCCTGCCCCGGCTCCTGGACTCCCTGATGGGCTGCGGAATCGCGCTCGTCGCCGGGTATCTGCTGTGGCCGGAGAGCTGGCACAGCCGGGTGGGCGACCGGCTGGCGGACGCGGTGGCCGACACGGCGGCGTACGTCGAGGCGGCGTTCGGCGCGGGTACGGCGCCCGCCGCCCGCACCCGGATGCGGCGCCGGCTGTACCGCGACATGTCCACCATCCGGACCGAGTTCCAGCGCGCCCTGACCGAACCGCCGCCCACGGGACGCCGTGCGGCGGCCTGGTGGCCGCTGGTGGTGGCGGTGGAACGCATCGTCGACGCGACGACGGCGGCCCGGGTCCGCGTCCGCCACGGCGCGGCTCCGCCCGCCCCCGCCGAGGTCCAGCACGTGGCCCGCCAACTCCGTGAACTGGCCGAATCCGTACGGCGGACCGACACCCTCACCGCCGTCCGCACCGACCTCACCGGCCCCTCCGACAGCGTCCTGGAGCCGCTGCGCCAAGAGGTCGCCGCCGCCCGCGCGATCGCGACACCCCACTGACGACACCCCGGGTGCGGCCGGAACCCATGCCTCGGGGCCGCTAACCTTACGTGTCCGTCCTGGCCAGCGATCGGCATCAACTCACGCGAAGGGTTGCGCATATGGGCATTCTCACTCTCCTGAGGAACGCGTTCGGCCGCCGCAAGGAGCGCCCCACCGACCCGGAGAATGCGCCCACCGTCCCGGAACCCCGCGAACACGAGCTGGTCTCGGCGGCGTTCGACGACGTAACAGTCCCGAGGCAGGTGCCTCCGGCGGCTGAACGGGAGTCGACGGGGGCGCCGGTTGCGGCTGCGGCTGAGCCGGGCGAGGTTGAGGCCACGGAGACGTCGGCTACGGCCGGGCCGGGTGAGGTTGAGACCGCCAAGGCGACGGTTTCCGCTGAGCGGGACGAGGTTGAGACCGCTGAGACGACGGCTGCCGCTGATACGACGGTGACGGCTGAGCCGGAGGCCGCCGAGGCGTCGGTGGTTGCGGAGGAGTCGAACGACCGCGAGGCCACGGAGACGACGGCCGCAGCTGAGCCGGGCGGGGCGGAGGCTGCCGAGGCGTCGGCTACGGCCGAGCTGGGCAAGCCGGAGGCCGCCGAGGCGTCGGTGGCTGCGGCGGAGCCGAGCGCCCCCGAGGCCACGGATACGACGGCCGCGCCTGAGCAGGACGAGACGGAGACCGCCGAAGCGGCGATTACGGCCGAGCCGAGCGAGACCGAGGCCGCCGAGACGTCGATCGCTGCGGCGGAGTCGAACGCCCCCGAGGCCACGGATACGACGGCCGCGCCTGAGCAGGACGAGACGGAGACCGCCGAAGCGGCGATTACGGCCGAGCCGAGCGAGATCGAGGCCGCCGAGGCGTCGGTGGCTGCGGCGGAGCCGAACGCCCCCGAGGCCACGGAGACGACGCCGGCGCCTGAGCGGGACGAGGCGGCGGTGGTCGCGGCGGAGTCGAGCGAGGCCGAGGTCGCTGAGCAGCGGGCCGAGACCGAGGGAACGGCTCCGGCCGAGGAGAGCGAGCCGGAGACCACCGAGGCTGCCGCCGAGGTCGCGGAGGCGGCCGCTCCGGCCGAGCCCGAGGTGCCCGAGCAGCGGACGGAGCCGGAGGCCGCCGAGGTCGCTGAGCCGCAGACGGAGACCGAGGCGGCGACACCGGAGACCACCGAGCAGCAGGCCGAGCCCGAGATCTCCGAGGCCACGGCCCAGGTTCCCGCGCAGCGCACGGAGATCGAGGCGAGCGAACTCGACATCACGGCGGTGTCCGAGACCGCCGAGCCGCCGGCCGACACGGAAGCCCAGCCGGCCGAACCGACGCCCGAGCCCACGAACCCGGTGACGCCGGCGGCGGAAACCACCCGGGCCCCCGAGCCGGAGACGCAGCCGAGGCCCACCCCGGAGGCGCAGTCGGAGCCGGCCCCTGCCGAGGCGACAACTACCCCCGAAGCCACCACCGCTGAGCCGAAGCCCGCCCAGGACACGCAGCCGGAGCAAGCTCCCGAGGCGCAGCCCGAGCCCACCCCGAAGCCGCAGCCCGCCCCCGCCGAAGCGACCGCTGCCCCCGAAGCCCCCACCACTGAGCCCGCCCAGGACGCGCAGCCCGAGCAAGCTCCCGAGGCGCAGCCGGAACCGGCCCCGGAGCCGCAGGCCGCCCCCGCCGAGGCCACCACGGCATCCGAAGCCCCCACCGCTGAGCCGGAGCAAGCTCCCGAGGCGCAGTCGGAGCCCACCCCGGAGACGCAGCCCGCCCCCGCCGCTGAGCCCGAGCCCGCCCAGGACACGCAGCCCGAGCCCGCCGAAGAGCCGCACCCCACCCCGGCCGAGGCCACCACGACCCCCGAAGCCCCTACCCCCGCCGAGGCCACCCCGGCACCCGAGGCCAACACCGAACCCGCGGCCACCCCCGCCCCGGAAGCCACCCCCTCCGCACCCGAGGCCGCCGACGGCGAGAACGCCCCCCAGGGGCCACCCGCACCCGACGACGAAAGCCGCACGGGTGGTGCGGGTGGGAACGAGACCGCCGCCGAGGGCGAAGCCGAGGCGGAACCGGCCCCGCACCCCACCTCCGCCGACGACACCCCCGCCGCCACCGCCCTCGCAAAAGCCGACCTCGCCAACACCCCCGCGAAGACGTACCTCGTCCTGGACCGCTCCGCGAGCATGCGCCCGTACTACAAGGACGGCTCGGCCCAGGCCCTGGCCGACCAGACCCTCGCCCTCGCAGCGGAGCTGGACAAGACAGGCCCCACCGTCCACGTCGTCTTCTTCTCCACGGAAGTGGACGGCACCACGGACCTCACCCCCGACACCACCGACACCGTCGACGACATGCACGCCACCCTCGGCCGCATGGGCCGTACCAGCTACCACGCCGCCGTGGAAGCCGTACTCGCCCACTACGACCAGCACCACACCCCCGCCGACAAGGCCCTGGTGATCTTCCAGACGGACGGCGCCCCGGACGCGAAGACCCCCGCCACCCAGGCCCTGACGAACGCCGCGAAGACCCACCCGAACGTCTTCTTCTCCTTCGTCGCCTTCGGTGAGCACGACAACAAGGCCTTCGACTACCTCCGCAAGCTGAAGACCCCGAACACGTCCTTCTTCCACGCGGGCCCCACCCCCCGCGAGCTGACGGACGCCGAGCTGTACGAGGGCGTACTCGCAGGCTGGCGCCCGTAGGAAACCCGTAGGAAACCCGTAGGGAACCCCGTAGGGGACCCCCACAGCCCGGAGACCCCCGTATGCCGCCCGCGTCCACCCCGTAAAACGGGAGGCGGGCGGCATACACACGTCGGCTACGATTTCAAGGTTCGTACCCGTAGCGACCTGGGAGCAGCCCCCGATGGCTCGACACCTCATCACCAGCGCCCTTCCGTACATCAACGGGATCAAGCACCTGGGCAACATGGTGGGGTCCATGCTCCCGGCGGACGTGTACTCCCGGTACCTCCGCCAGCGCGACCACGAGGTCCTGTACATCTGCGCGACCGACGAGCACGGCACGCCGGCCGAGCTGGCCGCGAAGGAGCTGGGCCTGCCGGTGGACGCGTTCTGCGCGCAGGCGCACGACGCGCAGAAGGCGGTCTACGACGGCTTCGCGCTGGCCTTCGACTACTTCGGCCGCAGCTCCTCCGCCGAGAACCGGGACATCACCCAGCACTTCGCGCGGAAGCTGAACGAGAACGGGTTCATCGAGGAGCGGGCGATCCGCCAGGTGTACTCGCCGGCCGACGGCCGCTTCCTGCCGGACCGCTACGTGGAGGGCACCTGCCCGCACTGCGGCTACGACAAGGCCCGCGGCGACCAGTGCGAGAACTGCACCCGCGTGCTGGACCCGACGGACCTGATCAACCCGCGCTCGGCGATCTCCGGCTCCACGGAGCTGGAGGTCCGCGAGACCAAGCACCTGTTCCTCCTTCAGTCCAAGCTCCAGCACGAGGTCGAGGAGTGGGTGGCCCGGCACGAGCAGGACTGGCCGCAGCTGGCGTCCTCCATCGCCCGCAAGTGGCTGACCGAGGGCCTGCACGACCGCGCGATCACCCGTGACCTGGACTGGGGCGTGCCGGTCCCGGCGGACACGTGGCCGGAGCTGGCGGCCGAGGGCAAGGTCTTCTACGTCTGGTTCGACGCCCCGATCGAGTACATCGGCGCGACGAAGGAGTGGGCGGACCAGGACCCGGAGAACCGGGACTGGAAGTCGTGGTGGTACGAGGCCGACGACACCGTCCGCTACACGCAGTTCATGGCGAAGGACAACGTCCCGTTCCACACGGTGATGTTCCCGGCGACCGAGCTGGGCGTGCGCGAGCCGTGGAAGAAGGTCGACTACGTCAAGGCGTTCAACTGGCTGACGTACTACGGCGGCAAGTTCTCCACCTCGCAGAAGCGGGGCGTCTTCACCGACCAGGCCCTGGACATCCTGCCCGCGGACTACTGGCGCTACTTCCTGATCGCCAACGCCCCCGAGTCGGACGACTCGTCCTTCACGTGGGAGCACTTCACCGCGACGGTGAACAAGGACCTGGCGGACACGCTGGGCAACTTCGTCAACCGCGTGCTGTCCTTCTCCCGCAAGCGCTTCGGCGACGAGGTCCCGGCGGGCGGCGAGCCCGGCGAGGCGGAGGCGCGCCTGGGCGAGGAGATCGCCGGGCTGCTCGCGGAGTACGAGACCCAGATGGAGGCGCTCCAGTTCCGCAAGGCGGCCGCCGCCCTGCGCGCCCTGTGGTCGGCCGGCAACTCCTACCTGGAGGAGAAGGCCCCCTGGCTGGAGATCAAGACCGACAAGGACGGCGCGGCCCTCACCCTGCGCACCGCGATGAACCTGATCCACCTCTACGCGGTGGTCTCGGAACCCTTCATCCCGGCGACCTCGGCGGCAATGCGCGCGGCCTTCGCCCTCCCGGACGACACGGCGACCTGGATCACCCAGGAAGAGGCCAAGTCCCTCACCACGGTCCCGGCGGGCACCCCCTTCACCGTCCCCCCGGTCCTCTTCGCCAAGCTGACGGACGAGGACCTGGAGACGTACAAGGAGCGCTTCGGCGGCACGGAGGCGTAACACCACTCGGGCGCACACGGGTCCGCAGAGGTCACACGACCCCTGCGGACCCGTGCCCGTTTCCCCTCCACCCTCCCCGCGCCGCTGTCCGGCAGCCTGCGTCCGTGGAAGAACTCATAGGCACCCAGAAGCCGACGCACAGAATCCCTGACCCGGCCCAGGCGATCGCCACACTGGAAGGCGTTGTCCCCGGGCTGGTGGCCCTCCGGCGGGAGGAGCCGGCCGTTTTCGGCTGGGAGGCGGCCGAGGTAGCCGTCGGTACGCGGCTGCCGTCCGACTTCAAGGCGCTCGCCGAGTGGTACCCGGCGTTCGAGCTGGACGACTTCCTGGGTGTCTTCGTTCCCCGGCCCGGAGAGTGGCTCGACCTCGCTCCCACGGTCACCCGTGCGGAAGAGCTGATCACCACGGCCCCCGAGGACGCGCCCAGGGGATGAAATCCCGGACCCGAGCCGAGCCCCGGAGGGTGAGGGCGGGCTCGGTCTGGGAAGGTTCAGGCTGTCCGAGCAGCGCAGGAACCGTCCCCTTGGTCAGGCTGTGAATCTTCCCGAGCCGCACCGTCGTCTCCTCGCCGATGTCGTCACCGCGGGGGCCCCGTACGGGCTCGTGCTGGCCGGAGGGTATGCCCTGCAGGCGTACGGGGTCGTGCGGCGGGGGCACGGGAATCTGGACTTCGCGACGGAGAGCGGGACGGGGATGGAAGAGATCGCCCGGGGGCTCGCGGGGGCGCTGGAGGTGCGGGGGCGCGGTGCGCGGGTGCGGGATGTCGGTTCGTTCACCGCGCAGCTCACCGTCACCGATCCGCCGAGCGGGGACGACGTGGAGCTGGCGCTGCACAAGGAGGCGCTGTGGGAGCCGCCCGAGCTGACGGAGTACGGGCCCGCGCTGTCGCTGGAGGACGCCGTCGGGACCAAGATCCGGGCGCTGTACGACCGGGGCGCCGCCGTCGATCTCGTGGACGCCCGGGCCGCCGCCGAGCGGTTCTCGTTGCCGGAGCTGGAGGAGCTGGGGCGGCGGCACGCGTACGACGCGTTCGACCTGCCCACGCTGCAGGCGCGGCTGACGGGGACCGACTTCTATCCGGACGGTGACTTCACACGGTACGGGCTCGGCCGGCAGGACGTGTCCGGCCTGCGGGCCTGGGCCCAGCACTGGTCCGACGACATCGGTGAACGGCTCCTGGAGGACGGCGCCGATCCGGATCAGGAGAGCGAGTAGCAAACGGAAACGGCCCGGCTCCCTGAGGAGCCGGGCCGTCCCGCACGCACCGCCGACTACTTCGGCTGCGGCTTCCTGATGTTCAGGTGCAGCTCGCGCAGCCGGGACTCGTCCAGCTCGGTCGGCGCGCCCATCATGAGGTCCTGGGCGTTGCCGTTGAGCGGGAAGGCGATCGTCTCGCGGATGTTGGGCTCGTCCGCGAGGAGCATGACGATGCGGTCGACGCCGGGGGCGATGCCGCCGTGCGGCGGGGCGCCGAAGCGGAACGCGCGAAGCATGCCGGCGAACTTGTCCTCGACGGTGTCACGGTCGTAGCCCGCGATCTCGAAGGCCTTGAGCATGATCTCCGGCTCGTGGTTCCGGATCGCGCCGGAGGACAGCTCGACGCCGTTGCAGACGATGTCGTACTGCCAGCCCAGGATGGACAGCGGGTCCTGGTTCTCCAGGGCCTCCAGACCGCCCTGCGGCATCGAGAACGGGTTGTGGGAGAAGTCGATCTTCCCCGTCTCCTCGTCCTTCTCGTACATCGGGAAGTCGACGATCCAGCAGAAGCGGAAGACGCCGTCCTCGAACTGGCCCGCGCGCTTGGCCGCCTCGACCCGCACCGCGCCCATGATCTTGGAGACCTCGTCGAACTCGCCCGCGCCGAAGAACACCGCGTGGCCGGGGGCCAGCGACAGACGCTTGGTCAGCTCGGCGACGTTCTCCTCGGTGAGGAACTTCGCGATGGGACCGGTCAGCGAACCGTCCTCGCCGACGCGGACCCAGGCCAGGCCCTGCGCGCCCTGCGAGACGGCGAACTCGCCGAGCCCGTCGAAGAACTTGCGGCTCTGGCCCGCGACGTCCGGCACCGCGAGGGCGCGCACGTGCTTGCCCGCGAACGCCTTGAACGCCGAGCCCTCGAAGACGTCGGTGATGTCGACGAGCTCCAGCTTGGCGCGCAGGTCCGGCTTGTCGGAGCCGTACTTGAGCATCGCCTCGCGGAACGGGATGCGCGGGAACGGCGAGGTGACGTGACGCCCGCCGCCGAACTCCTCGAACAGCTCGGTCATGAGCTTCTCGATCGGCTGGAAGATGTCCTCCTGCTCGACGAAGCTCATCTCGACGTCGAGCTGGTAGAACTCGCCCGGCGAGCGGTCGGCGCGCGCGTCCTCGTCGCGGAAGCAGGGCGCGATCTGGAAGTACCGGTCGAAGCCGGAGATCATCAGCAGCTGCTTGAACTGCTGCGGCGCCTGCGGCAGGGCGTAGAAGCGGCCCGCGTGGACGCGCGAGGGCACGACGTAGTCGCGGGCGCCCTCGGGGGAGGTGGCGGACAGGATCGGCGTCGCCATCTCGTTGAAGCCCATCGCGGACATCTTCTGGCGCATGGCGGAGATGACCGCCGTACGCAGCATGATGTTGCGGTGCATCCGCTCCCGGCGCAGGTCCAGGAAGCGGTACTCCAGGCGCCGCTCCTCGTTCACGCCGTCCTCGGCGTTGATCGTGAAGGGCAGCGGGGCGGCAGCGCCCAGCAGCTCGACCTCCGCGACCTCGACCTCGATCTCGCCGGTGGGCAGCTCGGGGTTCACGTTCTCGGTTCCACGTGAAACAACGCGGCCGTCGATGCGGACCGTGGACTCCTTGGAGATGGAGTCCAGGGCCTCGTACGCGGGGGTACCGGGGCGGGCGACCAGCTGCGTGATGCCGTAGTGGTCACGCAGATCGATGAAGAGGATGCCGCCCAGGTCGCGACGATTGTGCAGCCAGCCACTGAGCCGGACGTCGGTGCCGACGTCAGAGGCGCGGAGCTGGCCGCAGGTGTGGGACCTGTACCGATGCATCGTCGTTCATCGTCCTTCGCTCTTCGGGGTACCGAGATTGCTCTCTCTCGGCTGTGTACGGGCACGGGGCCCGGACCCGTCAAGGGTACCGGGCAGGCCAAGATCGGCTCCCCACCATTACCGTTCGCCGATCCACGGTGGCAGCCCAGGGTCACCTCTTCTTAAAGTGGGGCAATGCGCACAGGCGAGCCGCTTCCGTCCACGGGGGACATCCTCGCCGCCCTCGCGACCGGGCTGTGGCACTGGGACACGGCGACGGAACTGGTCACCGTGGACGCGGAGGCGGCACGGCTGCTCGGGCTCCCCGCGCGCCCCACCACCCTCACCGAGGCCCAGGCCCGCGCCCGGCTGCACCCCGCCGACTGGAACGAGATCACCGGGGTGGTGCCCCTCGCGGTGGCCGAGGGCACGCTGGCCGAGGTGCGCATCCGGATCATCGACGGGCAGGGGCACGTCCTGCGGGTCGTACGCAGCCGCTCCAAGCCGTCGTACGACCGCGAGCGGCGCGCGTACGAGCTGATCGGCACGCTCCAGGAGGTCACCGAGCCCGCGCCGGGCACGTCCTCGGCGCGCAGCGCGGTCACCGGGGACTGGCGGCGCTCGCGCGAGGCGTTCCTGCTGGACGCGGGGCGGGCGCTGGCGGAGGCGCGCTCCACGGAGGAGGTGCTGCGGGTCGCGGCCGGCCTGTCGATGCCGGGGTTCTCACCGGACGGCCTCGCGGTGTTCGGGGTGGAGGGCGAGCGGCTGACGATCATCGGCCACCACGGCTACGCGCCCGGCGACGACGGCCCCTTCACCCATATGCCGCTGAGCACGAACTATCCCGCCGCCGAGGTCGTCCGCACCGGCCGCGCCGTCTATCTCTCCTCGCCCGGCGACTACCGCGACCGCTACCCGGCCGCCTGGCCGCTGGCCGAGCGCTTCGGGCGCCGCTCGTGGGCGTTCCTGCCGCTGACGGCGGGCGGCCACACGATGGGCGCCTGGATGGCGGCGTTCAGCCATCCGGTGGCGTTCACCCCGGACGAGCGGGCCGTGCTGACGACGGTGGCCCGCATGCTCGCGCAGGCGCTGTCCCGGGCGAGCGCCGCCGAGACCCAGCGGGAGCTGACCGAGGGCCTGCAGCGCTCCATGCTGCCCTCGCTGATCGCCGGGATACCCGGCATGAACGTGGCCGCCCGCTACATACCGACCGGCGGCGGCCTCCAGGTCGGCGGCGACTGGTACGACATGATCCCGCTGCCCGGCGGCGCCACCGGGAGCGGCACCGGCGCCGGCCGGTTCGCGCTGGTCATCGGGGACGTGCAGGGGCACGACGTACGGGCGGCGGGGCTGATGGGCCAGCTGCGCATCGCCCTGCGCGCGTACGCCGCCGAGGGGCACCGCCCGGACGCCGTGCTCTCGCGCGCCTCCCGCTTCCTGCACGGCATCACGCACGACGAGGACCTGGCCCAGCTGCGCTTCGCGACCTGTCTGTACGCGGAGGCCGACCCGGCGACGGGCCGGCTGGAGGTCGCCCGCGCCGGGCATCCGGACCCGGTGATCCGGATGGCGGACGGCACGGTGATGACCCGGCCGACGGCGGGCGGGCCGCCGCTGGGCGTCGATCCGGACGCCGACTATCCGACGACCCGGTTCAGCCTGGAGCCGGGCGAGACGATGATGCTGTGCACCGACGGGCTGATCGAGACCGGCGGCCACGACATGGAGAGCGGCTGGCGGCGCGTGCGGGCCATCCTGGAGGAGCACGGCGTCCCGGACACCGACCGCGAGCGCGGTCTCGAGGAGCTGGCGGACGCACTGGTGCAGGGCGTGCACGGGCCGTCCTCCCACCACACGACGGGCCCGCTGACCGACCGCCGCGAGGACGACATCGCGGTCCTGCTGCTGTACCGGGGCGGGGAGCCGGAGCGCGAGGAGGCGGCCCGCACCCGGGTGCGCAGCACGCTGCTCTCGGTCGCGCAGGACGAGCCCGAGCGGATCGCGGAGGCCCGGCAGTATCTGCGCGAGCTGCTGCACGACTGGGCCTCGCCGGACCAGGTGGACTCGGCGGTCCTGCTGCTCTCCGAGCTGGTCACCAACGTCCTGGTGCACACCGACGCCGACGCGCTGCTGCTCGCCGAGGTCTTCGGGCCGAGCGGGGCGCGGCGGCTGCGGGTGCAGGTCACCGACACCGGCGACGATCTGCCGCACAAGCGCCGCCCGGGCGAGCTGGCCTCCTCGGGCCGCGGCCTGATGCTGATCGAGCTGCTGGCCGACGCCTGGGGGGTCGAGCCGCAGGGCAAGGGCAAGAGCATCTGGTTCGAGCTGTACGAGAAGGACGGGGAGGGCGGGGCGGACGGGGCGGACGGGGAGGGCGGGGACGAGGTGGCCGTGGAGTGGGGCCTGACGGACACGCCCTAGGACGGGTCGCCGTACCGGGTCCGCAGCTCGCCCACGACGCCGAAGAACGCCGCCGTGAGGGGTACGGCCAGGAGCATGCCGAGGATGCCGGCGACCGAGGCTCCGGCGGTGATCGTCAGCATCACCACGGCCGGGTGCATCTGGACGGTACGGCTCTGGATGGCCGGCTGGAGGACGTGCCCCTCCAGGACCTGCACGGCGAGGACGACGCCGAGTGCCCACAGGGCGATGACGAAGCCCCGGTCCGCGAGCGCGACCAGGACGGCGACGGCGCCGGAGAGGAAGGCGCCGAGGTAGGGGATGTACGCGCTGACGAAGACGAGCGCGCCGAGCCCCACCGCGCCGGGCACGCGCAGGATCAGCAGGCCGATGGTGATGCAGACGGCGTCGATGAGCGCGATGAGCGTCGTGCCGCGCATGAACCCCTCGACCGCCTCGAAGGCCCGGCGGGCCATGGCCTCCAGCAGGTCGGCGGTGTCGCCGGGGGCGAGGGAGCGCAGGGCTTTGAGGGCGCGGTCGGAGTCGCGCAGGAAGAAGAAGACGAGGAGCAGCGCGAGGACGGCGATGGCGATGGACTCGCCGACGATGCTGACCCCGCTGATGACGTTGGACACCGCCGTCCCGCCGAACTTCTCCAGGAGCTTGCGGGAGTTGGCGGCGAGGTCGTCCAGTCCGGTCCCGGCGGCCCCGAAGTGCCGGGCGACCGCCTTGGCGGCGTCCCGCAGCGAGGCGAGGATCTGGTCGCCGGTGTCCACGAGGGCGGCGACGACGATGTAGACGGCGCCCCCGACCACGGCGACGACCGCCACACAGGTGAGAGCCGCTGCGAGGCCGGCATTCAGCTTGGCCCGGATCATCCAGCGGTACAGGGGCCCGAGCAGCGCGGTGCCCAGCAGGGCGAGCAGGACGGGTACGACCGCCGTCCGCAGCTCACCGCACAGCCGGATCCCCACCCAGCCGACCCCGGCGACGAGCAGCAGCACGGCACACCAGGCCGCGAAGCGGCGGACGGGGTCGGGCAGCAGGTGCACTCCCCCAGCGGATCACGACGCCCGGCACCGGGCCCGCCGTACGCTGCCGCACGGGTGAGGAGGACCGCGCGAAGGCGTGGGCGCCTTCGCGCGGCCGTGACGACGCTCAGCCGTGGTTCAGCCGTGGTTCAGCCAGAACACGCCACCGGACGCGGTCAGCAGAACCAGCGCGAACACGCCTCCCACGCCCGGAGAGCGCCGCTTCACGGCACTCCACGCCCCCATCGCGACCGCCGGGAGCCAGCCGCAGAAATAGAGGGTCCAGCCGATCCGGTCACCGGAGGCGGACCGGAAGACGTAGAAGGAGAGGAAGGCGAGGCAGACGAAGACCGCGGGGGAGCCCCACAGGTTGTCCGCGATCACCTGGTCCCGCGGCTTCTTCGGCGGCTCGGCCGTGCCGGACGTGACCGGCGGTTCTGGCTGGGACATCGTGCGCACTCCTTGTCGTCCACTCTCCTCCCGGCTCTCCGCGGGGCCGGCCCCGCGGCGGCCGGCGTCAGGAGATGATCTGGTGGGCCAGCCAGTTGACCAGCTCGGTGATGACGTAGTCCGGGGACCCCTTGATGGCCCACTTGACCGGGTTGAAGTTGGACAGCCCGTTGACCCACTTCGAGAAGGCCGCGCTGCCCTTCTTGGCCGACTTGACCGCGGACTTGAACAGGGCGGGGCTCTTCTTCAGCAGCGTCTTGAGGGCGCTGAGCTTGCCCAGCGCGACCCGCTCGCCCTCGGCCCGGGCCTCGGCCTCGCTGCCGAGCTCGACGTCCGGGTAGTACTCGACGCTGTTGCCGTCCCCGTCGTCCAGGACGACCGGGGCCGGGACCTCCGCCACCGCGGCGACCGGGGCCACGCGCGAGGTGGCGGCCGAGGCGAGGGGCGTACCGAGGCCCATCACGACGGCTACCGCAGCGGTCGAGGCAACAATGCGTAATCTCTTGTCCATGAACGCCTCCACGGGGCCCGTGGCCCCGTCACGTGTCTACAGTGGGAGGCCCCGCAGCCACAGTCGGCGGTCTCGTTCCGGTACCAGCGGGACGAGGCCGCTTCGCCGTGCGGCGCGGAGCCATCGACGAGTCTGGCGCCTCGACGCGCCGCCGGCATCCTCCAACTGACCCCCGTCACACAGCCCCTGACCGAAAGGGCATGCCCGGCACCGGCGTACGCACACCCGCGTGCCGACCGTGTGGCGAGAAGTGATCACCCCCGGGCCCCGCCGCACGCCCAGGCCCTAGTCTTCGCTTGACCGCTTAACAGCCGCAGACAGCGACAACTGGGGGAACAGTGACGCGTGTTGCGATCGTGATGGACGACCTGTTACCGCGTACCCGATTGCAGACACAGTTGCGGCGCGCGGGCGGCTTCGACGTGACGGTGGTTCCGCGCGTCCGGCCGGCCCCGCCGCTTCTCGCGCACATCGAGGCCGACGTCCTCGTCGTCGACCTCCGGCCCGCCCACGGCCCGGCACCCGTGTCCGAGCCCCCCGTCCCCACGCTTCTCCCCGCCCTTCCCGTCTGCGCGTACGTCCAGCGGAACGCGGACGTACGGCTCCTCGGGCGCGGTGTCTCGCGGTTCCTGTACTGCGACACGCCGCCCGCCGAGCTCGTGACGACGCTGCGGGACCTCGCGGGGAGACGGGAGAGTCCGGCCCGGCTCCCCCTGTCGCCACGGGAACGGGAGGTGCTGGAGCTGGTGGGGCGGGGGCTGACGAACACGGAGATAGCCCAGGCGCTCCATCTGAGCCCCACGACGGTGAAGAGCCACATCAGCACCATCCTCCGCAAGCTGGGGGTGTCCAACCGCATCCAGGCGGCCACCCTGTTCGCGGTGCGGGCGGCCGCGTGACACGCCGCCGCCCGGCAGACTCCGTTGTCTGCCGGGCGGCGGGGTCTCACGAGCGGGAGGGGCGGCTCAGGCCTCCGGGCCCGCCTCCGTCATGCCGTGGACCGCGGGGACCGTGCCGAGGCGGCCCTTCTGGAAGTCCTCGAAGGCCTGCATGAGCTGTTCCTTGGTGTTCATGACGAACGGGCCGTAGTGGGCCATGGGCTCGCGGATGGGCTGTCCGCCGAGGAGGACGACCTCCAGGTCGGGGGTGTGGGCGTCCTGCTTCTCGTCGGCGCGGACGGTCAGCGAGGAGCCGGTGCCGAAGACGGCGGTCTGGCCGGTGTGGACCGGACGGCGCTCGGCGCCGACCGAGCCGCGGCCGGCGAGCACGTACGCCAGACCGTTGAAGTCCTCGCGCCAGGGCAGCGTGATCTCGGCACCCGGCGCCAGGGTCGCGTGCACCATGACGATCGGGGTGTGCGTGATCCCGGGGCCCTCGTGGCCGTCCAGCTCACCGGCGATGACCCGCAGCAGCGCGCCCCCGTCCGGGGAGGTGAGCAGCTGCACGCTCCCCGCGCGGATGTCCTGGTAGCGCGGGGCCATCATCTTGTCCTTGGCCGGCAGGTTCACCCACAGCTGGAGCCCGTGGAAGAGACCGCCCGAGACGACCAGGTGCTCCGGCGGAGCCTCGATGTGCAGCAGACCGGAGCCCGCCGTCATCCACTGGGTGTCGCCGTTGGTGATGGTGCCGCCACCGCCGTTGGAGTCCTGGTGGTCGAAGACGCCGTCGATGATGTACGTCACGGTCTCGAAGCCGCGGTGCGGGTGCCAGGGGGTGCCCTTGGGCTCGCCCGGCGCGTACTCCACCTCACCCATCTGGTCCATCATGATGAACGGGTCGAGGTGGCGGTAGTTGATGCCGGCGAACGCCCGGCGCACCGGGAAGCCCTCGCCTTCGAAACCGCTCGGAGCGGTCGTGACGGCCAGCACGGGACGCGCCACGGCGTCGGCGGGAGCGGTCACACGGGGCAGCGTCAACGGGTTCTCGACGGTCACTGCGGGCATGGTCGGTACCTCCTTGTGGGACCATTTTAGTTGAGCGTTGAACTTTCTGCCACTCACAACAGAGAGGGCCCGGAGGAAATTCCCTCCGGGCCCCACGTGGGCTGAGTCACCCGTCAGCCGCCATACATACGGCGCATCGCGAACTCGACCATCTGCTCGACGGCCTTCGCGTCGAACACCATCCGGTGCTCACCCTCCATGTCGACCACGAAGCCGTAGCCGGTCGGGAGGAGGTCGATCACCTCGGCGCCGGTGATCACGAAGTACTTGGACTCCTTGCCCGCGTACCGCCGCAGCTCCTTGAGCGAGGTGAACATCGGGATCACCGGCTGCTGGGTGTTGTGCAGGGCGAGGAAGCCCGGGGTGTCGCCGCGCGGGCAGTACACCTTGGACGTGGCGAACACCTGCTGGAAGTCCTCGGCGGACATCGAGCCCGTGGTGAACGCGCGCACCGCGTCCGCGAGGGAGGGCGGGGACGGCTCGGGGTAGAGCGGCGGCTGCTGGCCGTACCCGCCGACACCGCCGGGCATCTGCTGCTGCGGTGGGACGTACTGCTGCTGAGCGCCCACGTTCTGGTCGTAGCCGTACATGCGCGCCACCCTACCGAGCCGACTCGCCCGTATGGCCTACGGAGCCGGAACCTCACGCGTCAGACGCGAAGTCCAGGGGCACCAGTGGAGCCCCGGCAGGAAGGCGCCGCCCGCCTCGTCGAGGTGGTCCTCGACGTAGGGGAGGGTGGCGTCGCAGACCTCGATGGCATAGTCGAAGAAGCTGACCGTCTCGGGGTTGTAGTGGAAATTCCACTTCGGGTTGTACGAGGCAGGGCGCTTGACGATGCGCCCGTAGAGGTGGGGGCGCTCGGTCGTCTCGCCGCTGAGCAACTGCCGCGCGTGCGCGATCGCGTCCGGGTTGTCGATCCGGACGACCGCCGTCTGCCGGCCCGCGTCCGTGAACTCGAAGTACGCCGGGTCCGCCGCCTGCGAGGGATGAGCCAGTCCGACGGTCAGCATCGCCGCCGCCGCGAGGCCGCCGAACCTGGTCAGAAAACGTCGCACGTACGCCTCCGGGCACAGAGAGAGAAGAGATCGCCACGGAACGTATCCGCAAGATCACTTGGAGCGCTCGCTCCGGGGCGGCGGATTCACCCGGCCGGACGGGCGCACGGTGGGGCACGGCGAAGAGCACAGGGGGGCGGGGTTGCTTCTTATTACCGACGGGTAGCATCATCGGAGCTACTAGTTGGTACGTGAACCAGATGCGAGGAGTCAGTGCCTCGCCGAGACCTGACGGAGTCACCATGGGGCACTACAAGTCCAATCTCCGCGACATCGAGTTCAACCTCTTCGAAGTCCTCGGCCGCGACAAGCTCTACGGCACCGGCCCCTTCGAGGAGATGGACACCGACACCGCCAAGTCCGTCCTGGCGGAGCTGACCCGGCTCGCGGAGAACGAGCTGGCGGAGTCCTTCGCCGACGCCGACCGCAACCCCCCGGTCTTCGACCCCGAGACGAACACCGCGCCGGTCCCCGCGACGTTCAAGAAGAGCTACAAGGCCTTCATGGACTCCGAGTACTGGCGGCTCGGCCTGCCCGAGGAGATCGGCGGCACCAACACCCCGCCGTCCCTGATCTGGGCGTACGCGGAGCTGGTGCTCGGCGCCAACCCGGCCATCTGGATGTACTCCTCCGGCCCGGCGTTCGCGCGCATCCTCTTCGAGGAGGGCACCGAGGAGCAGAAGAAGTGGGCCTCGATCGCGGTCGAGAAGACCTGGGGCTCCACCATGGTGCTCACCGAGCCGGACGCCGGTTCGGACGTGGGCGCGGGCCGCACCAAGGCCGTGCAGCAGGAGGACGGCTCCTGGCACATCGAGGGCGTCAAGCGCTTCATCACGTCCGGTGAGCACGACATGGAGGAGAACATCCTCCACTACGTCCTCGCGCGTCCCGAGGGCGCCGGTCCCGGCACCAAGGGCCTCTCCCTCTTCCTCGTCCCGAAGTTCCTCTTCGACGGCGAGTCCGGCGAGCTGGGCGAGCGCAACGGCGTCTACGCGACCAACGTCGAGCACAAGATGGGCCTCAAGGCCTCCAACACCTGCGAGATGACCTTCGGCGACCGCCACCCCGCCAAGGGCTGGCTGATCGGCGACAAGCACGACGGCATCCGCCAGATGTTCCGCATCATCGAGTTCGCCCGCATGATGGTCGGCACGAAGGCGATCTCCACGCTGTCGACGGGCTACCTCAACGCCCTGGAGTACGCCAAGGAGCGCGTCCAGGGTCCGGACCTGGCGAACTTCATGGACAAGACCGCGCCCAAGGTCACCATCACGCACCACCCCGACGTGCGCCGCTCGCTGATCACGCAGAAGGCGTACGCGGAGGGCATGCGCGCCCTCGTCCTCTACACGGCCTCGATCCAGGACGCGATCGCGGTCAAGGAGGCCGGCGGCGAGGACGCCTCCGCCGAGCACGCGCTGAACGACCTGCTCCTGCCGATCGTCAAGGGCTACGGCTCCGAGAAGGGCTACGAGCAGCTCGCCCAGTCGCTCCAGACCTTCGGCGGCTCCGGGTTCCTCCAGGAGTACCCGATCGAGCAGTACATCCGCGACGCCAAGATCGACACCCTCTACGAGGGCACCACGGCGATCCAGGGCCAGGACTTCTTCTTCCGGAAGATCGTCCGCAACCAGGGCGCCGCGCTGAACTCCGTCGCCGAGGACATCAAGAAGTTCCTGGCGCTCGGCACCGGCGGCGAGGAGCTGGCGGGCGCCCGCGAGCACCTGGCCAAGGCGGCCGTGGAGCTGGAGGCCATCGTCGGTCTGATGCTGACCGACCTCGCGGCCACCGAGCAGGACGTCAAGAACATCTACAAGGTGGGCCTCAACACCACCCGCCTGCTGCTCGCCTCCGGTGACGTGATCGTCGGCTACCTGCTGCTCAAGGGCGCCGCCATCGCCGCCGAGAAGCTGGAGACCGCGTCCGCGAAAGACAAGCCCTTCTACACCGGCAAGATCGCGGCGGCGAAGTTCTTCGCGGCCAACGTCCTGCCCGGCGTGACCCTGGCCCGCAAGGTCGCCGGCACCGTCGACCTGGACCTGATGGAGCTGGACGAGGCCGCCTTCTAGGGTCTCGCACTCCGGCACCGCCAACTGCCGCGGGCCCGCTCCCCTCTGGCCGGGAGCGGGCCCGCGCACGTCGTTAAGGTAAACGCCATGAGCGCACCGTCCCGCTTCGACCGCGGCCACACCGACGACCTGATGACCTTCCTCGCGGCGAGCCCCACGCCGTACCACGCCGTGGCGAACGCCGCCGCGCGACTGGAGAAGGCGGGCTTCCGGCAGGTCGCCGAGACCGACGCCTGGGACACCCCGGCGGGCACCGGCACCGGCGGCCGGTACGTGCTGCGCGGCGGTGCGATCATCGCCTGGTACGTCCCCGAGGGCGCCGAGCCGCACACGCCGTTCCGGATCATCGGCGCGCACACCGATTCGCCGAACCTGCGGATCAAGCCGCGGCCGGACAGCGGCGCGCACGGCTGGCGGCAGGCCGCGGTGGAGGTCTACGGCGGCCCGCTGATGAACTCCTGGCTCGACCGCGACCTCGGCATCGCCGGGCGCCTCACCCTGCGCGACGGCTCCACGGTCCTGGTCGACGTGGACCGGCCGCTGCTGCGCGTGCCGCAGCTCGCCATCCACCTGGACCGCACGGTGAGCACCGACGGCCTCAAGCTCGACAAGCAGCGCCATCTCCAGCCCGTGTGGGGGCTCGGGGAGGACGTGCGCGAGGGCGACCTGATCGCCTTCCTGGAGGAGGAGGCCGGGCTCGACGCCGGCTCGGTGGCCGGCTGGGACCTGATGACGTACCCCGTCGAGCCGCCCGCCTACCTCGGCCGCGACCGCGAGCTGCTCGCCGGGCCGCGCATGGACAACCTGCTGTCCGTGCACGCCGGTACGGCCGCCCTGATCGCCGCCGCGACCTCCGGCGCCCCGCTCCCGCACATCCCGGTGCTCGCCGCCTTCGACCACGAGGAGACCGGCTCGCAGTCCGACACCGGCGCCGACGGCCCGCTGCTCGGCACCGTCCTGGAGCGTTCCGTGTTCGCCCGGGGCGGCACCTTCGAGGACCGCGCCCGTGCCTTCGCCGGGACCGTGTGCCTGTCCTCCGACACCGGCCACGCGGTCCACCCCAACTACGCGGAGCGGCACGACCCGACGCACCACCCGCGCGTCAACGGCGGCCCCCTCCTCAAGGTGAACGTCAACAACCGCTACGCCACGGACGGTTCGGGCCAGGCGGTGTTCGCCGCCGCGTGCGAGCGCGCCGGAGTGCCGTACCAGACCTTCGTCTCGCACAACTCGATGCCCTGCGGCACCACCATCGGACCGATCACCGCGGCCCGGCACGGCATCACCACGGTCGACATCGGGGTGGCCATCCTGTCCATGCACAGCGTGCGCGAACTGTGCGGCGCCGACGACCCGTTCCTCCTCGCCAACGCCCTCGCGGCCTTCCTGGAGGGGTAGTCGGGGTAATGCCGGGTACCCGAGCGGGACCGGAGATTCCGGAACCGTGAAGGGGAGGCGAGTCCTCATGGGCCTCGGAGGCTGCATCATCCTGATCGCCGTCGGCGCGATCCTCACGTTCGCCACCGACTGGCACATGAGCGGGGTCAACCTCGACCTGGTCGGCGTCATCTTCATGGCCGTCGGCCTGATCGGTCTGGCCACGTTCAGCGGGATCGCCCGCCGCCGGCGCGTGGTGATGCCCCCGGCGACCCCGGTCGTCGAGGAGGAACCGCACCACCACCACGCGCACCGCGACGGGTACAGCGACGGCTACGGCGTCTGAGCGGGACGGGACTTGAGGAGTCCCGGCCCCGACTCGGCGCGTGCTAGCGCTCGTCCATCCCGGCGAGCACCAACGGCAGCCGGTCCGCGCCCGCTTCGGTGAGGCGGACCGGAACACCCCAGTCCTGCTGGTGCACATGGCAGGCCGGGTACTCGTTGGCCGGGTCGTCGTCGCAGGACGCGGCCATCGCCGAGACGTGCAGCACGCCCTCGGTGACGGCCGGGTTCAGCTCCAGCTCGCGGCTCAGGTCCGTGTCCGCGCCCTCGCCCTTGAGCAGCAGCTCGGGCGGGGTGGAGGAGACCAGGAGCCGGGTCGAGGGGCCGTAGCGCAGGTCCAGCTTCTGGCCCGCCGGGGCCTGGAAGATCACATCCAGGAGGAGCCGGCCCGGGGCCACCTCGGTCGCGGCGCGCCGGGTGCGGTGGGCGACCGCCTCCACCCGGACCGCCTCCTCGGGCAGCCGCAGCCGGGTCAGCCGGTGCCGGGCGGACTCCACGACCACGATGTCCTCGCCGACCAGCACGGCGTCGCTCGGCTCGCGCAGATCGGTCGCCAGCGTGGTCACCTCGCCGGTCGCGGGGTCGTAGCGGCGCAGGGCGTGGTTGTAGGTGTCGGCGACGGCGACCGAGCCGTCCGGCAGCACGGTGACGCCCAACGGGTGCTGGAACAGGGCCTGTTCGGCGTCGCCGTCCCGGTGTCCGAAGTCGAAGAGGCCGGTGCCGACGGCCGTGTGGACATGGCCTTCGAGGTCCACCCAGCGCAGCGCGGAGGTCTCGGCGTCCGCGAGCCACAGCCGGTCCCCGGTCGCGGCGAGCCCGGAGGGCTGGGCGAACCAGGCCTCGGTGCCGGGGCCGTCGACCAGGCCCTCGTTGGTGGTGCCGGCCGCGACCTCGACGGTGCCCGCCTGCGGGTCGTACGTCCACAGCTGGTGGACGCCCGCCATCGCGATCCACACCTTGCCGCCGAAGACGGCGACGTCCCACGGGGAGGACAGCGCGGTCTCGCGGGCCGGGCCGGAGGTGGGGTTGCCCTGCATCCACTGCTTGCCGGTGCCCGCCAGGGTGGTCACCTCGCCGGTGGCGAGGTCCAGGCGGCGCAGGGCGTGGTTCACGGTGTCGGCGACGACCACCGCGCCGTCGTCGAGGAGCGCGAGGCCCTGCGGCTCGTTGAAGGCCGCCTGGTCTGCGGGGCCGTCCGCCAGGCCCCGGTCGCCGGAGCCGACGCGGCGCACGACGGACTCGCCGTCCGGCTCCAGCTCGACCAGCTGGTGCCGGGTGGTGTCGCTGACCAGGAAGTTCCCGGACGGCAGCAGCAGCGCCTTGCCGGGGAAGCGCAGCACGGTCGGCTCGGGCTCGGGCGCCACGTACGGGCCGTCGCCCCGGCGCAGGGTGCCCTTGGCCTCGTGCTCGGCCTCCAGCTCCTCCACCAGCTTCTCGATCGCGTGCGCGTGCCCCTCGCCGGCGTGCTGCGCGACGACGTACCCCTCGGGGTCGATCACCACGAGCGTCGGCCAGGCGCGCACCGCGTACTGCTTCCAGGTGGCCAGCTCCGGGTCGTCCAGGACCGGGTGCTCCACGCCGTACCGCTCCACCGCGTCCACCACGGCCTGGTGCTCGGCCTCGTGCACGAACTTCGGCGAGTGCACACCGATGATCACCACGGTGTCCCGGTGCCGCTCCTCCAGCTCGCGCAGCTCGTCCAGGACGTGCAGGCAGTTGATGCAGCAGAAGGTCCAGAAGTCCAGGACGACGATGCGTCCACGCAGGTCGGCGAGGGTGTACTGCTGGTCGCCCGTGTTCAGCCAGCCACCCTTGCCGATCAGCTCGGGGGCGCGGACGCGGGTACGACGAGGTGCGGAGTCGGTCATGTGTCAAGGGTGCCACTCGCGTGCGAACACCCCGTAACCGCCGTACGACGTCACACTGGGCGCGCGGCCGGTGACGAGGGCGCGTACCCGGTCACGGGGGGGGCGGGGCCGGTCACCAGCGGGCGAGCAGGGTCTCCTCGCCGTCCCGGTAGCGGTACATCCAGGTGGTGCCCGGCGGGACCTTCCCGCTGAGGTAGCCGACGACCGGCTCCCGCTGCACGGCGCTGTCCAGGCCGCCGAGCAGCCGCAGGGCCTCGCGCACGGGGAAGAAGGCGGCCCGCTCGATGTCGCTGTCCTCCGGCGCGACCTCCCCCTCCCACCGGTCGAGCTCGAAGGCGACGGCCAGCGCGGAGGGGTGGCTCTCGGAGTCGATGTGCAGCAGGAACGCGGTGCGTACCGGGTCGCCCACCAGCAGCCCGGTCTCCTCGCGCAGCTCGCGCCTGAGCGCCTCGTGCATCAGCTCGCCGTCCTCGACGCCGCCGCCGGGCAGCGACCAGTGCCGCTCGCCGTGGGCGCCCAGGCTCTCCCGGACGAGCAGGACCTCCTCGCCCCGGCGGACGATGCCGATGACGAGCTGCACCCGGGGCGTCGGTGCCGTCGACTCCGCTGTCATACAGCCGACCGTACGGGACCGGGTCAGGTCAGCGCATGGCCCGTCGTCGCGTCCACATGGTCCGGGATCTCCTCGTGCCGGTCGCCGACGGTGAGGGTGCCGGTGGGTTCGAGGAGCAGGATCTCGGTGGGGACGGGGGCGTACGGCTTGTGCTCGATGCCGCGCGGGACGGTGAAGACGGAGCCCTTCGGCAGCTTCACCGTGCGCTCGCCGGCGGGCTCGCGCAGGCCGATGTGCAGCTCGCCGGAGAGCACGAGGAAGAACTCGTCGGTGTCGTCGTGCGCGTGCCAGAGGTGTTCGCCCTCGACCTTGGCGACCCGGACGTCGTAGTCGTTGACGGACGTGACGATGCGCGGGCTCCATCGGTCGGAGAAGGAGGCGAGGACCGTCTCCAGGGACAGGGGTTCACTGGTTGCCATGGCTCCATGCTGCGGGCGCGCGCCCAGGCCGCACGAGTGCTAGAAATCGCACATGGCGCAAGAATCCTGTCAGCCGGTGCGTCCTCATCGGGTCGCCGTGCTCGTGGACGAGGGCACCAACCCCTTCGAGGTGGGCGTCGCCACCGAGCTGTTCGGGCTGCCCCGCCCCGAGCTGGGGCTTCCGGGGCCGCTCTACGAGGTCACGCTGTGCGCGCCCGCCCCCGAGGTGCGGATGAACCACGGCTTCTTCACGATGGCCGGGGTGCCGGGCCTGGAGGCGACGCTGGAGGCGGACACCCTGATCGTGCCGGGCCGCCCCGACAACGTGGTCCCGCGCCGCCCCGCCGTCCTCGACGCCCTCCGCGACGCGCACGCGCGCGGCACCCGCCTGGTCAGCTTCTGCACCGGCACCTTCGCGCTGGCCGAGGCCGGCCTGCTGGACGGCCGCCGCGCCTCCACCCACTGGCGCTGGGCCGACGCCTTCCGCGACCTGCATCCGAAGGTCCTGCTGGAGCCGGACGTGCTCTACGTGGACGACGGCGACGTGCTCACCGCCTCCGGCAGCGCCGCCGCGCTCGACCTCGGCCTGCACATCTGGCGCACCGACCACGGCGCCGAGATCGCCAACGCCGTCTCCCGCCGGCTGGTCTTCGCCGCCCACCGCGACGGCGGCCAGCGGCAGTTCGTGGAGCGCCCGCTGCCCGAGATCCCCGACGGCTCGCTCGGCCCGCTGCTGGCCTGGGCGCAGGAACGCCTCGCCGACCCGCTGACGGTGGCGGACCTGGCCGCCCGCGCCGCCCTCTCCCCGGCCACCCTGCACCGCCGCTTCCGTACCCGGCTGGGGACGACCCCGCTGGCGTGGCTCACCGGCGAACGGGTGGCGCTGGCCTGCCGCCTCATCGAGCGCGGCGAGCTGCGCCTCGACGTGGTGGCGGCGCGCAGCGGGCTCGGTACGGCGGCCAATCTGCGGGCCCGGCTGCGGCGGGAGACGGGGCTGAGCCCGTCGGAGTACCGCAGGCGCTTCGGTCCGCCGGGCGGTTCCCGGTGAGGACGGGCGGTTCCCCGGTGAGGACGGGCGGGGCGGTGAGGAACGGTCCCCGCCGGGGAACCGGTCCCTCATGAGATTCCTCGTACGCGACCGCATTTTCGGCATCGGTGACGACTACTGGATCGAGGACGACCAGGGCCGCAAGGTCTACCTCGTCGACGGCAAGGCCCTCCGGCTGCGCGACACCTTCGAGCTGAAGGACGCCGAGGGCCGGGTGCTGATCGACATCCACAAGAAGATGTTCGCCCTGCGCGACACCATGGTGATCGAACGGGACGGCGAGGGCCTGGCCACCGTCAAGCGCAAGCACCTCTCGCTGCTGCGCAACCACTACCGCGTCCGCCTGGCCGACAGCACCGAACTCGACGTCAGCGGCAAGATCCTCGACCGCGAGTTCGCGATCGAGTACGACGGCGAACTCCTCGCCGTGATCTCCCGCCGGCTGCTGACGGTACGGGAGACCTACGGCGTGGACGTCGTACGGGACGACGCGGACCCGGCGCTGCTGATCGCGGTGGCGGTGTGTGTGATCCACCTGGCGGAGAAGGAGCGGGAGGAGGGGTAGCCGGCGCCTTCGGGCGGGCGGGCTTCAGCGGCGCGGGGGCTCCAGGCCGAGCACCCGGTCCTTGAGGGCGGGGAACTGCTCGCGGGTCCCGGCCACCTGCGCGGGGTCGAACTCGACGGTCAGGACCTCCTCGCCCGAGCCCGCCTCCGCGAGCACCTCGCCCCACGGATCGACCACGATCGAGTGACCCGCCTGCGGAACCCCGGCGTGCGTCCCGGCCGTTCCACAGGCGAGCACGAACGCCTGGTTCTCGACCGCCCGCGCCCGGGCGAGCAGCGTCCAGTGCGCGCGCCGCCGCTCGGGCCAGCCGGCCGGGAGCACCAGGGTCTCGGCACCGGCGGCGGTCAGGGCGCGGAAGAGCTCGGGGAAGCGGAGGTCGTAGCAGGTGCCGAGGCCGAGGGTGGTCTCCGGCAGCCGGACCGTGACCAGCTCGCTGCCCGCGCCCATCAGCACGGCCTCGCCCTGGTCGAAGCCGAAGCGGTGGATCTTGCGGTAGGCGGCGGCCAGGTCGCCGGAGGGGGAGAAGACGAGCGAGGTGTTGTAGAGGGTGCCGTCGGGGTCGCGTTCCGGGATCGACCCGGCGTGCAGCCACACGCCCGCTTCGGCGGCGGCCTTGGCCATCGCCTCGTGGGTGGGGCCCTCCAGCGGCTCGGACCCGGTCCCGAAGTCCTCGTAGGCGAAGGCGCCGGTGGTCCACAGTTCGGGCAGGACCACGAGGTCGGCTCCGGCCTGCTCGCGCACCAGTGCGACCGCGCGTTGCCGCCGGTCGGCCACCGATTCACGCTCGTCCACGGCGATCTGGATCAGCGAGGCGCGCACACTACCACCGTCCTGGCATTCGAGTCGTTCCCACGGGCCTACGATCGTCACACGAAAGCACTGCCGGGGGGTATCGGAGCAGCGTAACTTGGGGGTCTGGCCTGCTCGGGTGAAGCCGAGAGCCCGGGGAGTTCCAGACCCGCCGAGTGCAGCCGCCGACCGCCGGCAAGCCGTTCGATCCTGCCCGTGTACCGACCGCCGAGGGGTTCCCGTTCCGTGAGTCTGCATCCCACCCTCCAGCCCTACGCCGATGCCTGGACCCACTCCGTCGACGCGATATCCGAGCTGGTCAACCCGCTTGTCGAGGGGGAGTGGAACCGGCGCACGCCCTGCCCCGGCTGGTCGGTGCGGGACGTGGTCTCGCACGTCATCGGCCTGGACTGCGAGATGCTCGGCGACCCCCGGCCGATCCACGCGCTGCCCCGCGACCTCTTCCACGTCACCAACGAGCAGCAGCGGTACATGGAGATGCAGGTCGACGTCCGCCGCCATCACACGGCGCCGGAGATGACCTCCGAGCTGGAGTACACGATCATCCGGCGCAACCGCCAGCTGCGCAACGAGTCCCGCGAGCCGGGAACGCTGGTGCGCGGGCCGTTCGGCAAGGAGATCACCCTCGAAGAGGCCATGCGGCGGCGGGCGTTCGACGTCTGGGTGCACGAGCAGGACCTGCGCACCGCCCTCGGCCGGCCCGGCAACCTCGACTCCCCGGGCGCGCTCGTCACCCGCGACGCGCTGCTCCTCGCGCTCCCCAAGGTCGTCGCCAAGGACGCGGACGCGCCCCGTAGTTCGGCCGTCGTCTTCGACGTCCACGGCCCCGTCGAGTTCCTCCGCACCATCCGCGTCGACATCCAGGGCCGGGGCACCCTGGAAACCTCCCCCGCCCTCGGCCCCGCCGCCTCCTTCACCCTCGACTGGGAGACGTACTTCAAACTCGCCTGCGGCCGGGTGACCCCGGAATCGGCCGCGGACCGGGTGAAGACGGAGGGAGACCCGGCACTGGTGTCGGCGATCCTGCGCAACTTCTCGGTGACGCCGTAGCCTCCGGCGGTTCGGCGGGGCGTTGACGCGGTGCGGTGCTGGACAACTGGGCGGTCACCGGCGGGGGTTGAAGTACGCCAGTGGCCGGCCTACGGGGCCGACAACCGCTCCCGCCGGGGCCGATTCGCCTGCGCGGCGGCCGCTGGCGAAGTCGAGGTACGTCAGTGGCCGGACCGCAGGACCGACAACGGCTCCCGCCGGAGCTGATTCGCGTGCGCGGCGGTCACCGGCGGGGGCCGAGGTACGTCAGTGGCCGGCCTACGGGGCCGACAACCGCTCCCGCCGGGGCCGATTCGCCTGCCCGGCGGCCACCGGCGAGGGCTGAGGTACGTCAGGTGGCCGGGCCGGCAGGCGCTCCCGCCGCCCCGCCCGATCACACACCTGTACTCGCGGCCGGCTCCGCCCCAGCGCGGCACCCCGTTCAAGCCCGCGCAGCCGCCCCCTCAAGCCGCAGGCACATGCACCGTTTCCACCCGGCTCGCCACCAGCCGCTCACGCTCGCGGCGGGCCGCGCGGCGCCGTAGGCGGAGGATCTGGGTGATGCCGATGGCCTGGAGGACGAAGACGGCGGAGAAGGCGATGGCGTAGTCGTCGCCGGTGGCGTCGAGGAGGACGCCGATGGCGAACAGGGTCGTCATGGAGGCGATGAAGCCGCCCATGTTGGTGATGCCGGAGGCGGTGCCCTGGCGCTCGGGCGGGTTGGCGGGGCGGGCGAAGTCGAAGCCCAGCATCGAGGCGGGACCGCAGGCGCCGAGGACGACACAGAGGACGACGAGCAGCGCCATGGGCGCGTGGTCGCCGGGCCAGACCAGCGTGAGCGCCCAGAGCAGGGCGGTCGCCGCGACCGTGCCGAGGGCCAGCGGCAGCCGGGCCGCGTGGTGCCGGGCGACGATCTGGCCGTAGACGAGACCGACGACCATGTTGGACAGCACGACCAGCGTGAGGAGTTCACCGGCCACCGCCCGGCTGAGCCCCTGCGCCTCGACCAGGAACGGCAGGCCCCACAGCAGCAGGAACACCATCGCCGGGAACTGGGTGGTGAAGTGCACCCACATGCCGAGCCGGGTGCCCGGCTCCCGCCAGGACTCGGCGATCTGACGGCGGACGTACGCGGCACCGTGGTGCGAGGCCGGCTCCGGCTCGTGCCCCTCGGGGTGGTCCTTGAGGAACAGCAGGGTCAGCACCAGTACGACCCCACCCGCGAGCGCGCTGCCCGCGAACGCCGGGGTCCAGCCGAGCCCGTGCAGCAGCCGGGCAAGGACCAGGGTGGAGACGAGGTTGCCCGCCATGCCGGCAAGGGCCGCGAGCTGGGCGATCATCGGACCGCGCCGCGCCGGGAACCACCGCGTGCCGAGCCGCAGCACGCTGATGAACGTCATCGCGTCGCCGCAGCCGAGCAGCGCGCGGGAGGCGAGCGCCGTGCCGTAGGAGGGGGAGAAGGCGAAGCCGAGCTGCCCCGCGGTGAAGAGGACGGCGCCGATGCACAGCACCTTCTTGGTGCCGAGCCGGTCGACCAGGAGGCCGACGGGTATCTGCATCCCCGCGTACACCAGCAGCTGGAGGATCGAGAACGTCGACAGCTCGGAGGCGCCGACGTGGAAACGGTCGGCCGCGTCCAGGCCCGCGACACCGAGCGAGGTGCGGAAGATGACGGCGACGAAGTAGACCGCGACGCCCGTGCACCACACGGCGACCGCGCGCCGGCCGCCCGGCGGGTCACCCGGCAGGACCCGGCCCACCGCGTCCGTCCGCGTACTCATCGCACCTCCCCGCGTGCCAGGTGGGAGAACCACCCCACGTGCCGGTGCACGACCTCGACCGCCGCCTCGGCGTCGCCGGAACGCAGCGCGTCCAGGATCTCCGCGTGCTCGGCGAGCGTCTTGGCGATGCGGTCCGGGTGGGAGTGCATGACGGCCACGCCCATCCTCAACTGCCGGTCGCGCAGCTGGTCGTAGAGGCGGGAGAGGATCTCGTTGCCCCCGCTGCGGACGATCTCGGCGTGGAAGCGGCGGTCGGTGACGGCGGCGCCGGCGAAGTCACCGGCGGCGGCCTGCTCCCGCTGCCGCTCCAGCAGCCCGGTCAGCCGCTCCACCAGGGCGGGCGGCGCGGGTACGGCCTTGCGGGCGGCGTGTTCCTCGACGAGCAGCCGGGTCTCCACCACGTCCGCGATCTCCTGCGCGGAGACCGGCAGAACCAGGGCGCCCTTCTTCGGGTACAGCCGCAGCAGCCCCTCGGCCTCCAGGCGCAGCAGCGCCTCACGGACGGGCGTGCGCGAAACGCCCACGGCGTCGGCCAGTTCGCCCTCGGTGAGGAGGGTGCCGCCCTCGTAACTGCGGTCGAGGACGCCTTGCTTGACGTGGGCGTAGACGCGTTCGGCGGCGGGTGGCCGCCTGGTGGCCGTTTGCATGGCCACAGGATAGATACAACAGGGGCGCGCCGGGCAGTGCCGTCCATCATGCGGACCCGGAGGCGGCGTTCCGGAAAGTCCGCGAAAAAACCTCCCGCAACCCCGCAACCATCCTCGCCCCACGGGTGTCACACACGTGCGGCCCATCTCTTGCGCCACCTCAACGAGGCCGCTTTTTATAGGGCATTCAAGACAATCGAGGTTTTCGCTTTGATTACCGGCATCAAGGGCTCCCGCCTCCGCAAGGCCGCCGCCGTCGCCGTGACGACCGGTGCCCTGCTCACCACCGGTGCCCTCACCGCTGCCCCCGCGCAGGCCGTCACCGCGCCCTCGATCGTGGCCAAGGGCGGCTTCGTGATGAACAACGGCACGGGCGCGTCGCTGTTCACGAAGGCCGCGGACACCCGGCGTTCCACCGGTTCCACCACCAAGATCATGACTGCGAAGGTCGTGCTGGCGCAGTCGAACCTCAACCTGGACGCCAAGGTCACCATCCCGAAGGGCGCCAGCGACTACATCGTCGCCAACAACGCCTCCTCGGCCGGCCTGATCGTCGGCGACAAGGTCACCGTCCGTCAGCTGCTGTACGGGCTGATGCTGCCGTCGGGCTGCGACGCGGCGTACGTCCTCGCGGACAAGTACGGCTCGGGCAGCACCCACGCCGCCCGCGTCAGCTCCTTCCTCGGCAAGATGAACTCCGCCGCGAAGAGCCTGGGCCTGAAGAACACCCACTTCGATTCCTTCGACGGCATCGGCAAGGGCTCCAACTACTCGACGCCGCGCGACCTGACGAAGATCGCCAGCAGCGCGATGAAGAACTCCACGTTCCGCACGATCGTCAAGACCAAGTCGTACACGGCCAAGACGATCACCAAGGGCGGCAGCACGCGCACGATGAAGGCGTGGACGAACACCAACACGCTGCTCAGCAACTACAGCGGCACCATCGGCGTCAAGACCGGCTCCGGCCCCGAGGCCAAGTACTGCCTGGTTTTCGCCGCCACCCGCAACGGCAAGACGGTCATCGGCACGGTCCTCGCCTCGACCTCCGTCGCCCAGCGCGAGACGGACGCCAAGAAGCTCCTGAACTACGGCTTCGCCAAGTAACCACCCACAGACCGGGGGGAGGGGCCCGCCGCAGCCGACTCGGCCGCGACGGGCCCCTGGCATGTGCGGCCACTTCCCTCTAGCACGCCCCGACTTGCCGAAACCCGGGAATCACGCCGCCTTCCCTCGCAATCGTGAACATCCCGTCCCCCGACTGGCATATGCGATTTCCTCCGCCCTACGTTCCGGCTCGGAGGTGACGCACATGAACGAACCCAGCAACCGCCCCGACGCGTCCGCACCCCACGAGGCCATCGACATCAGCGACTTCGTGTACGCGGCGACGGGAGCCCGCGTACGAAGGCTGACGATGCCGGACGGAAGTCACTGGTTTCCGGCGGTGGATGTGTGCCGGCAACTGGGCTACACAACCACGCGCAAAGCTCTGCTCGACCATGTCCCCGAGTCTCATCGAGAGATTATCGAGAGAGTGACTGGAGGTCACTCTCTCAGCGTTCCCGCAGGTAGAGAGTGGCGCCGAGACATGAATCTGATCGACCTCCAAGGGTTGATCCTCTTGGTGAACGCCTGCACCAAACCCGCCTGCGCCCCCTTCAAGGAGTGGGTCGCGGAAGTGATCGAGACCGTACAGCGGGAGGGTTCGTACTCTCTCGAAGAGGCCGAGGTACAGCCGGCCGCCCCCGGCTCCCCCGTCGCCTACGCGATGCCGGACCAGGTCGCGGAAGCCATCGTCCGTCTGGAGGCGCACAACCTCCAGCTGGACGCGGAGTTGGCGGGCGCACAGCGTGAATCCCTGGCGCTGCAAAGGGAGATGCTCGCGACGCAGCACGCCACGCTGACGGCGCAGCAGGCCATCGCGGACGCGATGGGCCGGATCGCGGACCGGCTCGACGGCCTGACCCTCACCCGCGTCACCGCCCCCGCCGTCCCCACCACCACCGCCTCCGTCCTGGCCGACTGGCGCGAACGGCTGTCCGTGACGGAAGACGTCTGGACCGTCGCCGTCGTCATCGCCCCGGTCCTCGTGGAAAAGGGAGAACTCCGCGAGCCCCTCGAATCCCTCGCATCCCGCACGGGGTTGACGGTCCGTCGAGTCAACGAATGCCTGCGCCTGCTCCACAAGCACGCCTGCATCCGCTCTCGTGGAGGAGCGGAGAACGGGGCGCCGGTGTACGTGCTCAATACGGTCTGAGCGTGCCGCTCATAGTGGGCGGTTGAGAGAATGCCGAGAGCGTAACTGGAGGTTACGCTCTCGGCATTTCCGCAGGTCAAAAGGGCACACTATGCCCAGGTCATCAGCCGCTTCGGCTGTTCCAGGATCGCTGCCACGTCTGCCAGGAACTTGGAGCCGAGTTCGCCGTCGACCAGGCGGTGGTCGAAGGAGAGGGCCAGTGTGGTGACCTGGCGGGGCTTGATCTTGCCCTTGTGGACCCAGGGCTGGAGTTTGATCGCGCCGACGGCGAGGATCGCGGATTCGCCCGGGTTGAGGATGGGCGTGCCGGTGTCGACGCCGAAGACGCCGACGTTGGTGATGGTGATGGTGCCGCCCTGCATGGCCGCGGGGGACGTCTTGCCCTCGCGGGCCGTCGTCACCAGGTCGCCCAGCGCCGCGGAGAGCTGCGGAAGCGTCTTGGTGTGGGCGTCCTTGATGTTCGGCACGATCAGACCGCGCGGAGTGGCCGCGGCGATGCCCAGGTTGACGTAGTGCTTGAGCACGATCTCCTGGGCGGCCTCGTCCCAGGACGCGTTGATGTCGGGGTTGCGGCGGATCGCCACCAGGATCGCCTTGGCGATCAGCAGCAGCGGGTTGACGCGCAGCCCGGCGAACTCCTTGTCCTGCTTGAGTTCCTCGACCAGCTTCATCGTCCGCGTCACGTCCACCGTCACGAACTCCGTGACGTGCGGCGCCGTGAACGCCGAGCCGATCATCGCCTGCGCGGTCGCCTTGCGGACACCCTTGACCGGGATACGGGTCTCGCGCGACGTGTCGTACGCCGCCACAGGCGTCACGGGCGCCACCGGCGCGGCGGGAGCCACCGGCGCCTCGGTCGCCGGCTCCGCCGGTGCCACCGCCGCGTGCACGTCCTCGCGCGTGATGATCCCGTCCGGGCCGGACGGCGTCACCGTGGCGAGGTCCACGCCCAGGTCCTTGGCCAGCTTGCGCACCGGCGGCTTGGCCAGCGGGCGCTCCTGCACGGGAGCGGGAGCAGGCGGGGGCGCCGCCGCACCGTGGCCGTTCAGCTCGGCCTGCACCGCCTGCGCGGCCGCCGGCACCGTCACCTCGGGCCCCTTGCGCGGGCGCCGCTTGGTGGAGGACGCCGCCACGCCGTACCCGACGAGGACCGGCTGACGCTTCTGCGGCTCGGCCTCCTCGGCGACCGGAGCGACAGCCTCCGGCGCCGCGGCCACCGGCGGCGCCTCACCGCCCGACACGTCCACCGCGATGATCGACGTGCCCACGTCCACCGTCGTCCCCTCGGGGAAGCGCAGCTCGCGCACCACCCCGTCGTAGGGGATGGGGAGTTCGACGGCCGCCTTGGCGGTCTCGACCTCGCACACCACCTGGCCGTCGGTGACCTTGTCGCCCACCTGCACGTACCACTTGAGAATCTCCGCCTCGGTGAGCCCCTCGCCCACGTCCGGCATCTTGAACTCGCGCACGGAAGCTTCCGTCATCGTCGTCACGAAACCTTCCTCAGTACGCCAGGGCGCGGTCGACGGCGTCGAGCACCCGGTCCAGGCTCGGCAGGTACTCCTCCTCCAGGCGGGCCGGCGGGTACGGGGCGTGGTAGCCGCCGACCCGGAGCACCGGGGCCTCCAGGTGGTAGAAGCAGCGCTCGGTGATGCGCGCGGCGATCTCCGCGCCGGAGCCGAAGAACACCGGCGCCTCGTGGACGACCACCAGACGGCGGGTCTTCTCCACCGAGGTCTGGATCGCGTCGAAGTCCAGCGGGGAGACCGAGCGCAGGTCCAGGACCTCCAGGGACTTGCCCTCCTCGGCGGCGGCGTCGGCCACCTCCTGGCAGAGCTTGACCATGGGGCCGTAGGCGGCCAGCGTCAGGTCGGTGCCCTCGCGGACCACGCGGGCCTTGTGCAGCGGGGCCGGGATCGCCTCGAAGTCGACCTCGCCCTTGTCCCAGTAGCGCCGCTTGGGCTCGAAGTAGATCACCGGGTCGTCGCTCTGGATGGCCTGCTGCATCATCCAGTAGGCGTCCGAGGAGTTGGACGGGCTGACGATCTTCAGGCCGGCCACGTGCGCGAACAGCGCCTCGGGGGACTCGGAGTGGTGCTCGACCGCGCCGATGCCGCCGCCGTAGGGGATGCGGATGACGACGGGCATCTTGACCTTGCCCAGCGAGCGCGCGTGCATCTTCGCCAGCTGGGTGACGATCTGGTCGTACGCGGGGAAGACGAAGCCGTCGAACTGGATCTCCACCACCGGGCGGTAGCCGCGCAGGGCCAGGCCGATCGCGGTGCCGACGATGCCGGACTCGGCCAGCGGGGTGTCGATGACGCGGCTCTCGCCGAAGTCCTTCTGGAGACCGTCGGTCACCCGGAACACACCGCCGAGCTTGCCGACGTCCTCACCCATCACCAGGACCTTGGGGTCCGTGTCCAGGGCGCGCCGCAGCGACTCGTTGATCGCCTTGGCCAGAGCCATCTTCTCGGCCATGTCAGTTGCCCCCTTCCACGTCCGCGAACGACGCCTGGTAGGCGGCGAACTGGGCGCGCTCCTCGTCGACGAGCGCGTGCCCGTCCGCGTACACGTTCTCGAAAATGGCGAACCGGTCCGGGTCGGGCATGGCGCGGACCGCTTCGCGCACTCGTTTGCCCAACGTCTCGGACTCGGCCTCCAGTTCCTCGAAGAATCCCTCGTCCGTGTGGTTTCCGGCCTCCAGGAACCGGCGCAGGCGCAGGATCGGGTCCTTCGCCTCCCACGCCTGGCGCTCCTCGTCGCCCCGGTAGCGGGTGGGGTCGTCGGAGGTGGTGTGGGCGCCCATCCGGTAGGTGAACGCCTCGACCAGGGTCGGGCCCTCGCCCTGGCGGGCGCGCTCCAGCGCCCAGCGGGTCACGGCGAGGCAGGCCAGCACGTCGTTGCCGTCGACGCGGACGCCGGGGAAGCCGTAGCCCTGCGCGCGCTGGTAGAGCGGCACACGGGTCTGCTTCTCGGTGGGCTCGGAGATCGCCCACTGGTTGTTCTGGCAGAAGAACACGACCGGGGCGTTGTAGACCGCGGAGAAGGTGAACGATTCCGCCACGTCGCCCTGGCTGGAGGCGCCGTCGCCGAAGTAGGCGATCACGGCCGAGTCCGCGCCGTCCTTGGCCACGCCCATCGCGTAGCCGGTGGCGTGCAGCGTCTGGGAGCCGATGACGATCGTGTACAGGTGGAAGTTGTTGCCGTTGGGGTCCCAGCCGCCGTTGTTCACCCCGCGGAACATGCCGAGCAGGTTGGCCGGGTCGACCCCGCGGCACCAGGCGACGCCGTGCTCGCGGTAGGTCGGGAAGACGTAGTCGTCCTCGCGGGTGGCGCGGCCCGAGCCGATCTGGGCGGCCTCCTGGCCGAGCAGCGAGGCCCACAGGCCCAGCTCGCCCTGGCGCTGCAGGGCGGTGGCCTCGGCGTCGAAGCGGCGGGTGAGCACCATGTCGTGGTAGAGACCGCGCAGCTCCTCGGGGGTGATGCCGTCGACGTACGCGTCGAACTCGGCGTTCGCCACGCGCTCGCCCTCGGGCGTCAGCAGCTGCACCAGCTCGGGCTCGGTGCTCTGCTTCGCGGCGGTGCGGGTGGTGCGCCTGGTGCCGGTGGTGCCGGTGCTGCCGCCGGTCTTCCCGGTCTTGCCTGCGGCGCCGCGTCGCGGCTTGCGCGCGGCACTGCTGTCCACGGTCACGTGTGCTCCTCCGTCGTTCCGGCTCCCGGGGTTGCCGGTGAGCCTGAGGTCCCCCTTGCTCGGTCGGAGCCGGGGGAGCGGCCACCTGTTCACGACCACCGGGCACGGGGTGGGTGCCACTCGGCCGGGAACAGGCGTGACAGGTGCCCCGGCGAGCGCCCTGCGACATTTACGTTACCCAGTGCTCCACATTTCTGTGAAACCCCGCCTGACCTGCGATTTTGCTTGGATTTCCAAGTAAATCGGCAGAGTCCGGAAGTTCCCTGGTCACAGCCTTGCAGGAGGCCGGAGCAACGGCACGTTATCCCGCTCACCCAGGTCACGGGAAGACTCCGCGCAGGAGTGCGCACGGGCGTGGCGCGGGGCGTGGCACCGGGTGTCACAGGGGTTCGGCACCGGGTGTCACGCGGGTGCGGCGCCGGTGCGGAGCGGGTTTGCCGGGCGCTTTTCCGGAATTCCCCGGGAGCCGCGCGAAAAGCGCCCCGGAGTTCACGGCGCGACATCGTGTGACCGAATGCGATCGGCAGCGACTGCCTGTGACAAGGCCCAGCTCACGGCCGCTTTTCGTGCCCTAGCATCTGCCGCGTGCAGCGCCTTTGTGTACCACCCCTCGTGCCCCACGCGCCCCCACTTGGCGCCTTGTTACGTCTCTACGAAGCCGGTACGGCCCTCGACTGCGAACCGGTCGACCAGGGACTGCTCAACCGGGGATACCGGGTGCGCACCACCCGGGGCCACTACTTCCTCAAGCACCATTTCGACCCGGACACCGCCGACCCCGCCGCCATCGAGCGCCGGCACCGGGCCACCCAGCGCCTGGCCGCGGTCGGGGTGCCGGTCGCCCAGCCGCTGACCCACCGCGGGGGCCGTACGGTCGCCGTGGTCGGCGGGCACGCCTACGCGCTGCACCCCTGGATCGACGGCGGCCACCGGCACGGCGGCCAGCTCACGCGCGCCCAGAGCGCGCGCCTGGGCGCACTGCTCGGCGCCGTGCACGCCTGTCTGGAGCGGGTGATGCCGCCCAAGGGGCGCACCCGCCCGGCCACGAGCCCGCACCCGGTGGAGAGCGCCGACCCGGCCGACACCTACGCGCTCATCGACGACCTGCTCGGCCGCGTCAGCCGCCACCGCCCCGCCGACGCCTTTGACGAACTGGCCCGCCGACGCCTGCTGGAACGCCGTGACCTGCTGGAGCAGCACGCGGGACGGCGTCCGCCGCGCGGCGGTCCGGTGGGCTGGGTGCACGGCGACTTCCACCCGTTCAACCTGCTCTACGTCGACGACGCCCCGGCCGCCATCGTCGACTGGGACCGGCTCGGCGTGCAGCCGCGCGCGGAGGAGGCGGTCCGCGCCGCCGCGATCTTCTTCCTGCGGCCCGCGGGCACGCTGGACCTGCCGAAGGTCAGGGCGTACGCCCGCACGTACCGGCGCGCGGCCCGCGCCACGCCCTCGGAGCTGGCGGCGGCCGTGCACCGGGTGTGGTGGGAGCGCCTGAACGACTTCTGGATGCTGCGCTGGCACTACGAGCGCGGCGACACCCGCGCCGACTGCCAGTTCCCGGCCGCCTCGGCCCTCGTGGTGTGGTGGACCCGCGAGTACGAGGCGGTCTGCGACGCCTTCACGAGCTGAGCGGCCCGCACGAGCCGAGCGGGCTTCAGCAGGCGAGCGCCGGGCCCCGGTGGCCCGGCCCCGTCACGACGCCGTCGGAGGGGCCGGGGTCGGTGGCCTTCAAGTCGTCTCGCCGCCCGCGCCGCCGTCGGTCGTGGTGCCCTGCGCGGCGCCGCCGCTGCCGGCGCTCGCGCCCTGGTCGGTGCTGCCGGTCGCCCCGCTGCCCTGGCTGGCACCGGCGTTGCCGGCGCTCGTGCCCTGGTCGGTGGTGCCGGTCGTACCGCCGCCCTGGCTCGCCCCGCCGTTGCCGGTGGTCGTGCCCCCGTCGTCCCCGCCGGTGGTGCCCTGGTCCGAGCCGCCGTCGGTGGTGTCCGAGGGGTCGTCCGTCGGGTCCGCGGTGGTGGGCGCGGTCTGGGAGTAGGACGGGGACCGGTAGCCGCCGCTGTAGCCGCCCGAGCCGCCGCCCTGCGTGCCCGTGTTCTGCTCGGGCGCGTCGGTGGTGTCGTCGTCGGGGGTCTCGGTGGCCTTGTCGTCCTTGTGGTGGGTCTTGGAGTGGCTCGGCGACGGCTTGGCGGGCTTGCCCTCGTCCCCGCCGCCCGAGTTGTTGAGCGCGAGCGCGACTCCGGCCACCACCGCGATCACCGCGAGCGCGGCGAGGAGCCACAGCTTGCCGCGGCCGCTGCCGTGGTTGCCGTTGCCCTCGAAGCCGCCGTCGTCGCCGCGGCCGTAACCGCCGGGCAGTATCGGCTGCGGGATCTGCGTGGTGCCGCCGCCGTAACCGCCGGCCTGGGGCATCACGGTGGTGCCCGCGAAGCCGCCGGGCGGGGTGTGCCGGGCCTCGGGCGCGTCCACCGGGCCGGTGTTCCAGGTGCCGGAGTGGCTGCCCTGGTCGTACAGCATCTGCAGGCCGTACTGGATCAGGCCGCGCATCTCCTCGGCCGTCTGGAACCGGTCGTCCGGCTCCTTGGCGAGCGAGCGCATGACCAGGCCGTCCAGCTCCGGCGGGGCCCCGTCGGCGACCTGCGAGGGCGGCACCGGCATGTCCTGGACGTGCTGGTAGACCACCGAGAGCGGGGTCTCGCCGGTGAACGGGGGCCGCAGCGCGAGGAGTTCGTAGAGCAGGCAGCCGGTCGCGTACAGGTCGGAGCGGTGGTCGACGGCCTTGCCGAGCGCCTGCTCCGGGGAGAGGTACTGGGGGGTGCCCATCACCATGCCGGTCTGGGTCATCGTGGACTGCGCGCCGTGCAGGGCGCGGGCGATGCCGAAGTCCATCACCTTGACCGCGCCGTTGTCGGTGATGATGACGTTGGCCGGCTTGATGTCACGGTGCACGATGCCGTGCTGGTGCGAGTAGGCGAGCGCGTCGAGCACCCCGGAGACGATGATCAGGGCCTGCTCGGGGCCCGGCGCCTCGGCGTCGATCAGCAGGTCGCGAATGGTGCGGCCCTCGACCAGCTCCATCACGATGTACGGCACGGCGTGGCCGTTCACCTCGTCCTCGCCGGAGTCGTACACGGCGACGATCGAGTGGTGGTTGAGGCCGGCGACCGACTGAGCCTCGCGCGTGAAGCGGGCCTTGGACACCGGGTCCTCGGCAAGATCGGAACGGAGCAGCTTGACCGCGACGGTGCGGCCCAGACGGATGTCCTCGGCCGCGAACACCTCGGCCATGCCGCCCCGGCCGAGCCGGTGCGTCAGCCGGTAGCGGCCGTCGCCGACGAGTCCGCCGTTGCCCCACGCCTCCGGCGCGTCCGCCATGCCGCCCGCGGCCACCTCGGGGTCGTCGGACGGGCCTTGGGCGCCGTGCGTCTGTGCCATCGGTCCTCGCCGTCGTTTCTGCCCGCATGTCGCGCGGTGTTGTTACGGTCTCCGTCGGCCACGCTACAGCCTTCACGGTGGCCGTCGGTCCCGATCCGGGGCCGGGGCCGACCCGAGACGGACCGGCCATGAAACCTGTACCCCGCGCCCTCGTGCAAATTCCGTGCGGCCTCCGTACACCTGCTGTAACGCTTCCGCGACGCTTCCTTCGCGTACGGTCACGGAACGGGCACCGCGCTTGACGTGGCACCGCCCTCGGGCAGACTTGGCCGGGAATGACACATTCGATCAAGGCAGGTCCGCACACGGCCCGTTCGCTCCGCGGCGGCCCGGGCCGGCCAGTGGGGGACGCGGAGAGATGAGCGAGGACGGCGCACAGGGCCGGTACGCGGGGCGGGCGCTCGCCGGCGGCCGCTACCAGCTGCGCGACCTGCTCGGCGAGGGCGGCATGGCCTCCGTGCACCTGGCGTACGACGCGGTGCTCGACCGTCAGGTCGCGGTCAAGACCCTGCACACCGAGCTCGGCCGCGAGCAGGCCTTCCGCGAGCGGTTCCGCCGCGAGGCCCAGGCCGTGGCCAAGCTCACGCACACCAATATCGTCTCCGTCTTCGACACCGGCGAGGACGAAGCGGACGGTATGCCGTACATCGTCATGGAGTACGTCGAGGGCCGCCCCCTCGGCTCCGTCCTGGCGGACGACGTACGGCAGTTGGGCGCGATGCCCGCCGACCGGGCGCTCAGGATCGCCGCCGACGTGCTCGCGGCGCTGGAGATCAGCCACGAGAAGGGGCTGGTCCACCGGGACATCAAGCCCGGCAACGTGATGGTGACGCCGCGCGGCGTGGTCAAGGTGATGGACTTCGGCATCGCGCGGGCGATGCAGTCCGGGGTCACCTCGATGACGCAGACGGGCATGGTCGTCGGCACCCCCCAGTACCTCTCCCCCGAACAGGCCCTCGGCCGGGGCGTGGACGCCCGCTCCGACCTCTACTCGGTCGGCATCATGCTGTTCCAGCTGGTCACCGGGCGCCTGCCGTTCGACGCGGACTCCCCGCTGGCGATCGCGTACGCGCATGTGCAGGAGGAGCCGGTCGCGCCCTCCTCCATCAACCGCGCGCTGCCCCCTGCGGTGGACGCGCTGATCGCCCGCGCGCTGCGGAAGAACCCCGCCGAGCGCTTCCCGACCGCCGAGGCCATGCGGGAGGAGTGCCTGCGCGTGGCGGCCTCGCTCCAGCAGGCGGCGCCGAGCATCGTGCCGGGCTCCGGTCCCCTGCAGAGCGGCGCGGGCGTCGCCTCGACGGTGTTCCCGCCGGTGGACCAGACCCGCCAGGCGCCACCGCCCGGCCCCGTCCAGCAGCCGTACCAGCCCCTCGCCCCGCAGCACCCGTACGGCGCCCCTTCCTACGGCTATCCGCAGCAGGGCGGCTACCCCACCACCCCGGTCGGCTACGGGCAGCCCGGGTACGCGACGAGTCCCTCGGCTCCCGCCTCCTCCGGCAGGGGGAACCGGACCGTGGTCATCGCCTCGGCCGTCGTGGCCCTCGTCGCGGTCGCGGGTCTCCTCTTCGCCCTCTCCCAGCGCGACGACGACAAGAAGAACGAGGCGAAGGGCGGCTCCTCCGCCTCCGCACCGCCCTCCCACGCGGCCGGCTACCGGGGGCCCGACACCAGCAAGACGATCGACAAGACCGAGTGCACCGAGCCGTCCGAGTCGTACAACGACCCGGACAAGGTGCAGCTCCCGGACTTCCGCTACAAGTACGTGAAGTCCGTCAAGGAGTGCCTGCACGCCGCAGGGTGGCGGGTGAAGGAGGTCCTGGTCGACGAGAACACCTACGGCCAGGGCGCGGTGACGGCGCAGTTCCCCAAGCCCGGCACCGACGTCGACCCGAAGGACGTCGAGGTCCAGCTCAACGTGTCCACGGGCAACCCGTGACCGTGCGCTGAGCCCGTGACCATGCGCTGAGCCTGTGACCGTGCGCTGAGAAGGGCCCGGCGGGGATGTCCGCCGGGCCCTTCTCACGGGTCGTTCCAGGTCTCGGCGGGCCCTTACAGGTACGGGCCGCCCGAGCGGCCGCCCATGTGCTCGTCGTCGCCCTCCGGGGCCATGCCCGGGGGCAGGGCGCGGCGCATCTGCTCCAGCTGGGCGCGCGCGGCCATCTGCTGGGCGAACAGCGTGGTCTGGATGCCGTGGAAGAGGCCCTCCAGCCAGCCCACCAGCTGCGCCTGCGCGATCCGCAGCTCGGCGTCGCTCGGGACGACCTCGTCCGTGAAGGGCAGCGAGAGCCGCTCCAGCTCCTCGACCAGCTCCGGCGCGAGGCCGTCCTCCAGCTCCTTGACCGAGCTGGCGTGGATCTCCTTGAGCCGCACCCGGCTGGCCTCGTCGAGAGGAGCCGCGCGCACCTCCTCCAGGAGCTGCTTGATCATGCTGCCGATCCGCATGACCTTCGCGGGCTGCTCGACCTGCTCCGTCACGGGAATCTCGCGGGAGCCCTCGTCCCCGCCGCCTCCGAGCGCCGTGCCGTCCTGGCCCACGACGAGGATCTGGGGATTCTCCGGCGACCGTTCGTTCCTCGGCATCTCCATGCCGTCATTGTCTCGCACGGCCCCACCCCATCACCGCCGCGCCCCCTCCCGCTGCCGATCTCCCCGTCCGGCCCGGCGTTCGAGTCCGTGCGGGAGCGGCCGTAGACCTGTCGGCCCATTCCGAAATGCCCTCGCGTGCGCCGGATGTGAGGCTGGATTCCGTCGGTTTTCCGCCGGTCACGGCATCGGACACGCCGCCGGACTCGGCAACTGGTTCCGGGAGGTCACCGACGTGACTCCAAGGCTGCGACTTCTGCTCCGCCTCGTGCGGCTGCTGCTCGTCCTCACGGCGGCGGCCGCGCCCGCGGGCGGTACGGCGACGGCGTACGGCGCCACCTCCGCCCCGCCGGGCTCGCCCACGCCGCCCGGCGCCTCCGCGTCGCCGTCCGCCCCGGGTGCCGTCACCGTCTCCCCCGCCGCGCGGACCCGCGCGTCCGGTTCCGCCTCGCCCACCGCCAGCCGGCCCGGTCCGTCGCGGGCCGGGAGCCTGGCCGGTGAGGGGCGGCTGCGGCCAGGACGGCCGGACGGCCCCGCGGCCGAGGAGGAGGGCACGGCGAGCGCCCCGGCGGCCGCCACGACCCGGGTCGCCTATCCGGAGGAACCGGAGACCGCCGACGCCCCGGCCGTCCCGGTCACCTCCACCCCGGCGAGCGCCCCGGCCTCCGCGCCCGCGGCCGTGAACCAGGGTCAGAGCCCGGCCGCCCCGGCAAACATCCTGCCGCTGGGCAGCGGCCTGATGCTGGTCGGTCTCGGCCTGGCGCTGGCGTTCGTGGGGCTGCGGGTGCGGCGGGACTGAGCGGGCCCCGCGTCTACTCGGGCGCGACCAGCAGCACCTTGCCGATGTGACCGCTGCCCTCCACCACCCGGTGCGCCTCGGCCGCCTCGGGCATCGGCAGCTCGCGGTCCACGACCGGGCGTACGACTCCGGAGGCGAGCAGCGGCCACACGTGCTCGCGTACGGCGGCCACGATCGCGGCCTTCTCGCTCAGCGGCCGGGCGCGCAGCGAGGTCGCGCTGATCGCGCCGCGCTTCATGAGCAGCGCGCCGATGTTCAGCTCGGCCTTGACGCCCCCCTGCATCCCGATGATGACGAGGCGTCCGTTGACCGCCAGCGCCCGGACGTTGCGGTCGAGGTACTTCGCGCCCATGTTGTCGAGGATCACGTCGGCGCCCGCGCCGTCGGTGGCCCGCTCGATCTCGGCGACGAAGTCCTGCTCGCGGTAGTTGATCAGGATGTCGGCGCCCAGCTCGGCGCAGAAGTCCAGCTTCTCCTTGGACCCGGCCGTCACCGCGACCCGGGCACCGATCGCCTTGGCCAGCTGGATCGCCATGGTGCCGATGCCGCTGGAGCCGCCGTGCACGAGCAGCAGCTCGCCCGGACGCAGGTGGGAGATCATGAAGACGTTGGACCAGACGGTGCACACCACCTCGGGGAGCGCGGCCGCCCGGTCGAGGCCGATCCCGGCGGGAACGGGCAGCAGCTGCCCGGCCGGGACGACGACCTTCTGGGCGTAGCCGCCGCCCGAGAGCAGCGCGCACACCTCGTCGCCGACGGACCAGCCGGAGACGCCGGGGCCGAGGGCGGCGATCCGGCCGGAGCACTCCAGGCCGGGGTAGGGGGACGCGCCGGGCGGCGGGTCGTAGAAGCCCTGCCGCTGCATGATGTCGGCGCGGTTGACGGCGGTGGCCACCACGTCGACCAGCACCTCGCCCTCGCCGGGCACGGGGTCGGGCACCTCCTCCCACACCAGCTTCTCGGGCCCGCCGGGTTCGGGAATGGTGATCGCATACATGCCCACGACGCTACTCCGCGGGTCCGGCGGCCCGGAGCCGGACCCGCTCAGTCGCCGGGCAGCGGGCGCGGGTGCGGGGCGACCTGGGTCGTGGGGGTGGCGCGGGCGATGGTGATCAGACGGTCGGTCAGCTGGAGGGTGCCGACGGCCGGGTCGTCGTAGCCGAGCACCCGGTGTCCGCGCAGGACGCTCACCACCAGGTCGTCGGCCTCGCGCGGGGTCTTGCCCGCCTCGGCGCGGACCACGGGGCGCTCCACGATGTCCATGCCGCTGCCCTGCTGGATCAGATCCTCCATCACCATGCCGGCGGCGGGGCTGAGCACCGAGAGCCCGAGCAGCCGGCCGGCGGCGGCGGAGCTGGTGATCACGGCGTCGGCGCCGGACTGCTTGAGCAGCGGGGCGTTCTCCTCCTCGCGCACGGCGGCCACGATCTTGGCGCCCCGGTTGAGCTGCCGGGCCGTCAGGGTGACCAGGACGGAGGTGTCGTCGCGCTGCGGGGCGATGATGATCTGCCGTGCCTTGTGCACCTCGGCGCGGCGCAGGACGTCGCTGCGGGTGGCGTCGCCGACCACGCCCGCGTAGCCCTCGGCGGTGGCCGCGTCGATCGCCTTGGAGCTGGGGTCGACCACGACGACCTGCTCGCTCTTCAGCCCGGTCGCGCACACGGTCTGGATCGCCGAACGGCCCTTCGTACCGAAGCCGATGACGACGGTGTGGTCGCGCAAGGTGGACCTCCAGCGGTTCAGGCGCCATTCCTCACGGGTGCGTTCGGTGAGGACTTCCAGCGTGGTGCCGACCAGGATGATGAGGAACAGCACGCGCAGGGGCGTGATGACGAGGATGTTGGTGAGCCGGGCGCTGTCGCTGACCGGCGTGATGTCGCCGTAGCCGGTGGTGGAGAGGGTGACCGTCGCGTAGTAGAACGCGTCGAGCAGATCCACCGGGCCGTCGGAGTTGTCGTGGTAGCCCGCGCGGTCGGCGTAGACGACGAAGGCGGTCGCGACCAGCACCAGCAGCGCCATGACCAGCCGTTTGGCCACCTGGCGGATCGGACGCTCCACCTCTTTCCTGGGGAGCTTGATCCGATGCGTCACCAGATGGTCGCCGGTCTGGCGGGCTATGGCGTCATGGCCCGGAAGTTTCACGTGAAACACACCCCGATTCCGCCCGCCGCCCACGGCAGGTCGAGCAGCTCCGCTCCCGCGCTCTGCGGGGAGCCGCCCGGCGGTACGACGGCCAGCGCGTCGGCGGCGGCGATCCCGCGCAGCATGGCCGGACCGTCGTAGCGCAGCGCTGCGGCATGGTCGCCGCGCAGCGTCACGGGAACCAGCCGGGTGTCGTGCGGGTGCCCCCGCACCGGCTCGCGCAGCGGCAGTACGTACGGCTCGGGGGCCGGGCGGGCCGCCAGGGCGCGCAGCAGCGGCTCGGCGAGCGTGACCAAGCCGGATACCGCCGCGAGGGGGTTGCCGGGCAGCCCGACGAGATGCCGGCCGTCCTTGATCCGGGCCAGCAGCATGGGGTGGCCGGGGCGTACGGCGACCCCGTCCACGAGGAGTTCGGCGCCGAGGGCCGCGAGGGTGGGGTGCACCTGGTCGACCGGGCCGGCCGCGGTGCCGCCGGTGGTGACGATCAGGTCGGCGCGCGAGGAGGTGATCGCCCTGCGCAGCGCCTTGGCGTCGTCGCCCAGCCGGCGTACGGCGGTCACCTCGGCGCCGAGCGCGCGCAGCCAGGGCGCGAGCATCGGGCCGAGCGCGTCGCGGATCAGCCCGTCGTGCGGCAGTCCCTCGGTGAGCAGTTCGTCGCCGAGGACGAGGATCTCGGCGCGCGGGCGCGGGACGACGGCGAGGGTGTCGTACCCGGCCGCCGCCGCGAGACCGAGCACGGGCGGGGTGACCAGGGTGCCGGCCGGCAGCAACTGGTCACCGCTGCGGCACTCCTGACCGCGCGGCCGGATGTCCTGACCATGGCTCATTTCCCGGGTGGCGTGCAGCCGGCCCTGGGCGTCCGTGCGGCCGTGCTCGCTGCGCAGGACGGCGGTGACCCCGGCCGGGATGCGGGCGCCGGTCGCGATGGGCGCGGCCTCGCCGTCGGTGAGCGGCTCCTGCGGGGCGTGTCCGGCGAGCACCCCGGACTCCCGTACCTGCCAGGGGCCGGGTCCGGCGACCGCCCAGCCGTCCATGGCGGAGGTGTCGAAGGAGGGCAGGTCGCTGCGCGCGTCCAGCGGAGCCGCCAGGACCGTGCCGAGGGCGTCGGCGAGGGACACGGAGACCGGCTCGCGGCGCGTGGTGGCGCGGCCGGCCCGGGCGGCGGTCTCGCGGGCGCGGGACCAGGGGGTGGCGGTGGCGTGTCCGCCGTGGTGCCGGTGCCCGGCCTCGGGAGCGGAGGGGGTGGCCGGGGCGGACCGGGTGGCCCGGATGGCCTGGGTGGAGGCGTGCGCGGGGGCGGACGGGTGCGCGGCCGTCGTCGGCACGGGCCGTACGAGGGCCAGCGCCTCCTCCACGTCCAGGTCGTCGAGTTCGTCCCCGGCGGACGCCCCGGCACGGGTTCGCGGGGCGGTCATCCGGCGTCCGGAGCGGTGTCGCTGTGCTCGGCCTCCCAGCGCAGGGCGAGGGAGGCGACCTTCCCGGCGGCCTCGGCGATGGCCTCGGCGTCGCCCTTGCCCTGGGCGGCGGCGTAGCCGACGAGGAAGGTGGTGAGCGGGGCGGCGGGGCGGGCCACGCCGTGCGCCACGTCGCGGGCCACGTCGAGCAGGACGCGGGTGTCCACGTCGAGGTCGATGCCGAGCTCGTTCTTGACTGCGGTGATCCATTCGTTCAGCACGTGCCCATGCTCCCTGATGCGCGCCCTGGCGCGGGAGATGTCGTCCCAGGTGTCGCAGTCGAAGGAGGCGAGCGCGTCCGGGACGCGGGTCAGCCGCAGCGCGGCGGTCAGGCGGCGCAGCGGGAGCCCGGTGAGGCCGTCGTGTTCGGCGGCGAGGGCGTCGAGCGCGCCGCGCAGGGCGGCGGTGCGGTAGGCGGCCACGAGCGGCTGGTCGCGGCCGTCGGCGTCGGTGAGCAGCGCGGCGTCGGCGCCGCTCTCCCGCAGCGCGGCCAGCAGCCGCAGCACGGTCGCCTCGTCGAGGAACGGCAGGTCGGCGGAGAGGACCACCGCGAACTCGGCGTCCGTGCGCCGCAGTCCGGCGTCCAGGGCGGCGACCGGTCCGCCGCCGGGCGGCTCCTCGCGCGCCCAGCGCACCGGCCGCGCGGTGGGGCGCGGGTCGGCCACGACGACGGTCCCGGCCGCCCCGGCGCAGGCCGCGAGGACCCGGTCGAGCAGCGGACGGCCGCCGACCCGTACGCCCGGCTTGTCGGCACCGCCGAGCCGCCGCGCGGCACCCCCGGCCAGCACGACGGCGTCGTACGGCGTGTCGGTCCCGGGGGCCGCCGGGGCCGGGGACGGGGCGGGACTCGGGTCGGCGGGGGCGTTGTCGGTCACCCTCCGAGTATGTCCCGTCCGGCTCGGAGGGTGCGCGGGCCCGCCGGGTTCACAGGGTGCGCAGGAGCACCGCCGGCTGTTCGACGCAGTCCGCCACGTACCGCAGGAAGCCGCCCGCCGTGCCGCCGTCGCACACCCGGTGGTCGAAGGTGAGCGAGAGCTGGACGACCTGGCGCACGGCCAGCTCGCCCTCGTGCACCCACGGCTTGGGGACGATCCGGCCGACGCCGAGCATGGCCGCCTCCGGGTGGTTGACGATCGGGGTGGAGCCGTCGACCCCGAAGACGCCGTAGTTGTTCAGCGTGAAGGTGCCGCCGGTGAGGTCGGCCGGGGTGAGCCTCCCCTCCCGGGCCAGCTCGGTGAGCCGGGCGAACTCGCCGGTCAGCCCCTCGGCGTCGCGCGCGTGGGCGTCCCGGACGACCGGCACGACCAGTCCGCGCGGGGTCTGCGCGGCGAACCCGAGGTGCACCTGGTCGAGCTGGACGATCTCGCGCGCCTCGGTGTCCACGTACGAGTTCAGCTCGGGGTGGCGGGCGAGCGCGGCCGTGCAGATGCGGGCGAGCAGCGCCAGCAGGGAGATCTTCGGTCCCCCGGCCGCGTTCATGGCGGCCCGCGCGCGCATCAGCTCGGTGGCGTCGGCGTCCACCCAGCAGGTCGCGTCGGGGATCTCCCGGCGGCTGCGCGCGAGCTTGTCGGCGACGGCACCGCGTACGCCCTTGAGCGGGATGCGGTGCCCTGCGGGGCTCTCGGCCGGGGTGGGCGGGGCAGTGGGGGTGGGGGTGGCGGTGGGTGCGGTGTCGGTGCGTGCGGTGGTGGTGTCCTGAGCCGCCGTCGGGCGGTCCGGTGCCGCCGCCCTGGCCCGCAGCACGTCCTCCACGTCCGCGCGCAGGATCAGCCCGTCCGGGCCCGAACCGTGCAGGGTGCGCAGGTCCACGCCGTTGTCGCGGGCGATGCGGCGGACGAGGGGGGAGATGACGGCGACGGGGCCGTCAAGGTGAGTGGGGGGCGCGGGGGGCGCGTCCGCGTCCGCGTGGGCCGGGGTGCGGGACGTGGTCCGGTCCGGGGCGGGAGGCGCGGACATGTGCGATGCGGTGGGGACGGCGGCCGGGCGGGACGCGTCGGTGCGGGACGCGCCCGGGCGGGACACATCCGTGTGGGACGCGCCCGTGCGGGGCCGGCTCTCCGGCGCGCCGTCCGCGGCGGGCACGTTCCCCGCGCCCGCGCCGATACCCGCGCCGAGCCCCGTCCGCACCCTGCGGCGGCGCCCCGAGGACGCCCGGGTGCCGTAGCCGACCAGGACGTTGCCCGACTCCTCGCCGGCGGCCTCGGCGGGCTCGCCGCCCGGCTCGTCCGAGCCCACGGCGACGGTGATCAGGGGCGCGCCGACGGGCAGTTCGGTGCCCTCCTCGCCGAAGCGCGCGGTGACCACGCCGCCGTAGGGGCAGGGCACCTCGACCATCGCCTTGGCCGTCTCGACCTCGACCACCGGCTGGTCCACGGCGACCACGTCGCCCACGTCCACCAGCCAGCGCACGATCTCCGCCTCGGTCAGTCCCTCGCCGAGGTCGGGCAGCTTGAACTCCAGTACCTGTGCCATCAGCCCTCGGCCTCCCACTGCAGCCGGGCCACGGCGTCCAGCACGCGGTCGACGCCGGGCAGATGGTGCCGCTCCAGCATCGGCGGCGGGTAGGGGAGGTCGAACCCGGCGACGCGCAGCACCGGTGCCTCCAGATGGTGGAAGCAGCGCTCGGTGATCCGCGCGGCGATCTCTCCGCCCGGTCCACCGAACCCGGTCGACTCGTGCACGACGACCGCGCGTCCGGTGCGCCGTACGGAGGCGCACACCGTCTCGTCGTCGAAGGGCACCAGCGAGCGCAGGTCCACGACCTCCAGGTCCCAGCCCTCGGCCTCGGCGGCCTCCGCGGCCTCCATGCAGACCGGGAGGGAGGGGCCGTAGGTGACGAGGGTGGCGCTGCGGCCGGTGCGGCGGACCACCGCGCGGCCGATGGGCGCGACCTCGTCGGGCTGCTCGGGGTTCCAGGCGTCCTTCGACCAGTACAGCCGCTTGGGCTCCAGGAAGACCACGGGGTCGTCGGAGGCGATGGCCTCGCGCAGCACCCCGTAGGCGTCGGCGACGGTGGCCGGGGTGAGGACGTGCAGGCCGGGGGTGGCCATGTAGTACGCCTCGGAGGAGTCGCTGTGGTGCTCGACGCCGCCGATGCCGCCGCCGTAGGGCACGCGCACGGTGATCGGCAGGGGCATCCGGCCCCGGGTGCGGTTGCGCATCTTCGAGACATGGCTGATCAGCTGCTCGAACGCCGGGTAGGCGAACGCGTCGAACTGCATCTCCACCACCGGCCTGAGGCCGTACATGGCCATGCCGACGGCGGTGCCGAGGATGCCGGCCTCGGCGAGCGGGGTGTCGGTGCAGCGCTCCTCGCCGAACTCCTTGGCGAGCCCGTCGGTGACCCGGAAGACACCGCCGAGGGTGCCCACGTCCTCGCCCATGACGTGCACGTTCGGATCGGCGGCCATCGCGTCGCGCATCGCGCGCGTGAGGGCCTGCGCCATGGTGGCGGGCTTGACGGCCACAGTGGTCATCGACGGCCGCCTTCCGGGCCGTCCTGCTCGGCTTCCAGCTCGGCGCGCAGCATCTCGCGCTGCTCGCGCAGTTGCGCGGTGGGTTCGGCGTACACGTGGTCGAAGAGTTCCATGGGGTCGAGCGGGGCGTCCTGGTTCATGCGTTCCCGCAGGTCGGCGGCCATCGCCTCGGCGTCCTGGCGTACGGCGTCGATGGCGGCCTCGTCGAGCAGACCGCGCGCGGTGAGCTCGCCCTCAAGCAGCCGGACGGGGTCGTGGGCGCGCCATGCCTCCACCTCGGCCTCGCCCCGGTAGCGGGTGGCATCGTCGGCGTTGGTGTGCGCGTCGACGCGATAGGTCACCGCCTCGACCAGGGTGGGTCCACCGCCCGCACGCGCGTGCCGGACGGCGTCGCTGAGCACCTCGTGCACGGCGGCCGCGTCGTTGCCGTCCACCAGGCGGCCCGGCATCCCGTACCCGACGGCCTTGTGGGCCAGGGAGGGGGCGGCGGTCTGCTTGGCGAGCGGGACGGAGATGGCGAAGCCGTTGTTCTGCACCAGGAAGACGACCGGGGCCTGCCAGACGGCGGCGAAGTTCAGCGCCTCGTGGAAGTCGCCCTCGCTGGTGCCGCCGTCGCCGACCATGGCGAGCGCGACCACGTCGTCCCCCTTGAGCCGGGCGGCGTGCGCGAGACCGACCGCGTGCGGCAACTGGGTGGCGAGCGGGGTGCTGAGCGGGGCCACGCGGTGGGCGTGCGGGTCGTAGCCGCTGTGCCAGTCGCCGCGCAGCAGGGTCAGCGTCTCCACCGGGTCCACGCCCCGGGCGACGACGGCGAGGGTGTCGCGGTAGCTGGGGAAGAGCCAGTCGCGGTCCTCCAGGGCCAGCGCGGCGGCGACCTCGCACGCCTCCTGGCCGGTGCTGGAGGGGTAGACGGCCAGGCGGCCCTGCTTGGTCAGCGCGGTGGCCTGCGTGTTGTAGCGGCGGCCGCGCACCAGCTGGGCGTAGAGCCGGAGCAGCAGGTCCGGGTCGGCCTTGGCGGCGGCCCCGGTGCCGAGGACGCGATAGGGCTCGGCGTCGGGCAGCAGCGGCGCGGGGTCCATGCGGGGCTGCCAGGCGGGCGGCGGCGATGGCCGGTAAGCGCCCCGCTGCTCCATGACCGTCATGACGGCACCTCCTCGTGGGAGTGGCTACGGGAGGCGGGTCGGCTGTGACCCGTCTCACCTACCGATTGTTCGGTCGCCGATGCATTTTGGCTACTGGCCCCTCCAGGCTGTGGACAAACGGTTCTCCACAGCCTGCAATGAACGCAGGACGTCCACGGCGATGAAGCGGGGGGACATGACACCTGAACAAATGGCCCAGGCGCCGGAGGCGGGAACGGCCTTGCCCCCGCCGCGTCCGCTGGACGCCATAGATCAGGACATCCTGCGGATCCTCCAGGCGGACGGCCGCGCCTCGATACGTTCCGTCGCCGACCGCGTCCACGTCTCCCGCGCCAACGCCTACGCGCGGATCAACCGCCTGGTCGAGGACGGGGTGATCCGGGGCTTCGGCGCCCGCGTGGACCACGAGCGCGCCGGGCACGGCACGTCGGCGTACATCACGCTGAACATCGTCCAGAACACCTGGCGCACGGTCCGCGAGGAGCTGCGCCGGCTGCCCGGCGCCTCGCACATCGCCCTGGTCGGCGGCGACTTCGACGTCCTCCTCCTGGTGCACACCCCCGACAACCGGGCCCTGCGCGAGCTGGTCCTCACCCGGCTCCAGGCCATCCCGGAGGTACTGAGCACGCGGACGCTGCTGGTCTTCGAGGAGGAGGACGTGGGGCCGGAGGCGTGAGGGAGGGAGCCCCTCGGCCGGGCACCCCGGCCGGGCACCTCAGTCTCCCCGCAGCCCCGCGAACACCAGCCGTACCACCGCGTCGGCCACCTCGCGCCCGTTCGCCCCGCGGGCCTCGGGCCGGTACCACTCCACGATGGAGTTGATCATGCCGAAGACGAGCCGGGTCGCGAGGCGCACCTCGACGTCCGCGCGCACGTCCCCCTCCTCGGCGGCCGCGCGCAGCAGGTCCGCGACCCGGTGGTCGAACTCGCGGCGCCGCTCCAGCGCCCACCGCTCGGCCTCGGTGTTTCCGCGCACCCGCAGCAGCAGCGTCACATAGGGCAGCTCGGATATGAGCACCTCGACCATGCGCCGTACGACGTACTCCAGCCGGCCGACGGCGCGCCCCTCGCGCGCGTGTTCCTCGTCGAGGATGGCGAAGAGGCCGTCCAGCGCCCGCGAGACCGCCCGGCGCAGCAGCTCCTCCTTGCCGCTGACGTGGTGGTAGATCGAGGACTTGGAGATGCCGGCGGCCCGGGAGAGGTGCTCCATGGACGTGCCGTCGTAGCCGCGCTCGTTGAAGACGCGCACGGCCACCGAGAGCAGGGTCTCGGGGGTGTACGTGTCGCGCTTGGCGGTGGTCATGAGGTGCCCTCCCGCTTGTCGGTGGCGTAGGAGTGCCGGTAGAGGGCGAGGGACGGCGCGTACCGCCCGGAGGGGTCGCACGCGTGCAGCTGGTCGAGCAGGTCGTAGGCCCAGCCCCGGCCGAGCGCGCGGCTCCACTCGAAGGGGCCGCGCGGGTAGTTGACGCCGAGCTTCATGGCGGTGTCGATGTCCTCCTCGGTGGCGACGCCCTTGGCGACGGCGTCGTGCGCGAGGTCGACGATCCGGGCCACCGTACGGGCGACGATCATGCCGGGCACGTCCCCGATGACGCTGACGTCCTTGCCGAGCGCCTGGAAGAGGCCGACGGCCTCGGCGAGGGTGCGCGGCGAGGTGTCCTGGGAGGCGGAGAGCGCGATACGGGTGGCCGCGCGGTAGTCGAGCGCGAGGTCGAAGTGGACGACGTCGCGGAACTCCACGGAGGTCTGGCCGTCGGCGAGGATCAGCTGTCCGCCGCTCGGCAGGACGAGCAGGGAGCCGTTCTCCTCCTCCTGCTCGTGGACCGGGATGCCCGCCTCGCGGATCAGCGCGAGCAGGGGAGCCGCCGGGCCGAGGTCGCCCTCGACGGTGACATGGGCGGGCGGCTGCTCCTTCTCGGCGGTGTGCGGCTCGGAGCGCTCGGCGCCCTCCGCGTAGTCGTACCAGCCGTGGCCGCTCTTGCGGCCGAGCCTGCCGGACTCGACCAGCCTGCGCTGGGCGAGCGAGGGCGTGAAGCGCACGTCCTGGAAGAACGCCTGCCACACCGAATGGGTGACGGACTCGTTGACGTCCTGCCCGATGAGGTCGGTCAGCTCGAAGGCGCCCATCCGGAAGCCGCCGCTCTCGCGCAGCACCGCGTCGATGGTCGCCGGGTCGGCGCCCTGGGACTCGTAGACCGCGAACGCCTCGGCGTAGAAGGGGCGGGCGATCCGGTTGACGATGAAACCGGGGGTGTCCGCGCAGGCCACCGGGGTCTTTCCCCAGGCGCGGGCGGTCTCGTACGCGCGCGTGGCCGACGTGACGTCCGTGGCGAAGCCGGAGACGACCTCGACCAGGGGCAGCAGCGGCGCGGGGTTGAAGAAGTGCAGGCCCACCAGGCGGCCGGGGTTGCGCAGCGCGCCGCCGATGGCGGTCACCGACAGGGAGGAGGTGTTGGTGGCGAGCAGACAGTCGTCGCCGACGATCTCCTCCAGCTCGGCGAAGAGCCGCTGTTTGACGTCGAGCCGCTCCACGACGGCCTCCACCACCAGCGCGCTGCCGGCCAGGTCCTCGACGGGCCCGGCGGCGGTCAGACGGGCGCTCGCCGCGTCCCGGTCTGCGGCGGTGAGCCGGTCCTTGGCCACCAGCCGGTCCAGCCGGGCGCGGATCGCCCCGGCGGCCTCCTGGGCACGCCCGGGAACGGCGTCGTAGAGCCGCACGGGGCGGCCGGCGACCAGCGCGACCTGGGCGATGCCCTGGCCCATGGTGCCGGTGCCGACCACGGCCACGGGGCTGCTGAGGTCCAGTGCTGTCATGTGCGCGATCCTCCCGCACGGGGTTGTCCACAGATGCGCCGGACCCCCTTGTCCCGACCGATCGTTCGGTTACTCTAGCTCTGACCACCCGTGGCCCACCACCGCCTTCGCCGGGCGCGCACCGGGCCCGCATCCCAGCAGCAGCCGCTTTCTCCGTTTCCGCCCAGGTCGGAGCTCGACGACGAGTTCCCGAGACGAGGAGTTGGTCCCGCATGGCCGCCCCACTGACCGCACACGAGCTGATCGCGAAGCACCGGCCCACACTCGACCAGGCCCTGGAAGCGATCCGCACGCGCGCGTACTGGTCCCCGCACCCCGAGCACCCCAAGGCCTACGGCGAGCACGGCAGCCTGGACGCCGCCGCGGGCAAGGCCGCCTTCGACGCCGTCCTCGGCACCCGTCTCGACCTGGACCAGCCGGGCACGGACGACTGGGTGGGCGGCGAGCTCTCGCCGTACGGCATCGAACTGGGCGTGACCTACCCGCACGCGGACCTCGACGTGCTGCTGCCCGCCATGAAGGCCGGCCAGGCCGCCTGGCGGGACGCGGGTCCCGAGGCGCGCGCGGCGGTCTGCCTGGAGATCGTGAAGCGGATCAGCGACCGCACCCACGAGTTCGCGCACGCCGTCATGCACACCAGCGGACAGGCGTTCATGATGGCCTTCCAGGCGGGCGGCCCGCACGCGCAGGACCGCGGCCTGGAGGCGGTGGCGTACGCGTACGCGGAGCAGACCCGCACCCCCCAGGCGGCCGAGTGGTCCAAGCCGCAGGGCAAGCGCGACCCGCTGAACCTGACCAAGACGTTCACGGCCGTCCCGCGCGGCATCGGCCTGGTCATCGGCTGCAACACCTTCCCGACGTGGAACGGCTACCCGGGCCTGTTCGCCTCCCTGGCGACCGGCAACGCGGTCCTGGTCAAGCCGCACCCGCGCGCGGTGCTGCCGCTCGCGCTCACCGTCCAGGTGGCCCGCGAGGTGCTGGCCGAGGCCGGGTTCGACCCCAACCTGGTCGCGCTGGCCGCCGAGCGCCCCGGCGAGGGCATCGCCAAGACCCTCGCGACGCGCCCCGAGATCCGCATCGTGGACTACACCGGCTCGACGGCCTTCGGCGACTGGCTGGAGACCCACGCCCGCCAGGCGCAGGTCTACACGGAGAAGGCCGGCGTCAACACGGTGCTCGTCGAGTCCACCGACGACTACCAGGGGATGCTCTCCAACCTGGCCTTCTCGCTGTCCCTGTACAGCGGCCAGATGTGCACCACCCCGCAGAACCTGCTGATCCCGCGCGAGGGCATCAGCACCGACCAGGGCCACAAGTCCTACGACGAGGTGACCGCCGACCTCGCCCGCGCGGTCGACGGCCTGCTCGGCGACGACGCGCGCGCGAACGCCCTGCTCGGCGCGATCGTCAACCCGGACGTGAAGGCCCGCCTGGAGGCGGCCGCCGAGCTGGGCGAGGTCGCCCTCGCCTCCCGCGAGATCGCCAACCCGGACTTCCCGGACGCGGTCGTGCGCACCCCGGTGATCGTCAAGCTGGACGCCGCCAAGCCGGACGACGAGGCCGCGTACACGAGCGAGTGCTTCGGCCCGGTCTCCTTCGCCGTCGCCGTCGACTCGGCCGCCGACGCGGTGGAGCTGCTGCGGCGCACGGTCCGCGAGCACGGCGCGATGACGGTCGGCGCGTACTCCACCGACCCGGAGGTGACACGGGCGGTCGAGGAGGCCTGCCTGGAGGAGGCCGCGCAGCTGTCCCTCAACCTCACCGGCGGGGTGTACGTGAACCAGACCGCCGCCTTCTCCGACTTCCACGGCTCGGGCGGCAACCCGGCGGCGAACGCGGCCCTGACCGACGGCGCCTACGTGGCGAACCGCTTCCGGGTGGTGGAGGTGCGCCGGCAGGCGTGAGCGTCGCCGGACCGGCGGGCGTGCACACTCCCGTCCCGAGCCTCCCGGCTCCGGCCTGGAGGCTCAGGCCTCCATGGGCGCGGCGCCCCCGAAGGCGCTCCAGTGGTACAGCGTCATGGCCACGCTGGTGGCTAGGTTGTAGCTGGAGACCTGGGGGCGCATCGGGAGCGCCAGCAGGTGGTCGGCACGCGCGCGCAGCGCCGCCGACAGCCCGCTGCGCTCCGAGCCGAAGGCCAGCACGGCGTCGTCGGGCAGCACCGTCCCCCGGATGTCCTCACCCTCGGGATCGAGGGCGAACAGCGGCCCGGCGGGCAGCTCGTCCACACCGAGCCGCTCGACGGCGGTCGCGAAGTGCAGCCCCGCCCCGCCGCGCACCACGGTGGGGTGCCAGGGGTCCAGCGTGCCCGTGGTGACCACGCCCGTCGCCCCGAACCCGGCGGCCAGCCGGATCACGGCACCGGCGTTGCCGAGGTTGCGCGGCTCGTCCAGGACCACCACGGGGGCGGTCCTGGGCGTGCGGGCCAGCGCCCGCAGATTGGCCTCGCGAGAGGGCCGTACGGCGAGCGCGGCCACGCCCGTCGGGTGCGGGCGCGGCACCAGCCCGGCGTACGCCGTGGCGGACACCTCCACGAGGAGCGCGTCCAGCGTGTCCGCGAGGTCGCCGGCCAGCTCGTCGGCGAGGGCGAGGGTCGCCTTCCGGTCGGTGGTGACGGCGACCGGCACCTCGGCGCCGAAGCGCAGCGCGTGCTTGAGCGCGTGGAAGCCGTCGAGCAGCACGGCGTCCCCGGCGCGCTCGCGCCAGCGGATCAGGGGGTCGGTCATGCCGTGAACCCTACGCGGCTCGCCGGGTCCTCCTCCGGGGCGCGGGGTCCGGGCACCGTGGGACGTCCGCCGCGCCCGAACAGCCGGGCACGCACGCGTGCCACGCCCCCGCCGACCAGCAGCAGGAAGGCCGTGGGCAGGAAGACCGCGTCGGCCGTGATCATCGCCAGCGAGAAGAACGGCAGTCCGAGGACGACGGCGATGGCGGCGTGCTCCGACATCATGAGCACCAGGAGCACGTTCTTCACCCTGCGGTTGAACAGGGTGAAGGGGAAGGCGACCTGCATCATGACGGTGCCGTAGGCGACGAGCATCATGAGCGTGCCGCTCGCGGACATCAGACCGGCGAGTGACGGCCAGGGCGAGAAGTAGTCCAGGTGGAGCGGGTAGTAGACGGCGGTGCCGTCCTGCCAGCGCGAGCCCTGGATCTTGTACCAGCCGGCCGTGGCGTAGATCAGGCACGCCTCCGCCATGATGACGAGCAGCGCGCCGTTGTGCAGCACGTTCGCGATCACGTCGAGCAGCATCCGGGGCTGCGGCGACCTGGCCCAGCGGCCCGCCGCCCACCACAGACCGAGGCCCGCCCATGTGGTCCACAGCAGCGTCGGCACCGGCCACGCGGACCCGTACCCGCTGGTCAGCGCCACGACGACGAGTGCCGCGCCGGACACCGCCCACAGCACCGGGCCCACCCGGTCGGCGGGAACGCGGCCGTCACGCGCGCGTGCCGCCTCCGCGCGGGCGGCCCGCCGGGCGTCGAGCGACCAGACCTGTCCGCAGCGCGTGAACACCAGGTAGAGGGACATCAGGTGCAGCACGTTGTCGCCGCCGTCGCCCACGAAGACGCTGCGGTTCTGCAGGGACAGCACGCCCACCATGAACAGCACCGAGGCGGTACGGGTGCGCCAGCCGAGCAGCAGCGCGGCACTGGCCAGCACCGCGCACACGTAAAGGACCTCGAACCAGGCACCGCTGCCGGACCACATCAGCGCCGTGAAGGCGTGGTTCTCCCCGATCAGCCGATGGGCGAGTTCCCAGCTCCAGGGGCTGTCGGGACCGTACAGCTCCCGGCGGTACGGGAACTCGCGCAGCAGGAAGAGCAGCCAGGTCGCCGCGAACCCGATCCGGATGACGGCGGTCTGGTACGGGCCCAGGGCCGAGCCGGTGACCTGGGCGACGCCGCGCGAGAGCAGCAGGGAGAGCCGGTTCACCGCACACCTCCGGTGATGTCGCCGGCCGGCACGGTCCACCAGGGCAGCTCCCGGTAGACGGGCCGGGTGGAGATCCGCTCGGCGCTCCATGGGGGCGGCGGCACGTTGACGGTCTCCGAGCGGACCTGGACGCGCTGGACGACACCCTCGTTCCTGACGTCCGCCTCCCGGCCCAGGCGCATCACCACGATGCGGCGCACGTACGCCTCGGAGAGCGCGCCGCGTGTGCCCACGGGGCGGCTGTCCGCGTTGTGCGTGGCGACGAGGAAGTCCCAGGCCCGGCGCAGCTCGTTCTGCTGGGTGTGGCTCGGCACCGGGTTGTGGTCGATGGCGTCGCCGTCCTCGGCCGACAGGTCGATCCAGCCGGTGGTGCGCACCCCGCCGTCCTCGGTCCGCAGCTCGGCGCGCGCCTGTACGGCGATGTTCTGCTGCAACGGGTTCGGCGCGAACAGCTTCCAGTTCTGCTCGAACTCCGGGTACACCCACGCCTCGACGGCCTTCCCGTGCTGCTTGCTCACGGTGTTCGCGGGCGCGAGGCTCAGGAACACCATGCCGAGGTGCACACAGACGACGACCGCCACGATGCCGAGCGCCACGGCGGCGGCGACGCGGTAGGCGGGGGAGAGGGCGGCCACGCCGGAGGGCGCGTCGGTGGGGGGTGCGTGGTGGCGGCCCTCGGGGCGGGGGTGGGGGGAGTCGGGGTGAGGGGTCTCGGAGTGAGAGGTCTCGGAGTGGGAGGTCTCGGAGTGGGAGATCTGGGAGTGGGAGGTCCCGGGCTGAGACGTCTTGGAGCGGGCGGCATCGCCACGCGCGCCGCCGGAAACAGCGTCCCCGCCGCTCGCGGCCCGGGACTCGGCACCCTCGGATCGGGCGGTCACGGAACCGGCGGCCTCGCCGGCCCCGGTCTCATCGTCCCTGCTCGGACGGCCGTCCACCTGACCGTCCGCCCGCTCGCCGGCCGGCCCGTCATCCGGCTCCGGGGCCCCCGCCCTACGCGCCCCGGGCGGGCCGGACGGCCCGTCCGGCCCGCGTGGGGCTCCCGAGTCCTCGTCGTACGCGTCCATTCCGCCCCGTCCCCCGCTTCCGCCGCTTCGTCGGAGCCCCCGGCACGGGCGCCCCATGGTCCACAGGCGTCCCGTCCCGGCGCCCGCACGGAACGGTACTCAGCCCCGCCCGCCGGGCGCAGCCCCGGGTACGGCCCGCGCACCCTGCCTCCGGCCCGCGACCGGCCGCGCCCACCCCGGCCGACGGGCGCCCCCGCGCCTTCCACCACCGCCCCCACCTCCCCTTCCCCAGGCCCCGGGCCCCCGCCCGGGACCCCGCCGGACCCGTTGTCCACAGACACCCGCGCAGGTTTTCCACAGCGGTTGACACCCGACGACGGCCCGGCCCACCATTGATGCACACGGACCGAACGATCGGTCGGGACCCGTCCCGGCGGAACCCGAGGTCACTTCCCAAGGCAGAGCCCGAGGTCAGGGGGACCGCATGGCCACAGCAGCCGAGCACCGCACGGCCGGCCCACCGTCGGACGGCGCACCCGGCACCGCCGACGGCACGGCGGACCGGCAGCGCGCCTTCGACACGGCCGTGGCGGCGGACGAGCGCATCGAGCCGCGCGACTGGATGCCGGAGGCCTACCGGGCCACGCTGGTCCGGCAGATCGCCCAGCACGCGCACTCCGAGATCATCGGCATGCAGCCGGAGGCCAACTGGATCACCCGCGCGCCCAGCCTGCGCCGCAAGGCGATCCTCATGGCCAAGGTGCAGGACGAGGCGGGCCACGGCCTCTATCTGTACAGCGCCGCCGAAACCCTCGGCACCAGCCGCGACGAACTGCTCGACAAGCTGCACACCGGCCGCCAGAAGTACTCCTCGATCTTCAACTACCCCACGCTGACCTGGGCCGACGTGGGCGCGATCGGCTGGCTGGTGGACGGCGCCGCGATCACCAACCAGGTCCCCCTGTGCCGCTGCTCCTACGGCCCGTACGCCCGCGCGATGATCCGCGTCTGCAAGGAGGAGTCCTTCCACCAGCGCCAGGGGTACGAGCTGCTCCTCGCCCTGAGCAAGGGCACCGACGGGCAGCACGCGATGGCCCAGGACGCCGTGGACCGCTGGTGGTGGCCCTCGCTGATGATGTTCGGCCCGCCCGACGCCGACTCACCGCACTCGGCGCAGTCCATGGCCTGGAAGATCAAGCGCCATTCGAACGACGAACTGCGCCAGCGCTTCGTGGACATCTGCGTCCCCCAGGCCGAGTCGCTCGGCCTCACCCTCCCCGACCCGGATCTGCGGTGGAACGAGGAGCGGGGGCACTACGACTTCGGCGCGATCGACTGGACCGAGTTCCAGCAGGTCCTCAAGGGCAACGGCCCGTGCAACGAACAGCGGATCACCCAGCGCAGGCGCGCCCACGACGAGGGCGCCTGGGTGCGGGAGGCGGCCGCCGCCTACGCGGCCAAGCACACCGGAACCCCCGGTGGGACAGGAGCGACGCAGGCATGACGAACACCGAATGGCCCCTGTGGGAGGTCTTCGTCCGCTCCCGCCGCGGCCTCTCCCACACCCACGCCGGCAGCCTGCACGCGCCGGACTCGGAGCTGGCCCTGCGCAACGCCCGCGATCTGTACACCCGGCGCGGCGAGGGCGTCTCGATCTGGGTCGTGCCGGCGACCGCGATCACCGCGTCCTCCCCGGACGAGAAGGACCCGTTCTTCGAGCCCTCCGCCGACAAGCCCTACCGCCACCCGACCTTCTACGAGATCCCCGAGGGGGTGCGGCACCTGTGACCGTCACCGTGCCCGTGACCGCCGCGCTCGCCCTCGGCGACGACGCCCTGGTGCTCTCCCACCGCCTCGGCGAGTGGGCGGGACACGCCCCCGTGCTGGAGGAGGAGGTCGCGCTCGCCAACATCGCCCTGGACCTCCTCGGCCAGGCCCGCGTCCTGCTCTCCATGGCGGGCGACGAGGACGAGCTGGCCTACCTCCGCGAGGAACGCGCCTTCCGCAACCTGCAGCTGGCGGAACAGCCCAACGGCGACTTCGCCCACACCATCGCCCGCCAGCTGTACTTCTCCACCTATCAGCATCTGCTCTACGCCGAACTCGCCACCGGGGATGGCCCGTTCGCCCCGCTGGCCGCCAAGGCGGTCAAGGAGACCGACTACCACCGCGACCACGCCGAGCTGTGGACCCTGCGCCTCGGTGACGGCACGGAGGTCAGCCGGGAGCGGATGCGCGAGGCCGTCGAGGCGCTGTGGCGGTTCACCGGGGAGATGTTCCAGCCGGTCGAGGGTCTGGACGTCGACTGGGCCGGACTCGACCGGCGCTGGCTGGAGTCGGTGACGGACGTGCTCACCCGCGCCGGCCTGTCCGTGCCCGAGGGGCCGCGCACCGGCGCCTGGTCGGCGGGCGCGGGGCGTCAGGGCCTGCACACCGAGTCCTTCGGCCGGATGCTCGCCGAGATGCAGCACCTGCACCGCAGCCACCCGGGGGCGACATGGTGACGGCCACCGCCCTGGAGGCGGAGCTGCTGGAGCTGGCGGGTTCGGTGCCCGACCCCGAGCTTCCGGTGCTGACGCTGCACGAGCTGGGCGTGGTGCGCGCGGTGCGCGTCGGCGGCTCCGGCGCGGTCGAGGTCGACCTGACCCCCACCTATACCGGCTGCCCGGCCGTCGAGGCGATGAGCGCCGACATCGAGCGGCTGCTGCGCGAGCACGGCGTCCACGAGGTCAGGGTCCGCACGGTCCTCAGCCCCGCCTGGTCGACCGACGACATCACCGCCGAGGGCCGCCGCAAGCTCGAAAGCTCCGGCATAGCTCCCCCGCGCCCGCACCGCGCCGCCGGCCCGGTCGCGCTCTCCCTGGGCCCCACGCGCACGCGGGGCCACCACGGCACGGACACGGCCGGCGCCGCCGATCCCGTGCGCTGCCCGCACTGCCACTCCACGGAGACGGAGCTGCTCAGCAGGTTCTCCTCCACCGCCTGCAAGGCGCTGCGCCGCTGTCTGTCCTGCCGTGAACCCTTCGACCACTTCAAGGAGTTGTGATGGCGCGCTTCCACCCGCTCCCGGTGGTCGGGGTCGAGCGGCTCACCGACGACTCGGTCTCCCTGACCTTCGCCGTGCCGCCCGAGCTGCGCGAGGAGTACCGGCACACGGCCGGTCAGCACCTCACGCTGCGCCGCCGCGCCGACGGCGTGGACGTCCGCCGCACCTACTCGATCTGCTCCCCGGCCCCCGACCCGGCGGGCGAGGGCCCGGGCACGCTGCGGGTGGGGGTGCGCCTGGTCGACGGCGGTGCGTTCTCGACGTACGCGCTGAAGGAGATCGGCGTCGGTGACGTGCTGGAGGTCATGACCCCGGCCGGCCGCTTCACGCTGGATCCGGCGCCGGGTCTGTTCGCGGCGGTGGTGGGCGGCAGCGGCATCACCCCGGTGCTGTCCATCGCCGCCACGCTGCTGGCCCGCGAGCCCTCGGCCCGCTTCTGTCTGATACGCAGCGACCGCACGGCGGCCTCGACGATGTTCCTGGAGGAGGTCGCGGACCTGAAGGACCGCTACCCGCAGCGGTTCCAGCTGGTCACCGTGCTCTCCCGGGAGGAGCAGCAGGCGGGTCTGCCCTCCGGCCGCCTCGACCGGACCCGGCTCACCCAGCTGCTCCCCGCGCTGCTTCCGGTGGACGCGGTGGCGGGCTGGTTCCTGTGCGGCCCGTACGGCCTGGTGGAGGGCGCCGAGCGGGCCCTGCGCGGGCTGGGCGTGGACCGCTCCCGTATCCACCAGGAGATCTTCCACGTGGACGAGGGACCGGCTCCGGCGGCGGTCGTGCCGGCGGCCGCGCACAGCACCGTCACCGCCCGCCTGGACGGCCGCGCCGGAACCTGGCCGGTCGCGGACGGGGAATCCCTGCTGGACACGGTCCTGCGCAACCGCTCGGACGCGCCGTACGCCTGCAAGGGCGGCGTCTGCGGCACCTGCCGGGCCCTGCTGGTGACCGGCGAGGTGCGCATGGACCGCAACTTCGCCCTGGAACCGGAGGAGACCGAGGCGGGCTATGTGCTGGCCTGCCAGTCCCACCCGCTGACGGAGAAGGTGGAACTGGACTTCGACCGATAGGGATTCCGCGCCGACGGGGATCGCGGCCGGCAGCGGCTCTCGCCCGCCGGAGACTTCAGACCGGCGGGGAGGGCGCCACGATGACGGCTAGGCGACGAACCCGTCCTTGCCGTCGTCGGTCACCACGGGACGCCCGGAGGCCTGCCAGACCTGCATACCGCCGTCGACGTTCACGGCGTCGATGCCCTGCTGGACCAGGTACATGGTGACCTGGGCCGAGCGGCCGCCGGAGCGGCAGACGACGTGGACGCGGCCGTCCTGCGGGGCCGCCTCGGTCAGCTCGCCGTAGCGGGCCACGAAGTCGCTCATCGGGATGTGCAGGGCGCCCTCGGCGTGGCCCGCACGCCACTCGTCGTCCTCGCGGACGTCCAGCAGGAAGTCGCCGTCCTTGAGGTCCGCGACCGCGACGGTGGGCACACCAGCTCCGAAATTCATGTCCCCGACGCTACCCGAAGCGTGCTCCGGCGCACTCCCGCGCCGGAGCGGGCGCTCATTCCTGGGTCAGCAGGGCCGCGAGGTCGTTCTCGCGCTGGTGGATGTCGCTCTTGAGGCGCTCGGCGATCTCCGCAAGGAGGCTGTCCGGGTCGTCCGGGGCCAGGCGCAGCATGCCGGCGATCGCGCCGTCCTCCAGTTCGCGGGCGACCAGGGTGAGCAGCTCCTTGCGCTGGCTGAGCCACTCCAGGCGGGCGTACAGCTCGTCGGCCGGGCTGGGCTGCCGCTCGGGCTGCACCGGGCCCGCCGCCCACTCCGCGGCCAGCTCCTGGAGCAGCTTCTCGTCGCCACGGGCGTAGGCGGCGTTGACGCGGGTGATGAACTCCTCGCGCCGCTTGCGCTCGTTCTCCTCCTGCGCGAGGTCCGGGTGGGCCTTGCGGGCCAGCTCGCGGTAGAGCTTGCGGGCCTCCTCGCTGGGGCGGACCCGCTCGGGCGGCCGGACGGCCTGGTCGGTGAGCATGGCCGCGGCCTCGGGGAACAGGCCGTTGCTGTCCATCCAGCCGTGCATCAGCTCCTCGACGCCCGGGATCTGCAGGAGGGCGGCGCGGGCCTCCTCGGCGCGGCGGATGTCCTCGGGGTCCTGCGTCTGGGCGGCGCGCGCCTCGGCGACGCGGGCGTCCAGCTCCTCGATGCGGGCGTAGAGAGGACCGAGCCGCTGCTCGTGCAGCCGGGCGAAGTTCTCGACCTCGACGCGGAAGGTCTCCACGGCGATCTCGTACTCGATCAACGCCTGTTCGGCGGCGCGCACGGCCTTTTCCAGCCGTTCCTCGGGCCGCGATGCCTTGGACTGCTCAGCTTCCGGGGTCGTCACCCGACCAGCCTAGGCCACGGCCGCTCCGGCACACCCCCGACGCCCGCACCCGGCCACCCGCACCGACCGACTCGCCCGGTCTCCCGCACGCACCCGACCACCCGTACCAGCCACCCGTACGAGCCACCCGGCCCGTCGCCCGCGCGCACCCGCCCTCAGCCCTCCGGGCAGGCCGCGGGCACCCACTCGGCCTCCAGGTCCTGGCAGGCGACGACCAGAGTGCCGGGGCGGCAGGCCAGTTCATGGGTGCAGCCGCCGGGGCGCGGCAGGATCTCGTCGAGGATCACGTCGCCGAGGGAGGCCGGGTCGCAGACGCCGAGGACGTCCGACTGGAACCGGGAGACGCCCTTGTAGCGGACGACCAGGTCCTCGTCGTGGCGGAAGCAGTTGTGCCGGAAGCGGATCTCCACATCGCCGTCGCCGGTGCGGCGCACCCGGGCGGGCAGGAGGTCGCTGACACAGCGTCGGTCCCCCGGGTCGTAGTGCGCCGGGTCGGTCGCGAACGCGCGGGCACCGGGCGGCAGGCCCGCCGCGATGCCCGGCAGCCTGGCCAGATAGGGCCGCGGGTCGGCGGACACCGGCTCCTCGCCCGCGCCTCCGCTCAGTTCGACGTACTTCACGTCATCACCCCGGCCCCCGGCTGCCCGGCATCGGCGATCACACTCCCGCTTCGGCCGCGATCCGCCCGGACCGCACCGCGGCCAGCAGCCGCGCGTGGTCGGCCTCGGTGAGGTCGGCGTAGGCGACGGAGAAGGCGGCGACGGCGTCGTCCAGCTCCTCGTTCTTGCCGCAGTACCCGGCGATCACCCGCGGGTCCGCGCTGTGGGAGTGGGCGCGGGCCAGCAGGGCGCCGGTCATGCGGCCGTAGTCGTCGAGCTGGTCGGCGGCGAGCGCGGCCGGGTCGACGCTGCCCTTGCGGTTGCGGAACTGCCGTACCTGGAAGGGGCGTCCGTCGACCGTCGTCCAGCCCAGCAGGTTGTCGCTGACGACCTGCATCCGCTTCTGGCCGAGCACCACGCGCCGTCCCTCGTGCTCCACCGCCGCCACCGGGAAACCGGCCTCCGGCAGGTGCGGGAGCAGCGCGGAGGGGCGGGCCTCCTTGACCTGGAGGACGAGCGGCTCGCCGCGGTGGTCGAGGAGCAGGACGACGTAGGAGCGGGTGCCCACGCTGCCCGTGCCGACCACGCGGAAGGCCACGTCGTGCACGGCGTGCCGGGCCAGCAGCGGGAGCCGGTCCTCCGAGAGCGTCGCCAGATAGGGCTCCAGGGAGCCGGCCACGGCGGCGGCCTCGGCGTCCGGGACGCGGCGCAGCACCGGGGGAGCGTCCACGAAGCGGCGGCCGCCCTCCGGTGTCTCCTCGGTCGACTTGGCGGCGAACCGGCCGCTGGTGTTGGCCCGCGCCTTCTCCGCGACCCGCTCCAGGGTGCCGAGCAGGTCGTGGGCGTCGGTGTGGGAGACCAGCTCCTCGTCCGCGATGGCGTTCCAGGCGTCCAGCGCGGGCAGCCTGGCCAGCAGCCGCAGGGTGCGCCGGTAGGCACCGACGGCGTCCCGGGCGGCGGCACGGCAGGTGTCCTCGTCGGCACCGGCCTCGCGCCCGGCCAGCACCAGCGAGGTGGCGAGCCGCTTCAGGTCCCACTCCCAGGGGCCGTGCACCGTCTCGTCGAAGTCGTTGAGGTCGATGACCAGGCCGCCCCTGGCGTCGCCGTAGAGGCCGAAGTTGGCCGCGTGCGCGTCGCCGCATATCTGGGCGCCGATCCCGGTCACGGGGGTGCGCGCCAGGTCGTACGCCATGAGCCCGGCCGAGCCGCGCAGGAAGGCGAACGGCGTGGCGGCCATCCGGCCCACCCGGATCGGGGTCAGCTCGGCGATCCGGCCGGCGTTGGACTCCGCCACGGCGTCGACGGCGTCCGGCCGCGCGGCGTCCACCTCCAGCGTCCGGTGGGCCTCGCGCGGCACCCGCTCCCGCAGCGCCTTGCCCCCGGCCTTGGCCGAACCGCTCGGCGGCCACTGGGCGAACCCGCGTATCCGGGGCAGCCGGGCCACGGTCTCCCCGCTCTCCGGCCCGGACATCACGTCCGCACCCGCTCCGGTCACCCCGACCGCCTCCCCCGCACACCGATCCGGCGCCCCGCACGAGCGCTTCGAACATCAACTCGTGCAGACCGTACATGCGGCGGCGGGATCACGTCAGACCCTGTGGACAACTCATCGGTTGTGGACACGGACCGGCCCCGACCGGAACGAACCCACCGCCCCGCCAACGGACTTCACGTCACGCCACCCCGTCACACCACCTCGTCACGCGCCCCTCCCGCCCCGGCCGAGCCACCCCGCGGCCGCACCCACCGCCGGAACATCACCACCGTCATCGCCCACTGCACCCCCGTACCGAGGCTCATCGACAGCCACACGCCCCGCACCCCCAGCCCGTCCACCGAACTCAGCCAGTGAGCCAGCGGGAGCTGCACACACGCGCCGGCCGCCGTCACCCCCAGCAGCGCACGGGCACGCCCGCCGCCCATGAACACCCCGCCCGGCCCGACGACCCCGGCGAGCGCCACCAGATACGGCAGCAGGAACCACAGCAGCACGGAACCGGCGTCGACAACCCCGTCCGCGCTCGTGAAGAACCCCATGACCACGCGCCCGCAGAGCGCGAGCACCAGGCCCGCACCCGCGCCCACCAGTACGGCGAGCAGCCCGCTCTGCACCCCGATCACCCGGTCGGCCGGCTGCCCCGCGCCCCGCGCCCGGGCCGTGAGGATGCCGCCCGCCTGGCGCAGGGCGTAGAACGCCATGGTGACGAAGAGGATCACCTTGGTGCCGATGCCGTAGGCGGCGAGCGGGTCCTCGCCGAACCGCGCGACCATGCCCAGCAGGGCCGCGCCGATGCCCATGCGCAGCACGAAGTCCCCGGACGCGGGCAGCCCGACGCCCAGAACGCGCCGCAGCGCCACGACCCAGCCGAGCCCCATGCCTGCGGCCACGCCCGCAGCCTCAGCCGCACCCGCACCGGACCCGGCCCCCACCTCAGCCCCCGGCCCCGCCCCCAGCACCCCACCCCGCCCGCGCCACAGCAGCACCAGGCTCACCCCGAGAGCGACCGCCCGCCCGAGCACCGTCCCCAGCGCGGCCCCCCGCACCCCCAGCGCGGGCAGCACCCCCACCCCGTAGATCAGCAACGGGTCCAGGAGCAGCACGCACCCGTTGGCGACGAGCGCGCTCCGCATCGGCGTCCTGGTGTCCCCGAGCCCCTTGAAGATCCCGTCCACGACGTTCTGCGCGAAGAAGACGGCGAGCCCCGGCAGCGAGATGCCGAGGAACTCGGCCACCAGGTGCCGCACTTCACCCGCGCCGCCGCCCACGAGCAGCCCCGCCACCTCGCCGCGGAAGACGAACCCGCCCCCGGCGACCACGCCCGTGACGACCAGCCACAGCACGGCGCCCGCCTTGATCACAAAGGGGATTTCGGCCGTCCTGCGGGCCCCGACCACGTCCGCGAGCACCATGGTGACGCCGGTGCCGGCCATGAGGATCACCCCGAGCAGCAGGTTCTCCAGCGTCCCGGCCGCGGCCACCGCGCCGACCGCCGCCCGGCCAAGCCGCGCCACCCAGAGGGTGTCCACGACCCCCACGACCACGCCGGACAGCAACTCGCAGTAGACCGGAAGCCCCAGCCCGAGCAGCGCCCGCCGGGCCTCCGCCGGCCCGAGCGCGTCCGCCCCGCCGGACCCCACCGCCGCCCCGCCGGGCCCCACCGCCGTACCGCCGCCGCGCACGGCGACCGGCCCCGATCCCCCGAAGCGCACCAGAACTCCCCCAACCCCGATGGAAATCGGCCCAGTTGGCCCCGGGCGTCCAGGAGACTACCTCGATTAGTGACACTCGAATAGAGGTAGCCCACACTGAGAGGCGCCCGAACCTCCCGCGAAGGACTCCCGTGCTGACTCTCTCGATCCTCGGCTTCCTGGCGGAACGCCCGCTGCACGCCTACGAGTTGCGCCGCCGCATCTCCGATCTGATCGGCCACAACCGCCCGGTCAGCGACGGCGCGCTCTACCCGGCCGTCAACCGCCTCCGCCAGGCCGGGCACGTCGAACGCCGGGCCGAGCCGGGAGAGAGCGCGCCCACCCGGCAGGTGCTGCGGATCACGCCCTCCGGCCGGGCCGAGCTGCTGCGCAGGCTGACCGAGCCGAAGGAGAGCGAGATCACGGACGGCGGCGCCTTCTTCACCCTGCTCGCCTTCCTCGGCCAGGTCCCCGACCCCGCCCGGCGGGCCGCCGTCCTGCGCCGCCGGCTCGACTTCCTGACCGCACCGGCCGGCTTCTTCACCCGCTCCGGACAGCCGGTACGGATCAAGGACGAGGAGGACCCCTACCGCCGGGGAATGCTGATCATGGCCCGCGCGGCCCAACGGGCGGAACGGGCATGGCTGGAGGAAACGCTCCGCGAACCGGAGGAGAAGCTCCCCTGAGGGCGAGCCGAAGAAAACGCCCGCCGAGCTGAGACGTTACTCACAGAAGCCCTGCCCGGTGGCACCCCCGCGAGGCGCCACCCGGAGCGGGTGGACGTGAGCCGCAGCACCTCGGGGCGACCCGATGCGGCGTCATCACCGGCCCCGGACACGACAATGGGCGGCACCGTTTTCACGATGCCGCCCATTGGATGGTGCGCGAGGGGGGAGTTGAACCCCCACGCCCTTTCGGGCACTGGAACCTGAATCCAGCGCGTCTGCCTATTCCGCCACCCGCGCATTGGGTGTGTCTTCCGTTTCCGGCCCTTTCGGGCTGGCCCCTTCCGACATCGAGAACATTAGCACGCCGTCCGGGGTGGATTCACATCCCTTTCCACGGCCCCCTCCACCACCCCCACCAGCGCACCTGTCCCTTGCCGGACGTCACAGGCGTCCCCCGCCGCCCCGGCCGTCCCGCCCGGCACGAGCCGCCCCGCCGGTCCCACCGGACGCCCGTCTCCCGCACACCCGCACCGAACTCACCCCTCACCCGGCCCGGCCTCCGCGCACGAAGACGCCCTGTCCGGGTATGAACCTCGTAGTTCAGGTATCAACCTCGTACCGGTCCGGCCGGTCTTATCCACAGGGGGACCAGGCTCCCCGCCGGGTGCGGGACACTGGAGCTGAGCCGCCTCTACGATCCTTGCCTCAAGGAGTTCGAAGGGGGCGGCTGGGGGAACCGGCTGATTGCCGGACGCGTAGATACGATCAGTAAGCGGTACGGGCCGAGCGGCGGTACCGAGCACGGCAAGCAGTACGGCAGCGACGGAGGAGGTGCCCCGTGGGAGTCCTGAAGAAGTTCGAGCAGCGTCTCGAAGGTCTGGTCAACGGCACCTTCGCCAAGGTGTTCAAGTCCGAGGTCCAGCCGGTGGAGATCGCCGGCGCGCTCCAGCGCGAGTGCGACAACAACGCCACGATCTGGAACCGCGACCGCACGGTCGTGCCCAACGACTTCATCGTGGAACTGAGCACGCCCGACTTCGAGCGGCTCAGCCCCTACTCCGGACAGCTCGGCGACGAGCTGGCCGGCATGGTGCGCGACTACGCCAAGCAGCAGCGCTACACCTTCATGGGCCCGATCAAGGTCAACCTGGAGAAGGCCGAAGACCTCGACACCGGTCTGTACCGGGTGCGCAGCCGCACCCTCGCCTCCTCCAGCAGCCAGCAGGCACCGGCGGCCCCGCAGCCCGGCGGCCAGCCCCCGGCCGGCCCCCAGGGCGGCTACGGCTATCCGCCCGCCGCCGCCCCGCCGATGCCGTCCGCGCCGCCCCCCGGCGCCCGGCCCGGGGGCTACGGTTACCCCCAGCCCGCCACCCAGCGGCCCGCGGCCGCGCCCATGGGCGGCGGCCAGACCCGCTACTGGATCGAGATCAACGGCACCCGCCACCAGATCTCCCGCGCCACGCTCGTGCTCGGCCGCAGCACCGAGGCCGACGTGCGGATCGACGACCCCGGCGTCTCCCGCCGGCACTGCGAGATCCGGACCGGAACGCCCTCGACGATCCAGGATCTCGGCTCCACCAACGGCATCGTGGTGGACGGGCAGCACACCACCCGCGCTACGCTCCGCGACGGCTCGCGGATCGTCGTGGGCAGCACCACCGTTATCTATAGGCAAGCCGAAGGGTGAAGCGGGGGCAATGTCAGAGCTGACCCTCACGGTCATGCGGCTGGGTTTCCTGGCCGTACTGTGGCTGTTCGTGATCGTGGCCGTGCAGGTCATCCGCAGCGATCTGTTCGGTACGCGCGTCACACAGCGCGGCGCGCGCCGGGAAGCGGCCCGTCCGCAGCAGGCCGCCCGGCAGCAGGCCGCGCCCCCGCAGCAGCGCGCCCAGCAGGGCCGCCGGGCCCAGCAGAGCGGCGGCCGCCAGCGGCGCAACGCCCCCAGCAAGCTCGTCGTCACCGAGGGCACCCTGACCGGCACCACCGTCGCCCTCCAGGGCCAGACGATCACGCTGGGCCGCGCCCACGACTCCACGATCGTGCTGGACGACGACTACGCCTCCAGCCGGCATGCCAGGATCTACCCGGACCGCGACGGCCAGTGGATCGTCGAGGACCTCGGCTCCACCAACGGCACATACCTGGACCGGTCCCGGCTGACGACGCCCACGCCGATTTCGCTGGGAGCGCCGATCCGCATCGGCAAGACCGTCATCGAGCTGCGGAAGTAGTACGACAATGAGCGAGCGGAGCGAGCACGCAACGGCGGACCTCACCCCGGTCCCCGGCGCGCTCCCGACCGGAGGGTGGGCAGTGTGGCTCGACACGACCGGCTGTACCCGGAGCCGACGGGCGAGGTGCGCATGAGTCTGTCACTGCGCTTCGCCGCCGGATCGCACAAGGGCATGATCCGGGAAGGCAACGAGGACTCCGGTTACGCCGGTCCGCGCCTGCTCGCCATCGCCGACGGCATGGGCGGCCAGGCGGCCGGCGAGGTCGCGTCCTCCGAGGTGATCTCCACCCTGGTCACCCTCGACGACGACGTGCCCGGCTCCGACCTGCTCACCTCCCTCGGCCAGGCCGTGCAGTACGCCAACGACCAGCTGCGCAGCATGGTCGAGGAGGACCCCCAGCTGGAGGGCATGGGGACCACCCTGACCGCCCTGCTGTGGACCGGCCAGCGCCTCGGCCTCGTGCACGTCGGCGACTCGCGCGCGTACCTGCTGCGCGACGGGATGCTCACCCAGATCACGCAGGACCACACCTGGGTGCAGCGCCTGGTCGACGAGGGCCGGATCACCGAGGAAGAGGCCACCACCCACCCGCAGCGCTCCCTGCTGATGCGCGCGCTGGGCAGCGGCGACCACGTGGAACCCGACCTCTCGGTCCGCGAGGTCCGCGCCGGTGACCGCTATCTGATCTGCTCCGACGGCCTGTCCGGCGTCGTCTCCCACCAGACCATGGAGGAGACGCTCGCCAGCTACCAGGGCCCGCAGGAGACCGTGCAGGAACTGATCCAGCTCGCGCTGCGCGGCGGCGGCCCCGACAACATCACCGTCATCGTCGCCGACGTCCTCGACCTGGACACCGGCGACACCCTCGCCGGGCAGCTGTCGGACACCCCCGTGGTGGTCGGCGCCGTCGCCGAGAACCAGCTCCACCAGCACGACAACGGCATCATGCAGACCCCGGCCGGGCGCGCCTCCCACCTCGGCCGCCAGGGCCGCGGCCAGGGCGGCGGGGGCGAGTACGGCGGCCCCGGCTCCGGCGCGGACTACGACGGCGACGGCTACACCGACGAGGACTTCGTCAAGCCCCGCAAGGGCCGCAGGTGGCTCAAGCGCACGTTCTACAGCGCCCTCGCCCTCGCGGTGATCGGCGGCGGTGTCTACGGCGGCTACCGCTGGACCCAGACGCAGTACTACGTCGGCATCAACGGCAAGCACGTCGCGCTCTACCGGGGCATCAGCCAGAACCTGGCCTGGGTCTCCCTCTCGAAGATCGAGAAGGACCACCCCGAGATCGAACTCAAGTACCTGCCGACGTACCAGCAGAAGCAGGTCAAGAACACGATCGCCGCGGGCGGCCTCGAGCAGGCCCGCACCAAGATCGACGCGCTCGCACTCCAGGCGTCCGCCTGCCGCAAGCAGGCCGAACGCGCGACCGCCGGGAGCGAGAGCGACAAGACGGGCCGGAGTGCGACGGCCGGTGGCACCACCACCGCCACCCGCACCTCCTTCACGGCCACGGCGTCCCCGACCCCGAATCCCTCGGGAACGGCCCAGCCGTCCACCACGTCGCCCTCGAAGTCCCCGACCGCAACCGCCACGCCCCGGCCCGGCCCGAGCCTCTCCAAGGATGAGCAGAAGGTCGTCGATCAGTGCGGCAAGCAGTAGGCAAGCCGTGAGAGGCCCCGTCACACGATGAGCAGTACTACCAACACGCCGACGCACCAGACGTCCACGATCGGATCCATCGGCGCGCCGAGCCGCCGCAACACCGAGCTGGCCCTGCTGGTCTTCGCCGTGGTCATCCCGGTGTTCGCCTACGCCAACGTGGGCCTGGCCCTCAACGACCAGGTCCCCACCGGCCTGCTCGGCTACGGCCTGGGCCTCGGCCTGCTGGCCGGCGTCGCCCACCTCGTCGTACGGAAGTTCGCCCCGTACGCCGACCCGCTGCTGCTGCCGCTGGCCACCCTGCTCAACGGGCTCGGCCTGGTGTGCATCTGGCGCCTGGACCAGTCGAAGCTGCTGCAGTCCATCAACCAGGCGGGCGGCAAGGCCACCAACCAGCTCGTCTACACCGCGCTGGGCATCGTCCTGTTCGCCGTCGTGCTGATCTTCCTCAAGGAACACCGCACGCTGCAGCGGTACACGTACATCTCCATGGTGGCCGCGCTGGTCCTGCTGCTGCTGCCCCTGGTCCCGGGCCTCGGCGCCGACCTGACCTACGGCGCCAAGATCTGGATCAAGATCGGCGCCTTCACCATCCAGCCCGGTGAGTTCGCCAAGATCGTGCTCGCGATCTTCTTCGCCGGCTATCTGATGGTCAAGCGCGACGCGCTCGCGCTCGCCAGCCGCCGCTTCATGGGCCTCTACCTGCCGCGCGGCCGCGACCTCGGCCCGATCCTGGTCGTCTGGTTCATCTCGATCCTGATCCTGGTCTTCGAGACCGACCTCGGTACCTCGCTGCTGTTCTTCGGCATGTTCGTGATCATGCTGTACGTGGCCACCGAGCGAACCAGCTGGATCGTCTTCGGTCTGCTGATGTCGGCGGTGGGCGCGGTCGGCGTGGCGAGCTTCGAGACGCACGTCCAGCAGCGTGTCCAGGCGTGGCTCGACCCGATGAAGGAGTACAAGCTCTCCCGGCAGGGCCTGGACGGTCACTCCGACCAGCTCCAGCAGGCCCTGTGGGCGTTCGGCTCCGGCGGCACCCTCGGCACCGGCTGGGGCCAGGGCCACTCCGAGCTGATCCGCTTCGCCGCCAACTCCGACTTCATCCTCGCCACCTTCGGCGAGGAACTGGGCCTCGCGGGCATCATGGCGATCCTGCTGATTTACGGCCTGATCGTCGAGCGCGGTGTGCGCACCGCCCTCGCCGCCCGCGACCCCTTCGGCAAGATGCTCGCGGTGGGCCTGTCCGGCGCCTTCGCGCTCCAGGTCTTCGTCGTCGCCGGCGGTGTGATGGGCCTCATCCCGCTGACCGGTATGACGATGCCGTTCCTCGCCTACGGCGGTTCGTCCGTCATCGCCAACTGGGCCCTCATCGCCATCCTCATCCGCATCAGCGACACGGCCCGCCGCCCCGCGCCCGCCCCCGCCGCCAGCCCCGACGCGGAGATGACCCAGATCGTCCGGCCCGGCGGGACCGGCCCCGTCGCCGAAGCGTGAGTGTCCCCGGCCACGGCGGTGCGGCGGCCCTCAAGGGCCCGCCGCACCGCCGTACGGGCGCCGCGAGCCCGGCGGGGCACACAGCGCGTGCCCCTAGACTGTGGGCGGCCGAGGACGAGCGCCAGCAACACCGAGAGACTGAAGCAACAGGCGCCCCTGTTAGCTTGTGGAAAGGCCGGACGTGAACAAGCCCCTGCGCCGAATCGCGATCTTCTGCGGACTCCTCGTCCTGGCACTGCTGATCCGTGACAACTGGCTCCAGTACGCCCAGGCCGACAAGCTGCGCACGGACCCCGCCAACCGCCGCGTCGCCATCGAGCGCTACGCCTCTCCGCGCGGCGACATCATCGTCGACGGCGGCCCCATAACGGGCTCCGTCGTCACCAAGGCCGGCGACTACAAGTACAAGCGCACGTACAAGGACGGGCCCATGTGGGCGCCCGTCACGGGCTACTCCTCGCAGGCCTTCGACAGCAGCCAGCTGGAGAAGCTCGACGACGGCATCCTCACCGGCAACGACGACCGGCTCTTCTTCCGCAACACCCTCGACATGATCACGGGCAAGCCCAAGCAGGGCGGCAACGTCGTCACCACCCTCAACGCGGCCGCGCAGAAGGCCGCGTACAACGGTCTGAAGGCTCAGGGCGGCAAGGGCGCCGTGGTCGCGCTCGAACCCTCCACGGGCAAGATCCTGGCGCTGGCCTCCTACCCGTCGTACGACCCGTCCTCCTTCTCGGGCGACCGCAACAGCGACTCGGCGGCCTGGCAGAAACTGCAGAAGCAGAACGACTCCTCGGACCCGATGCTCAACCGGGCGCTGCGCGAGACCTACCCGCCGGGCTCCACCTTCAAGGTGGTCACCGCGGCGGCGGCGCTGGAGAACGGGCTGTACCCCTCCGCCGACCAGAAGACGAACTCGCCGCTGCCCTGGGTCATGCCGGGCACCCAGACCGAGCTGAAGAACGAGGGCAACCTGCCCTGCGAGAACGCGACGATGCGCGAGGCGCTGCGGGTGTCCTGCAACAGCGTCTTCGGCAAGATCGGTGCCGACCTCGGCAAGGACAAGATGCTGGCGGAGGCCAAGAAGTTCGGCTTCGACTCCGAGCAGTTCACCCCGGTCCGCTCCAACGCCTCCGTCTTCTCGAAGGACATGAACGCCTCGCAGACGGCGCTGTCCTCCATCGGCCAGTACAACACCGCGGCCACCCCCCTGCAGATGGCCATGGTCGCCTCGGCGGTCGCCAACGACGGCAAGCTGATGAAGCCGTACATGGTCGACGAGCTGCAGTCCTCCAACCTCGACCCGATCGAGACGACCGAGCCGAAGGAGATGAGCCGCCCGCTGTCGCCGCAGAACGCGCAGATCCTGCAGTCGATGATGGAGACCGTCGTGAAGTCCGGCACGGGCACCAAGGCGCTGATCGACGGCGTCACCGTGGGCGGCAAGACGGGTACCGCACAGCACGGTGTGGAGAACAGCGAGAACCCGTACGCGTGGTTCATCTCCTTCGCCAAGCTCCCCGACAACAGCTCCCCGGTCGCGGTCGCGGTGGTCATCGAGGACGACAACGCCAACCGCGGCGACATCTCCGGCGGTGGTCTGGCCGCCCCTATCGCGAAGAGCGTCATGCAGGCGGTCGTCAACCCGAAGAAGTGAACCCGATCACGCCGCCTTCACAACGGTGCACGTTGCTATACCGGTCCGGTATCGGGTTACCGGCTCGGCCAGGTCACACAGAGCGGGACGGGTACGGTAGGGCCCGGACGGCAGCCTCCGGTCGCACACACGTGCAGACCGGGACCGACGGAGAGGGCTGGTAGGTAGCTATGGAAGAGCCGCGTCGCCTCGGCGGCCGGTACGAACTGGGCCATGTGCTTGGCCGTGGTGGCATGGCCGAGGTCTACCTCGCGCATGACACCCGCCTCGGCCGCACCGTGGCAGTGAAGACGCTCCGCGCGGATCTCGCGCGCGACCCGTCCTTCCAGGCACGGTTCCGCCGGGAAGCCCAGTCGGCCGCCTCGCTCAACCATCCCGCGATTGTCGCGGTCTACGACACGGGCGAGGACTACATCGACGGGGTCTCGATCCCGTACATCGTGATGGAGTACGTCGACGGCTCCACCCTCCGTGAGCTGCTGCACTCCGGCCGCAAACTGCTGCCGGAGCGCTCCATGGAGATGACCATCGGCATCCTCCAGGGCCTGGAGTACGCCCACCGCAGCGGCATCGTCCACCGTGACATCAAGCCGGCCAACGTCATGCTGACGCGCAACGGCCAGGTCAAGGTGATGGACTTCGGCATCGCCCGCGCCATGGGCGACTCCGGGATGACGATGACGCAGACCGCTGCCGTCATCGGCACCGCGCAGTACCTCTCGCCGGAGCAGGCCAAGGGCGAGCAGGTCGACGCCCGCTCGGACCTCTACTCCACCGGCTGCCTGCTCTACGAGCTGCTGACCGTCCGTCCCCCCTTCGTCGGCGACTCGCCCGTGGCCGTGGCCTACCAGCACGTCCGCGAGGAACCGCAGCCGCCCAGCGTGTTCGACCCCGAGATCACCCCCGAGATGGACGCGATCGTCCTCAAGGCACTGGTCAAGGACCCGAACTACCGCTACCAGTCCGCCGACGAGATGCGCCAGGACATCGAGGCCTGTCTCGACGGCCAGCCCGTCGGCGCCACCGCCGCCATGGGCGCGGTCGGCTACGGCGGCTATCCCGACTCCCAGGCCACCACGGCGATGCGCGCCGAACCGGCCGGGGCGACGACGATGATCCCGCCGATGTCGCCCGACGACGGCGGCTACGGCTACGACGACCGCCCCGACCGGCGGCGCCAGCAGAAGAGGGGCAACAACACCTCGACGATCCTGCTCGTGGTCGCCGGTGTGCTGGTGCTGGTCGGCGCCATCCTGATCGGCATGTACGCGTTCGGCGGCGGCTCCAAGGACAAGTCGCTCGACGCCCCGAATCTCGTCGGCGTCAAACTGGAGGACGCCAGGCAACAGGCCGACAACGTCGGTCTGAAACTCGGTACCGAACGCAAGCCCTGCGAGAACCAGCCCAAGGGCAACGTCTGTTCGCAGACCCCGAAGGCCGGCACCTCCGTCGAGAAGGGCGACACCCTCAAGCTGGTGGTCTCCACGGGCGCGCCCAAGGTCACCGTCCCGAGCGTGATCGGCCTCTCCTTCGACGACGCCCGGGACAAGCTGGAGGGCGACGACTACAAGTTCAGGGTCAAGAAGGAGACCCGGGTCAGCAGCGACACCCCCGACAAGGTGCTCAGCCAGGACCCGGTGGACGGCAACAGGGTCCAGAAGGGCTCCACGATCACGCTGACCGTGGCCAAGCCCGAGGAGAAGATCGAGGTGCCGGACGTCTCCGGCAAGAGCTGTGACGAGGCCAGGGCGGCTCTGCAGCAGAAGGGTCTCGCGCCGGCGGCGACCTGCACCCCCGACACCTCGGCGACGGACCCGGCCCAGAACGGCAAGGTCACGGGCACCAACCCGAAGGCGGGCGACTCGGTCAGCAAGAACACGCCGATCGCGATCAATGTCGCCCAGGTGCAGGACCAGCAGCAGTTCCAGCTGCCCGACGTCCGGAGCCAACCGCTCAAGAATGCCCGCGAACTGCTCCAGAGCAAGGGCCTCAACGTCGCGACCCCGAACAGCGGGGAGGACGACGCCACGGTGTTCAACATGGACCCGCAGCCGGGCACCATGGTGAAGCCGGGTGACACGATCACCCTGAACGCCGCGAAGCAGAACGGCGGCAACAACGGCGGCGGCTTCCCGAACATCTTCGGCGGCACGCACGGCTGACCCGCCCCGCCCGTTCCACTCCGGTCCCCCGGCACCCCACGGTGCCGGGGGACCGTGCTTTTCCGGGGTCGTACCCTCGCCCGCGTGTCGGTCGTTGACAGGGCATGATCGATCAGACCGCACTGCTGGAGTCCCGGGCGCTACGCAGCTCCGTGCTGGAGCGCACGGATGTACTGGACCGGGTGAAGACACTCGCCCTGCTGCCGGACGGGCTGCATGTGACGACGGCGATGGTGGCGGGGTACTTCGGGGTGAGTGTCGAGGCCGTCCGGCAGGTCAAGGCCCGGCATCGTGAGGAGCTGTCCCAGAACGGGATGGTGACGCTTCAAGGCCGTGACCTGCGGGAATTTAAGCGTGACATCTTGTCACGCTATCCCGGAAGTTATCCACAGCCCCGGTCCGGCCTCACGCTCTACTCCCGCCGGGCCGTCCTCAACATCGCCATGCTGCTCCGCGACAGCGAGGTCGCCCGGCGCGTGCGCACCTATCTCCTCGACATGGAGCACCTGGCCCGCACCGGCCCCATGACCGAGCCCACCGAACCCACCGGGCACACCGGCCCCGCCACCCCCGAGATCATCTCCCTCGCCGCCCTGGACGCCCGCATCGACCAACGGATCAACCACGCCCTCGGCCGAACCGTCGTCCCGATGTTCAACGCCCTCATCGAGACCGCGGGCGAACACCGCCGCGAACTGACCGCGCTGCACGGCGACGTACGGCGGGCCGAGCACCGGCTCAGGCAGCACTCCGCGCGGCTGCGGCGGCTGGAGGGGAGGCGCTGAGGGTCAGCGGAGTTCCTTCGGCGGCGTCCGCTTGCTGTCGACCTTCTGCACGCGCTCCAGCTCGCCCCAGACCACGTAGCGGTACCGGGAGGTGTACACCGGCGTGCAGGTCGTCAGGGTGATGTAGTGGCCCGGCTTCTTCTTGCCGGACTCCTCGGGGACCTGGTCGATGACGTCGACGTTGTACTTCGAGGTCTCGGGGAGGATCGAGTAGACCTTGTAGACGTACCAGTTGTCCTTGGTCTCGAAGACGACCGGGTCGCCCTCGCGCACCTTGTCGATGTTGTGGAACTTGGCGCCGTGGCCGTCGCGGTGGGCGGCCAGGGTGAAGTTGCCCTTCTTGCCCGTCGTCGGGAGCACGGCCTTGTCGGGGTCGGTGTAGTAGCCGGCCACACCCTCGTCGAGGACGTCGGTGGAGGTGCCCTTCTCCACCAGGACCGCGCCGTTGCGCATCGACGGGACGTGCAGGAAGCCGATGCCGTCCTTGGTGTCGAGCGCGCCGGGGCCGGTGTCGGCCGAACTGGCCCAGTGGTCGCGGACCTTGTCGGCCCGCCGGTCGGCGTGCCGGTCCGCGACGACGTTCGTCCACCACAGGGAGTACACGACGAACAGGCCGAGGACCACGCCCACCGTCATGAGGACTTCACCGAAGAAGCTCACCACCAGGGCGACCGGGCCGGGCCCCGGGCGGTGCGAGGCGCTGCCCGCGCCGGACGGGTCCGTGTGTTCTGCGGTGTCGTCGGCGGTCGCTGCCACTCGTCCTGTGCCCCTGTTCGACTCGGCTCGCCTACTCGATGAGCGCGTCCGGCTTGCCCTTGCTGCGCGGGCGTTCCTCGACCATCTTGCCCCAGACGATCAGCCGGTACTTGCTGGTGAACTCCGGAGTGCACGTGGTGAGGGTGATGTACCGGCCCGGCGCCGTGAAACCCGACCCCTTGGGGACCGCGTCCAGCACGCTGGTGTTGGACGGCGGCGTCACCGGAAGCATCGAAGTGACCTTGTACACGAAGTACTTGTCCTGTGTCTCGACGACGACCGGGTCACCGGCGACGAGCTTGTTGATGTACCGGAACGGCTCACCGTGCGTGTTGCGGTGCGCGGCCAGACCGAAGTTGCCCGACTTGGCGTCCGGCATCGCGGTCTTCAGCGGCGCCTCGCCGTAGTGCCCGACCATGCCCTTGTCGAGCACCCGCTTGTTGCTGACGCCCTCGGCGATCGGCACCACCACGTCCAGCTTGGGTATGTGCAGGATCGCGAAGCCCTGTCCGGGCTCGAAGACTCCGGGTGCACGCTTGCCGCTCGACCAGTCGTCCTGGAGCTGATGGGCCTCGCTGCCCGCCTGCGCGTGCGCGCGGACGTTCGTCCACCACAGCTGGTAGGTGACGAACAGCAGCATCAGCACGCCGGTGGTGATGAACACCTCGCCGACCGCCCGGCTCGCCACGACGGCCGCGCCGGGCTTGCGCGCCCGCGCCTGCCGCCGGGCCTCGACCCGGGACAGCGGCCGTCCGGAGTCCGCTTCCGCCGAACTCGCCGCGCCCGCCGTGTCCTTGGCCCCGCCATGCCGGCCGCCACCACGTCCGCCGCCGCGCTTGGCGGCCTTCCTGCGGGCCGCGCGGCCGCCCGGAGCGCCCGCGGTGCCCGAGCGGGCCGAAGCGCCCGCAGAGGCGCCTCCAGAGCCGTTCCCGGGGTCCGGGGGCGGCTCGGGGAGCCGCAGCGCCATCGTCTGCTCGCTGGAAGGCGGCTCCGGCACGCCGGCCGGCCCGCCCCCGTGCCCGTCCACGGCCGGCATCCGGGCCGTCGGCGGGTCGCCCGCGCCCGTGAACGCCGGGCCGTAGGACCCGTACGGCGCCTCGCCGTACACGTCCTCGCGTTCGGGGCGCAGCGCGGTCACGCCGTGGACCTGCCCACCACCGGGGCGAGCCCCGCCGACCTCGCCACGGCACCCTGGTCGCCGCACTCCGCCAGCCAGTTGGCCAGCATCCGGTGCCCGTGCTCGGTCAGCACCGACTCGGGATGGAACTGCACGCCCTCCACCGGGAGTTCACGGTGGCGCAGCCCCATGACGATCCCGTCCTCGGTACGGGCGGTGACCTCCAGCTCGGCCGGGACGGTGGCCGGCTCGGCGGCCAGCGAGTGGTAGCGGGTCGCGGTGAAGGGCGACGGCAGCCCGGCGAAGACGCCCTTGCCGCCGTGGATCACCGGGGAGGTCTTGCCGTGCAGCAGCTCGGGCGCGCGGTCGACCACACCGCCGTACGCCACCTGCATCGACTGCATCCCCAGACACACCCCGAACACCGGCACACCGGTCGCGGCGCAGTGCCGGACCATGTCCACGCACACCCCCGCCTCCTCCGGCGTGCCCGGCCCCGGCGAGAGCAGGACGCCGTCGAAGCGGTCCTGCGCGTGGGCCGTGGTCACCTCGTCGTTGCGCAGGACCTCGCACTCGGCACCCAGCTGGTACAGGTACTGGACGAGGTTGAAGACGAAGCTGTCGTAGTTGTCGACGACGAGAATGCGTGCGCTGCTCACTGGTGGTCCACCGTCACATCGTTGAAGGGCAGCAGTGGCTCGGCCCACGGGAACACGTACTGGAACAGGACGTAGACCACGGCCAGGGCGAGCAGGAGTGAGAGCAGGGCCTTCACCCACGTGTTGCCCGGCAGATGCCGCCAGATCCAGCCGTACATGCCGTCCCTTCCGTTCCTCACGGCACAGACTCACGCCGTACGGCACCAGACTAACGGCGCCGGGCGGCCTTCCGGCCGTTGTCCACAGGCCGGCTCGACACCCGGACTTACGTGCGCCGGCGCCGATCACCTCAACGTGTGACGGAATGGGTTTCGCGGCACCCTTCGCCGGTCTTTCACGCAGCGCCGCGCGCCGCCCCTACTTCACCGGCCGCGCGTAGTGCAGGTCCACGGTGCCCGTGTAGCCGGGCAGGGTCACGTCGCCGTCGTCGGCGACCTGCCAGCCGAGGCCGTAGACGTTGACGTACACCATGTACGTCTGGATCGCCTTGCTGTCGGCCAGCGCCTGCTTGAGCCGGTCCGGGTCGCCGACGGCCGTGATCTTGTACGGGGGCGAGTAGACGCGGCCCTGGAGGATCAGGGTGTTGCCGACGCAGCGCACCGCGCTGGTGGAGATCAGCCGCTGGTCCATGACCTTGATGCCCCGGGCGCCGCCGTGCCACAGGGCGTTGACCACGGCCTGGAGGTCCTGCTGGTGGATCACCAGGTAGTCGGGCTGCGGCTCGGGGTAGCCGGGGAGCTTGGCGGTGGCGTTCGGCGGTGCGTCGTTCAGGGTGACGGTGATCGCGTCGCCGGTCAGCGCGCGCGTGCCCGCGCCGCGCTCCAGACCGCCGAGTTTCTCGTCCTCGGTGCGGCTGCTGCCGTCGTCGCTCTCGGCCAGCGACTCCACGCGCTCGCGCAGATTCGCGTTGGACTCGTCGAGCCCCTTGTTCTTGCGGCTGCGCTCCTGGATCAGGTCGGACAGCTTCAGCAGCGAGGTGTCGGTGCGGATGTCCGTGCCCTTGGCGGTGTCGAAACTGGTGAAGAAGATCAGTCCGGCCAGGGCGAAGACGCCCGCCGTGAGGATCCGCACCGGCTTCAGGCGCGCACGGGACGGGCTCTGACCCGTTGATCCCGTACCGGGGGAGTCGGCAGAATTGCTCAACGTACCCTTATCTCCTTCGGCGCCGTAGAAGCACTACGCTAACGGACGCCCGGGGGAGCGCTCAGTCTGCCCTTACTGTCCCCTTGTACGCTGCCCCGAGCCCGACCCGTTACCTGCGCGGCCACGCAGCGCATCGACAGGAGAGACCCTCGTGCCGAAGTCACGTATCCGCAAGAAGGCCGACTACACGCCGCCGCCCGTGAGGCAGGCGCAGGCCGTCAAGCTCGGCAACAGCGCGTGGGTCGCGCCCGTCATGCTGGCCATGTTCCTCATCGGCCTGGCGTGGATCGTGGTCTTCTACGTGACCGACGGCTCGCTGCCGGTCGACAGCCTGGACAACTGGAACATCGTCGTGGGCTTCGGCTTCATCGCGGCCGGGTTCGGCGTCTCCACACAGTGGAAGTGACGGGACCGCACGGTGGGGCCGGGGCACCTCTGCCCACGGCCCTTCACTGAGTTATCCACAGCCTTGGGCAGAGTTTCCACATGTGCCTGGGGAAAAGAAACTACGATCTGTGGATAACTCCTCCCCCGTTGACGCCGGTGTGACTGCCCTACCGGCCGCAGAACTACCGCTGCCCCCTGTCTGACCTGCGGGAACTCATCCGAGCGACAGGGGGTACAGCTGTTCCCGCACACTGTGCACAAGATCGCGCACACGCTGTGGACAACGGTTCGGGTCAGGTCAGCTGAGCCGTTCTCACCAGGGTGAGAATCGCCACCACGGCGAGCACCAGTGCACAGGCGCCGTACTGGATCAGCGTCCGCCGGTCGCGCGGGGCGTGGATCATGGCGTAGCCGACGCCGAGGCCGGCGACCAGGCCGCCGATGTGCGCCTGCCAGGCGATGCCGGGGACCTGGAACGTGATGATCAGGTTGACCACCAGCAGCGCGATGACCGGCCGCATGTCGTAGTCGAGCCGCCGCACCAGGACGACCGTGGCGCCGAAGAGGCCGTAGATCGCGCCGGAGGCGCCCAAGGAGGGCTCGTTGGGCGCGACCATCAGATAGCTGAGCGCGCTGCCCGCGAGTCCGGAGACCAGATAGAGGGACAGATAGCGGGCCCGGCCCAGGGCCGCTTCGAGCGGGCCGCCGATCCACCACAGGCTCAGCATGTTGAACGCGATGTGCAGAAAGCCGCCGTGCAGGAACATCGCGGTCAGCAGCCGGTAGTACTGGCCGTCGGCCACACCCTGCACGCCGAGCTGCGGGACGAGGGCGCTGCCGATCAGCTCGAAGCGGTTGGTGAAGGCGGCCCCGACGATCTGCTGGACCGCGAAGAAGACGACGTTCAGCCCGATGAGCACCTTGGTGACGAGCCGGGGGTCGCCGGACTGCCGCCCTCCGGCCAGGGTGCGCGGCGCGGCGGCGGCAGCCGGGGCCGGGGCGGCGGGGCCCGGAACGTGCGCGGTACCGCGTACACAGTCGGGGCAGTGGAAGCCGACCGAGGCGTCGACCATGCACTCCGGGCAGATCGGCCGGTCGCAGCGGGTACAGCGCACACCGGTCTCACGGTCCGGGTGCCGGTAGCACGCGGGCATGCTCCGGGCGTCCCGGGCGCCGGCTGCGGCCTGGTCCATCAGATCCCCTTGTCCGTCGCGGGACATCGCCGGGCGATACCCCGCCCTGTCCATCCTTACGGACGAGCGGGGCGTTTGGTTCCCCTCGGGGTTTTTCGTCCCCGCCCGCCCGGTGCCCCGTTTCTTGTGGACTACCCGGTCGTCTCCATGTCCTTGCCCGTCTGGTCCGTTCCCTTCTCGCGCCCCGTCCGCTCCACCACGACGGTCTCGATCACCACGTCCTCGACCGGGCGGTGATCCCGCCCGGTGGGCACGGCGGCGATGGCGTCGACCACCTTGCGGCTCTCCGCATCGGCGACCTCGCCGAAGATCGTGTGCTTGCGGTTGAGCCACACGGTCGGGGAGACGGTGATGAAGAACTGCGAGCCGTTGGTGCCCGGCCCGGCGTTGGCCATGGCGAGCAGATAGGGCCGGCCGAAGGAGAGGTCGGGGTGGAACTCGTCGGGGAACTGGTAGCCGGGTCCGCCGATGCCGGTGCCGAGCGGGTCACCGCCCTGGATCATGAATCCGCCGATCACACGGTGGAAGACCGTTCCGTCGTAGAGCGGTTCGGTGCTTTCCGCGCCGGTCGCGGGGTTCTTCCAGGAGCGCTCGCCCTGGGCGAGTTCGACGAAGTTCCTGACGGTGGCCGGGGCGTGGTGCGGGAACAGCCGGATCCTGATGTCGCCGCGATCGGTCTTGAGAGTGGCGTAGAGCTGCTCGGCCACGGGGTGCCTTCCCTGTTGCTTCCGTCGTTCTTTCCGTCGTCATTCCCGGAAAGGCCTCGATCGTCGCACGCCCCGCGGGGGTGAACCCCGGACGACCACGAGTTCCGCGCCGTACTGCCACCGGTTCGCCGCGGAGAGCGGCGCGCGGCGGGGATTCGTGGGAGGGTCGGCGGTGGGGCCGTTGCCCGGATTTCCGTACTTGTGAAGCGATCGGCACCCGTATGCCCGCTCGCGCATGCCGTGCGGGCCCCGGACAGGCATGATCCGTAACAGGGTGGACAGTCGACATACCGTACCGCCACCGAGGAGGAGGTTCCCGTGACCCGCATCGAGAGCGTGCGCGCCGCGACCGGCTCGGCGAAGGACAGCGTGCTGCACGCCGCGGACGTGGTGGCGCCCTACGCCGACACGGCCAAGGAGCGTGCCGCGTACTACGCGCAGGAGGCACGCGTACGCCTCGCGCCCGTGATGTCCCAGGCCGCCGACCAGGCCCGCGTGCAGTACGACGCGCTGCTCGCCCCCCGTCTCGAGCAGGCCTTCGAGCAGGCCCGCGCCCATGTCCCGCCGAAGGTGGACCAGGCCGCGCAGGAGGCCGCGGAGCGCACCCGCAAGGCCGCCAAGCAGGCGGCGGAGTACTCGCGCCCGAGGATCGAGCAGGCCGTGGCCGCCGCCGGGCCGGTCTACGACGAGGCCGCGACGCGCGGTGCCGCCGCCCTGGTCGCGCTGCGCGGCAATGTCTCCGCCCAGCAGATCAAGAAGCTGGCCCGCCGCAACGAGCGCCGCGGCACGGCCCGCCGCGTCCTGAAGTACACGGCGCTGGCGAGCATCGTCGCCGGCACCGCGCTGGCCGTGTGGAAGTGGTGGGACAAGCAGGCCAACCCGGACTGGCTGGTCGAGCCCCCGGCCGCCACCGAGATGCCCGACGCCGCCCGCCTCCACTCGGTGGACGGCACGGGCTCCCCCCTGGACCCCGAGGTCCGCGCGAAGCAGAACGAGGAGGACTCGTCCAACGGCGACGAGAACAGGTGACGAGCGGCTGGGACGCCGTCAGCGGGCCCGCAGGGGCAGGCGCGTGGTGAACCGCCTGCCCCTCGGCCTGTGCGCGGGAGCTCCTACCAGGGAAGTTCCCCGTTCTCGTCCTGGAAGGTCCCCGTCGGGCCGTCCGCGCCGAGCGTCGCCAGCCGCACGACGACCCGGGCGCTGGCCTCCGGCTCCCTGCCGATGCCGAAGGCCGCGGTCATGTCGGTCGCGGTGGGGCCGGGTTCGACCGCGTTGACCTTGATGCCCGGGTGCGCCTTGGCGTACTGCACCGTCAGCATGGTGGCCGCGGCCTTGGAGGCGGAGTACAGCGCCAGCGGCAGGGTGGACTCCAGCCGGTCCGGATTGGTCACCGCCCAGAAGGACCCGGCGCTGCTCGACACGTTGACGACGACGGGGTTCGCGGACCTGCGCAGGAGGGGCAGCGCCGCCTCCGTCACCCGTACGATGCCCACCGCGTTGGTGTCGAAGGCCTTAAGGGCCGTGGGGCCGTCGATCGCGCCCGTGGTCAGAATGCCCGCGTTGTTCACCAGGACGTCGAGACGGCCCTCCTCCGCGTCGATCTTCCGCAGCGCGTCGCCCACGGACGCGTCGTCCGTCACGTCGAGCCGGACGAACCGCGCGCCCAGCGCGGCCGCGGCCTTCTCGCCCCGCTCGGCGTCGCGGGCGCCGATGTAGACGACGTGGCCCAGGGCCAGCAGCTGCCTGGCCGTCTCGTACCCGATGCCCTTGTTGGCTCCGGTGATCAGTGTGATGGTCATGAACGTCCTTTCGCAGATGGCCCCGGTGGGCCCTTGCCGGAGATCAGCCGGCCAGCTGACGGCGCAGTTCGCCGGCGTCGTGCAGCGCGGTCATGTGCGCGAACCGCCCGTCGCGGACCTGATAGACGGCGTACTCGGTGATCTCGAAGGAGGCGCCGGTGGGAGCCACACCCAGCCACTCCCTCACCGGCGTACCCGTGTTGACCAGACGCGCGGCCAGGCGGTCGCCGTCGAAGAGCAGTTCCTTCAGCTCCCAGTGGAGGTCCGGAACCGCGGCCACGTCGCGGCGCTGGACCGCGAGGAGGTCGTCCCGCGTGGCCGGCTCGCCGTTCAGGGTGGTGCGGTCGGCGATGAACGCGTCCATGCCGTCGAACTCGTGGGCGTTGAGCGCGTCGATGTAGCGCAGATAGAACGCGCGCAGCTCGCTGTCGGACATGAGGGGCCCTCTCCGCTCAGATCTGGTTCATGCCGCCGTCGACGTACAGGCTGGAACCGGTGATGAAGCTGCTCTGGCCGGAGGCGAGGAAGGCCACGGCCGCGGCGGTCTCCTCCGGGCGCGCGAGCCGGCCCAGCGGGACGCGTGCCGCCAGCTGCCGTTTGAACTCGTCCGGGGTGGCGGTGAGCCCGTCCAGCGCGGGGGTGTCGGTCGGTCCTGGCGTGATGGTGTTGACCCGGATACCGCGCCCCTTGAGTTCGTTGGCCCAGGTCCGGGCGAGCGAGCGGGTGGCGGCCTTGGTCGCCGCGTACACGCCCATCCCCTCGTCGCCGGTGTCCACGGTGGTGGAGCCGTTCAGGATGACCGAGGCACCGTCGTTGAGCAGGGGCAGCGCCTTCTGCACGGTGAACAGCGTGCCGCGCACGTTGATGCCGAAGAGGGTGTCGACGTGTTCCTCGGTGGCCTCCGCGAGCGGCACGAGCGCGCCGATGGAGGCGTTCGCGAACAGGACGTCCAGGCCCTGTCCCCGGGCGCGGACCGCGTCGTAGAGGCGGTCCAGGTCGTCGAGGTCCGCGATGTCGCCCGCCACCGCGGTGGCGGCCGGGCCGATCGCCTCGGCGGCCGCGTCGAGTTCCGCCTTGCGCCGCCCGGTGATGAACACGTGCGCGCCCTCGGCCGCCAGCCGTACGGCACTGGCCAGGCCGATTCCGGCGCTCGCCCCGGTGACGAGAGCGGTCTTTCCGTCCAGCAGGCCCATGATGACCAGCCTCCTCGAATTCCGCATTGATCGCTACAGAATTCAACCGTAGCACTTCTGTAGCGATCGATGCGGAAGCAGTAGGCTGGGGTGGTGGAGAAGAAACGGACCAGTCCCGCCGGCCGGCCGCGGGGATTCGACGCCGACGAAGCCCTGGAGCGCGCCATGCTGGTCTTCTGGAAACACGGCTACGAGGGGGCCGGTACGGCCTGCCTGGCCAAGGCCATGGGCATCTCCACCACCAGCATGTACGCCGCCTTCGGCAACAAGGAGCAGCTGTTCCGCAAGGCCCTGGAGCGCTACACCGAGGGCCCGAGCGCGTATCTGGCCCGCGCCGTGGAGGAGCCGACCGCCCTCGGTGTCGCCACCGCGGTCCTGGCCGGCGCGGTGCGCACCACCACCGGCCCGTCCCGCCCGCAGGGCTGCCTGGGCGTCCACGGCGCCCTGACCACCAGTCAGTCCGGGGAGGAGGTCCGCGACCTCCTCGTCTCCTGGCGCGACAACGGCTACTGCTGCCTCGAAAAGCGCTTCCGGCGAGCCGTCGAGGAGGGCGACCTGCCCGCGGACACCGACCCGGCCCTGCTGGCCCGCTACGTCACGACCTTCGCCTACGGCATCGCCGTCCAGGCCGCGAGCGGTGTCTGCCGCGAGGAACTCCAGCAACTGGCCGACGCCGCGCTGCGCACCTGGCCACCGCGCTGAGCGGTGCGGGGGCGCGGCGGCGCGGGGCGGGGGCACGGGGCGGGGGGCGCGGTGGCGGCGTTGTGAACGCGAAGAGCCCCTCCGGCCGGCGTTTCCGCAGGTCAGAGGGGCTCTCGGGGTGTGGAGCCTAGGGGAGTCGAACCCCTGACATCCGCCATGCAAAGACGGCGCTCTACCAACTGAGCTAAGGCCCCGTGCGACAGCGTCCGGCCGGAGAAGGGTTTCCCGGCGGGCGCCGCAGACCAGAGTACCGGGTCACCCCGGGTATCCGGCAAAAACTTTGGGGCTCCCCGCGTCTGACCACGCTCCGTAGGATGCTCGACATGGTTCGCGTGAGCGAACCTCGGTTCAATGGGGAAGCGATGGGGAGACGCAATGGACGCCGCACAGCAGGAAGCGACCGCGAGAGCGCGGGAGCTGCAGCGGAACTGGTACGGGGAGCCACTGGGGGCGCTCTTCCGTAAGCTCATCGAGGATCTCGGGCTCAACCAGGCCCGGCTGGCGGCGGTTCTGGGCCTGTCCGCTCCGATGCTGTCGCAGCTGATGAGCGGCCAGCGCGCGAAGATCGGCAATCCTGCGGTCGTCCAGCGGGTGCAGCTCCTGCAGGAGCTGGCCGCACAGGTCGCGGACGGCAGCGTCAGCGCCGCCGAGGCGACCGACCGGATGGACGAGATCAAGAAATCCCAGGGCGGCTCCGTGCTCAGCAACAACACCGCGCAGACGACGAACAGTTCGGGCGCTCCGACCGTCAAGCGCGTCGTCCGCGAGATCCAGTCGCTGCTGCGCTCCGTGGCCGCCGCGGGCGACATCATCGAGGCCGCCGAAAGCATCGCCCCGGCCCACCCCGAGCTGGCAGAGTTCCTCCGGGTCTACGGGGCCGGCCGTACCTCCGAGGCGGTCGCGCACTACCAGTCCCACCAGAACTGACCGCCGCGCGGCGCGCGTCCCGTGGGGGCGGGGCGCGAACCGCACCGGATCCAGGGGGAGGAGCCACACGCATGGGTGAGGTGTTCGGCGGACGGTACGAGCTGGCCGACCCGATCGGGCGCGGTGGCGTGGGCGCCGTATGGCGCGCCTGGGACCACCGGCGGCGGCGGTACGTGGCCGCGAAGGTGCTCCAGCAGCGCGACGCCCACGCCCTGCTCCGCTTCGTCCGCGAACAGGCCCTGCGCATCGACCACCCGCACGTCCTCGCCCCGGCGAGCTGGGCCGCCGACGACGACCAGGTGCTGTTCACCATGGACCTCGTCGCCGGGGGCTCCCTGGTGCACCTGGTCAACGACTACGGTCCGCTGCCGCCCCGCTTCGTCTGCGAGCTGCTCGACCAACTCCTGTCCGGCCTCGCCGCCGTCCACGCCGAGGGCGTGGTGCACCGGGACGTCAAACCCGCCAACATCCTGCTGGAGGCCACCGGTACCGGCCGGCCCCGGCTGCGGCTGTCCGACTTCGGCATCGCGATGCGCCTGGGCGAGCCCCGGCTGACGGAGACCGACCTCGTCGTGGGCACCCCCGGCTATCTGGCGCCCGAGCAGCTGCTGGGCGGCGACCCGGACTTCCCGGCCGACCTGTTCGCGGTGGGGCTGGTCGCCCTGTATCTGCTGGAGGGCGCCAAGCCGGACGCCAGGGCGATCGTGCGGTACTTCCTGGAGCACGGCACCCCGGCTGCGCCCGCCCGTGTCCCCGAGCCGTTGTGGCAGGTCGTCGCGGGCCTGATCCAGCCCGACCCGGCGGCACGGTTCCGCTCGGCGACGGCGGTGCGCAAGGCGCTCGCCTCGGCCGTCGAGCTCCTGCCCGACCCCGGCCCCGACGACGAACCGGTCGAGATCTTCGACCAACTCGGGCCGCTGCCGGACGGCTTCGGGCCCCAGGGTCCTGCGAAACGGGCCTCCGGTGTACGTACGGACACGCCGCCGGCTCCCGCGCCCGACCCCCGCACCGCCCACCCCGCCATGTCCGACACCGGAAGCTTCCACCTGCCTCCCCCCGCACCCCGGGAAGCATCCGGCACCTCCGCACCTCGGCGGACGCCGGGCACTCCCGCACCTCAGGCGGTGTCCGAGCCCCCCGCTCTCCCCGCCGAGGCCCCGACCGTCGCTCCCCCCGCCGAACCCCCCACCGCCCCCTACACCGCGCAAGGTCACCGCGCCCCCGCGCACCGTCCTCACCGCCGCCGCCCGGGCCCCCCGGCCAAGGTGGCCGTCCCCGTCGTGCTCCTGGCCCTGGCCTGCTACGCCGTCGGCTTCTGGGCGCTGGTACGGGTCTGAGCCCGCCGGGCCGCCAGGGTCCAGGCGCCGAGGCCGAGCAGCAGCGCGGTCCCGGTGCCGATGCCCCCGGCCGCGAGAGCCCGCATCGCGATGCCGTCGTCCCCGCTCCCGGCGTCGATCGCGTCGTGCCAGTCCTGGGAGTCCACGGTGAAGAGGCCGTCCGGCACCGGCTTGCCTGCATACCGGGGCCCGTCGTGCCGCCGGCCGTCGACACGCACGGTCAGCGTCACCTCGAAGGGGCCCGGCCCGAACGTGTCGGCCAGCCGCGAGCTGACGTGGACGACCAGGTAGTACCGGCCCGCGAAGCGCACGGTGTTCTCGTCGTCGGTCACCGCGTAGCGGTTGGCGTACTCCACCGGCGGCACGGGCGGCAGGACGGCGGTGCGCGGGGTGCCGGTGTAGCCGAGCGAGGCGTCCTCCACCCGGCCGCGCGCGGGATTGTGCAGGGCCAGGTCCAGGGCGCCCCCGGCGTAACCGCTGCCGCTCGAAGCGGCGCCGAGTTCGGCGGTCGCGTGGAGCTGCTGGCCCCAGCCGACGGGCACCGCGTAGAAGAGGGTCGCCCCGGGGACGGCACGGGTGCGCCAGATGCCGTCGCCCAGGGGCCGCGCGGTGGCGAACCCGGCACCGCCGGAGCGGTCGCGCACGGTGCCCAGGGGCGGCCGGGGTGTGGCGGAGTCCCAGGTGGCGGGCGGGGTGGTGGGGCCCGCCGTGGCCGGGCGGGGTTCCGTGACGGGCGCGATCTCCAGGTCCCAGCGGCCGCCCGCCCCCGCACCCCCGCTGTCCAGGCGCTCGACGAGCAGGTAGTACGTCCCCGCGCCCCCGCACAGCGTCCGGCCGGTGTCGCGCTGGGCGAGCGCGGTCACGGGCCGTGGGCTCAGCGCGGCTCCGATGGTCGCGGAGGCGTAGGAACAGGCGCTGCCGTCGGTGTCGCGGAGCGAGACGCGGATGCCGTCGGTGGAGGAGACCGTGGAGGCCGCCGGGGGTACGGCGGTGACCGGGACGTAGGCCGTGGCCGTCGCGGCGAGGTCGAGGCGGTAGTAGAGCTTGCCGTGGGCCGGGAGCGAGCTGCGGTAGGTGTGGCCCGCCTTCAGCGGCCGCGCGGCGGAGGTGCCGGCTGTGCCGGACACGGATTCGGCGCCGGTGGCGAAGGCGTACGGCTGGGGTCCGGCCGGTGCGGCCGGTGCGGCAGGGGCGGCCTTGGCGGGGGTGGCGGGGTTGGCCGCCAGGGCGCACAGGAGGCTCGCCACGAGGAGAGCGGCGGTGCGGTGCCGCCGGGCCGGGCGGCACCGCACGGTGGCGTACGTCCGCCGTCCTCGCGCGGTGAAGAACCTCCGCCGCTCCCGCACCCCACGTCCTCGCCCCCGCATGGACACCCCCGGCCCCTCCACCGTCGTCCGCACCACGCCTGGGCCCATCCTGCACCGGGGGCCCCTGCTCCATCCGCGCATTCCGCGCGGCCGTCCGAAACGTCCGGGCCGTCCCCAGGGGCGCGGGCCGGGCGTACACCAGCCTCCGGAGCCCGGCAACCGGAGCCGGCCGCGCCGAAGGGGAGCCGGCCGAGCCCGGACAACGCGGAACCCCGGTCGCTCGAAGCGGCCGGGGTTCGGTTCAGATCGTGGTGCCGGGGTCAGGAACCCGTGGGCACGGAGTCGGTGGCCTCCGTCCACAGGTCCTGCTCGGCGCGATCCGCCTGGATCTGGCGGTACACGAGGAGACCGCCGATGGCGGCCAGTGCGACCAGGAGCAGCTTCTTCACCGCGCGACCTCGTCTTTCGTTGGCGTTGGGGACCTCTGGCGCCCGACTATACACACCGGCCGATACCGATCGGTGACCTGCGTCGGGGCCTGCCGCCGGCCTCAACTTCCGCTTCCCTGCCCGCGATAGCCGAGCGGAAAGGGGCTCGTCCGGAGAGTGATCACGAGGGTGGTCGCCCCCGTGGCCATGGTCAGTTTTCTCCCACTTCATCCTCATCACCTGGTTTTACGGGGTTTTCCAGGCCCTTGCGGCCGTCCGGGTGGTGTTCATCTGAACATCGACGCGCCACGGCGCGAGGTCCACCACATCGGGGCGCTCATACACATCATGAGGAAAGTACGCAAATCGCCCAACCCGAAAGTGAGGGGACATGGCCCGCACCAAGGTCATGAAGCTGTGGACCGCGTTCGTCACCGCCTTCCTGGCGCTGTGCACGGCGCTCGGACTCGTCACCGCGACCGCCCCGACGGCCGCCGCCCGGACCGGAAGCCCGACCGAGAGCCCGAGCCGGAGCACCGAGCACCACACGGCGCCGGCGGCCACCACGGCGGCACAGCACAGGATCTGGCCCAACGCGAGGTCCCTGCCCCCCACGATGAAGCAGCGCATCCGGGCCGAGGCCCACGGAAAGTCCCCCCACAGCCGGAGCCGCTCCCGCACCGCCCACGACACCGCGACGAAGATCCCGCACCGGCTGTACGTCCCGGAACAGACGGAGAGCGGCGACCGCCACACCCAGCAGCTCGACTGCTGAGGAATCCCCGGCACACAGAACCGCTGACGTCTCGACACCCGGCGACTTGCGTACGCGACCGTCGATGCGAAACCCCTGGCCGACCCGGCCGGGGGTCAGCGCTGCATTTGCCGCGGCCCCGCGCCGCTACTCCTCCAGCAACACGGCCCGGGACGGACACCTCTCGGCCGCCTCCCGCACCGCCGGATCATCCCCGGTGTCCTCCTGGCCGGGCCGGACCACTCCGTACCCGTCCACGAAGTCGAACACCGCCGGCACCCGGAACGCGCAGTCGGACGAGCCATAGCAAGCGTCCCGGTCCACGGAGACCTTCATGTGTCCTCCCCTTCTCGGGCGGCGGGCCCTGGCCACGGGAACCGGCTCCCGTGCGGGCCGTCCCCGCACCCAGCACGACCCTGCCCCCTGGGCACCCGCCTGAACCGGACGCCCGGCGCACCGGACACCGTGCGCCACCGCCCGTCCGGTACCGGTCCCTCCCCTCGTGGGGACCGGTACCGAACCGAGCGGAGGTCCGGGAAGCCCCACGCCGCATCGGCATGCCCGGCGCGGGGTCGTACGGGAGCGGACAAGGACACCGTCCGGGTCCCGGGCCGGGCGACACGCGCCCGCCGGGCGCGTCCCGGCGAAGTTGACCGAGAACTTTCGACGCCCCCGGGGCACTGTCCCGGCGGCCGGCCCTTTGGCCTGTTCGAACGGTGTGTGACAGCTCCGCTACCACGTCGTGATCCTGCCATCCGGGGCGCCCGCAGAGGAGGTACCGGCCCCCGGGAGCCGGGCTTTCGCGCAGGTCAGCCGTATAGGGTGAGTTTTCCGGTCCGGACGTCCAGAAGCGGGGGAAGTAAGGGGTGGGGCCTTGGGTTCCGACTCAGGGGCACGCACAGCCTTCGCCGAGCGCCTCGCTCTGCTCTACCGGGAAGCAGGGAATCCGCCCCTCAAGAGTGTGTCCGAGGCCGTCGTACGGCTCCAGCGCGTGGACGAGCGCGGGCGGCCGATACGGGTCTCGGCACAGCGCATCAGCGACTGGCGCCGGGCCAGGAACGTGCCCGCCCAGTTCACCGCCCTCGCCGCCGTCCTGCAGATCCTGATCCCCGAGGCCCGGCGCGCGCGGCCCACCCCGGTCTCCGGCGGACTGTACGACCTGGCGCAGTGGCAGCGGCTGTGGGAGACGGCGCTGGCCGATCCGGTGGGCGAGAAGCCGCCGGCCCGGGCGGGGGAGGAGAACCGGAAACCGCCGTCCCAGGCGCCGCCCGTACCGGGCAGTGTCTGTCCGTACCGGGGGCTCGCGCCCTACCGGCGGGAGGACGCACAGTGGTTCTTCGGCCGCGAGCGCGGCACGGAGTCCCTGATCGGCCAGCTGCGCTCCACCGGACCGGCGGGTGGCCTGGTCATGCTGGTCGGCGCCTCGGGCGCCGGGAAGTCCTCCCTCCTCAACGCCGGCCTCGTACCGGCCGTACGGGACGGCGCCCTGGGCGAGGGCAGCGGCCCGGTCCTGCAACTGGTCCCCGGCGCCGATCCGCTCGGCGAACTGATCCGCCTCGTCCCCACTCTCGGCCCCCTGGCTGCCGAGGCACGCGCGGCCGAGCAGAAGGCGGCACGCAACCCGTCGGCGCCCGGCGCGGACACACCTCGGCTCACGCGGGCGGTCCGGGAGGCCGTGCGGGCCTGGGCGAGAGGGGCGACGGACAGCGGGCTCGCTGTTTCACGTGAAACGGAAGCCGGTTCCTCCTCTGTTTCACGTGAAACAGGGACCGGCACCTCCGTCGTTTCACGTGAAACAGAGGCACCGGTTTCACGTGAAACGGAGCCGCACGTTTCACGTGAAACGGAGCCGCGGGTTTCACGTGAAACGGCCGCCGCCATCCCTGCCCCCCGCACCGAACGGCATCCCCGCCCCGTCCTGGTCGTCGACCAGTTCGAGGAGACCTTCACCCTCTGTCCGGACGAGGCCGAGCGCCGCGTCTTCCTGCGCTTCCTGCACGCCGCCTGCACGCCCGACCCGTCCACCCCGGGCGCGACCGCCCCCGTCCTCGTCGTCCTCGGCATACGCGCCGACTTCTACGAGGAGTGCCTCGGCTACCCGGAACTGGCCGACGCCCTCCAGCACCGGCACATGGTGCTCGGTCCGCTCACCACCGCCGAGCTGCGCGAGGCGGTGACCGGCCCCGCCCGGGCGGTGGGGCTGGAGCTGGAGCCGGGACTCACCGAGCTGATCGTGCGCGAGGTGACCGCCGACGGCCCGCGCGGAGCCCACGACGCGGGCGTGCTGCCCCTGCTGTCACACGCCCTGCTCGCCACCTGGCAGCGCCGCAAGGGAGGCAGGCTGACCCTCGCCGGCTATCGCGCGGCCGGCGGCATCCAGGGCGCCGTCGCGGCCACCGCCGAGCGCGCCTGGTCCGGCCTGGACCCGGCCGCCCGCAGCGCGGCCCGGCTGCTTCTGCTGCGCCTGGTCCGGCTGGGCGAGGACACCCACGCCACCCGCAGACGCGGCACCCGGCGCCAGCTGGCCGAGGAGTCCACCGACCCCGGCAAGACCGAGGAGTCGCTGGAGGCACTGGTCCGCGCCCGGCTGGTCACCCTGGACGCGGACACCGTCGAGATCACCCACGAGGCGCTGCTGCACGCCTGGCCCCGGCTGCGTCACTGGATCGACGACAACCGCACCGAGCATCTGCGGCGCCAGCGGCTGGAGGAGGACGGCCGGGCCTGGGAGACCTCCAGCCGGGACAGCTCGCTGCTGTACCGGGGCTCGCGCCTGGAGCAGGCCCGCGACTGGGCCGAGTCGGCGGGGGAGACGTATCTGACGCGCGGCGCCAAGGAGTTCCTGGCCGCCTCGGTACGGCTGCGCCGGCGCACGGTGCTGATCAGCCGGGCCGCGGTCGCCGCACTGGTGGCCCTGGCCGTGGTGGCGGCGGGCTCGGCGGTGATCGCCTCGCGGCAGCGGGACGACGCGGTGTTCCAGCAGGTGCTGGCCGAGGCGGACCGGGTGCAGCACACCGACCCCTCGCTGGCCGCACGCCTGGACCTGGTGGCCCACCGGCTCCGCCCGGACGACGACGGCGCCTACAGCAGGCTGATCTCCATCGTGAACGCCCCGCTCGCCACCCCGCTGTCCGGCCACACCGGGGCCGTCTACCTCACCACCTTCAGCCCTGACGGCCACACCCTCGCCACCGCGAGCTACGACCGCACCGTCCGCCTGTGGGACGTCACCGACCGCAAGACCCCGGCCCCGCTCGGCAAGCCGCTGACCGGCCACACCGGCTGGGTGTCCAGCGCGGTGTTCAGCCCGGACGGCCGCACCCTCGCCAGCGCGGGCGACGACGGCACGGTCCGACTGTGGGACACGGCCGACCGGAGGCACCCGGCCTCGCTCGGCGCTCCCCTCACCGGCCACAAGGGCACCATCTACCTGGTCGCCTTCAGCCCCGACGGCCGCACCCTCGCCAGCGCGGGCGAGGACCGCACCGTACGGCTGTGGAACGTGGCCGACCCGCACCGGCCGAAGGCCCTCGGTGTGCTGCGCGGTTCCACCGCGGCCGTGCGCTCCGTGGCGTTCAGCCCCGACGGGCACACCCTGGCCTCGGGCGGCGACGACGACAGGGTCCGCCTGTGGAACGTGGCCGACCCCCGGCGGCCCCGGGCGATCCGCCGGGTGCTCACCGGGCACACGGACCTGGTGCACTCGGTCGCCTTCAGCCCCGACGGGCACACCCTGGCCAGCGGCAGCGCGGACGACACGATCCGGCTGTGGAACGTCAGGGACCCGGAGCGTCCCACCGCGCTGGGCGGCCCGCTGACCGGGCACACCGGGCCGATCTGGTCGGTGGCGTTCAGCCCGGACGGCCGGACGCTCGCGGCCGCCAGCGCGGACAGCACCGCCAGCCTGTGGAACGTCGGCGATCCGGCGGCGCCCTCACAGGTGGGCGAGCCGCTGGCGGGCGGCAGCGGGGAGATGTACGCCCTCGGGTTCAGCCCGGACGGCCGGACGCTCGCCACCGGCAGCGGCGACGGCAGGGTCCGGCTGTGGTCGGTGCCCGTCTCGGACATGATCGGCCGCGTGGGGGCGTTCCGGCCGGACGGCAAGGTGCTCGCCACGGCCGCGCGGGACGGCCGTATCCGGCTGTGGAAGGTGACGGCACCCGGACGGCCGGTTCCGCTGTCCGCCCCGTTCATGCCCGCCGACGGGGGCGAGCGCTCGCTGACGTACTCCCCCGACGGCCGCACCCTCGCCGTCCTCACCGGCACCGGCTCGGTCCGCCTGTGGAACGTCGCCGACCCGGCCCACCCGGTCCCCGCCGGGCGCCCGCTGCGGCTGCTGACCCGGTTCATGGGCTCGGACGCGCTCGCCTTCAGCCCCGACAGCCGCGTCCTGGCCACGGCCTACGACGAGCACCGGCTGCGGCTGTGGAACGTCGCCGACCCCGCCCGTCCGGCCCCGCTCGGCAAACCCCTCTCCGGCCACCGGGGGTACATCAACGGCCTGGAGTTCGCCCCGCACGGCCACACCCTGGCCAGCGGCAGCGCGGACGGCACGATCCGACTGTGGAACGTGACCCGTCCGGCCCACCCGACGCTCCTCGGCCATCCCCTGACCGGTCACGCGGGCCCGGTCAACGCCCTGGCGTACAGCCCGGACGGCCACACGCTCGCCTCGGGCGGCGACGACGACACCGTCAGGCTCTGGAACGTCACCGACCCGGCGGCCGCGGCACCGGTCGGCCGGACCCTCACCGGGCACACCGAGGCGGTCACGTCCCTCACCTTCAGCGCGGACGGCCACACGCTGGCCAGCGGGGGAGACGACAACACGGTCCGCCTGTGGGACGTCGCCGACCCGGCGTCGGCCGCGCCCATCGGCCAGTCCATGACCCCGTACGCCAAGACGGGCAACTTCCTGGCCTTCAGCCCCGGCCGCCACATCCTCGGGGTGTCCAGCGGCGCCGACACGGTCCGCCTGTGGCGCCTGGACGCCGCCGCGGCGATCCGGCACATCTGCGCCCTCACCGAGAACGTCCTCACCCCGGCGAAGTGGCACGAGTACCTTCCGCGCCTCTCCTACGACCCGCCGTGCCGCGACTGAGCCCCCAGGATCGGCCAACTCCCCCAAACTTAAAGCGCGTTGTTGGCCCCCCTGGCTCCCCCGGCTCCGCCGGCCTTGTTACCCTTGGCCATAGCCCGGCCGCTGACGCATCCCCCGTCGTCAGCGGCCGGGTCTTTTCCGCTCGGCGCCCAGGCCCGCGCCCCGCTTGCGGCCGACCCGCCCGAAGGCCGGCTGAAGAGTCACGCCCCGGCTTCCCTCCACCAATTCAGCGGCTCCCCGTCCGGCCCGAACACATTGCCGAAGCCCCATTCCACCCGCACGCCCGCGCCCGCCGCCCAGGTGTCCATCACGGCCTCGACCGAGGGGAATCCGGCAGCGGCCGGCACGGTCACCACGATGAACCGCCGGTCGGCAGGCGCCTCCACCAGCCCGCCCAGAGGGGCGAAGGCGCTGATCAGGGACTCCAGCGACCCGGCGTCGAAGGGAGGCTCGCCGAACGCCTGCACGCAGAGATTCGGGCCGCGCCGCTCGATCGCGAACTCACCGTCGGCGCCGACCTTCAGCACGTCCCCCGCCGCACAGCCCTCGACCAAGCCGGGACTGCCCGTCAGCTCGTAGCTCCCGGGCCCGACGACCCTCGCGGGAAGTGTCTCGAACACGGGCTTTCCGGAACCAGCGAAGCCGACGCGGAGTGCCACATGACAGTGCCGGGAGGGCGCGGGGCTCTCGATACTCATCCCGGCATCCTGCCGCAGGCACCCCGAAGCGGGAAACTCCCTCAGCCGGCCCTCCGGACGCTCAGCGGCTGCGCCGGCCCCGCACCCAGCTCACGCCGAGAGCCACCGCGGCCATCACGGACAGAATGACCGCGCCGAAGACCACCGTCGCTCCGGCCGAGAACGCGAAGATGGTCCACCACGCCGGCTCGCCCTCCACAGTCCCCCCTCACGAAACATGCGTACCCGGCAGGACGCCGCAGGACCGATACCGGTTCCACGAACGCCGAAGACCCCCGGCCCAAGTGGACCGGGGGTCTTCGTACTGGTGGGGCTAACAGGATTTGAACCTGTGGCCTCATCCTTATCAGGGATGCGCTCTAACCAACTGAGCTATAGCCCCGCCGCGCCTGCGGTGTGTGTCCCGCGCGCTGACTCCTGAAGATTAGCGCACGACCGGGGCAGTCCCAAAATCGGTTGTCGGGGGACGGTCACTCGTCCTCGGCGAGGGTCAGCTCGACGCCGCCCACGAAGCCCGCGGAGAGGTTGTAGATGAAGGCGGCGAGGGTGGCGAGCGCCGTCGCGAGGACGACGTCGATCACCGAGATGATCGTCGCGAACATCAGGACGTGCGGCAGCGAGAGGTACGACTGCAGGTCAAAACCATTCGCCTCGCTGGACCCGGTCGCCTCGGAGATCGTGCCGCCCACCGTGGAGAACACGCCCATCGCGTCCATGACCATCCACAGCACCGCCGAGGCGACGATCGTGCAGATGCCCAGCGCGATGGAGAGCAGGAAGCTGACCTTCATCACCGACCACGGGTCGGCCTTGGCCACCCGCAGCCGCGCCTTGCGGGTGCGCGGGGCCGTACGCGCCCCGGTGCGTGCGACACGCATCGCGTCCGCCGGCGGCTGCGCGGGGTAGGCCTGCGGCGGGTGGTAGGGCCCGGCGGGCTGCTCGGGGCCGCGCTCACCGGGGAGCGGGGAACCGCCGGCCTTGCCCTCCGCCGCCCCGGCCTTGGACTGACCGCCGCGACCACCCGTCACGTCCGTCACAGTGCCCCCCTGGGATGCGGCATCGTCCGCCTCGGCCGGCGGGACCGGCTTGAGGTTCGTCGTGGGCGGGTCGGCGGGAACGCCCCCCGAAGCCGCCTTCCCCTTCTTGCCCGCAGTGTTGCCTGCGTTCGCGGCGGAGCCACGGCCGCCGCCGTCCGTCTCCGTACCCGTTGAGGTACCGGCCGATCCGGCGCCCGTGGCTCCGCTCACGTCTCACTCCTCGCGCTACTCGGCCGAGGGCGCCTCACCCTCGTCCGTCACCTCGGCCTCGATCACGACCACGGTCTCGTCGACGACGACATCCTCGCCGTCGACCTCCTCGGCCTCCCGACCGGCCTCGGCGTTACGTGCGATGCCGACCACGGCATCGCGCTTGCCCAGGTTGATCAGTTGGACGCCCATGGTGTCACGGCCCGTCTCCCTGACTCCGCTGACTCGCGTGCGAATCACACCGCCGGACAGGGTGATGGCGAGGATCTCGTCAGTCTCCTCGACAATCAGCGCGCCGACGAGCGATCCACGGTCCTCGACGATCTTGGCAGCCTTGATGCCGAGACCGCCACGGCCCTGGACGCGGTATTCGTCGACGGCCGTGCGCTTGGCATATCCGCCGTCCGTCGCGGTGAACACGAACGTACCGGGTCGCACCACATTCATCGACAGCAGTTCGTCGCCCTCGCGGAAGCTCATGCCCTTCACACCCGAGGTGGCACGGCCCATCGGACGCAGCGTCTCGTCCGACGCGGTGAACCTGATGGACTGCGCCTTCCGGCTGACGAGGAGCAGGTCGTCGTCCGCCGAGACCAGCTCGGCGCCGATCAGCTCGTCGTCCGCGCCGTTCTCCTGCGCGCGCAGGTTGATCGCGATGACACCGCCGGAGCGCGGCGAGTCGTAATCCTTCAGCGGCGTCTTCTTGACGAGGCCCGCCTTGGTCGCCAGGACCAGGTACGGCGCCGCCTCGTAGTCGCGGATCGCGAGAATCTCGGCGATCGCCTCGTCCGGCTGGAAGGCCAGCAGGTTCGCCACGTGCTGACCACGCGCGTCCCGGCCGGCGTCGGGCAGCTCGTACGCCTTCGCGCGGTAGACCCGGCCCTTGTTGGTGAAGAACAGCAGCCAGTGGTGCGTGGTGGAGACGAAGAAGTGGTCGACGATGTCGTCTTCCTTCAGCTTCGCGCCCCGCACGCCCTTGCCGCCGCGCTTCTGCGCCCGGTAGTCGTCGGTCTTGGTCCGCTTGATGTAACCACCACGCGTGACCGTGACGACGATGTCCTCCTCGGCGATCAGGTCCTCGATGGACATGTCGCCCTCGTAGGGGATCAGCTTGCTGCGCCGGTCGTCGCCGAACTTGTCGACGATGGCGGCCAGCTCGTCGTGGATGATCTGGCGCTGCAGGGACTCGGAGGCGAGGATCGCGTTGTACTCGTTGATCTTCACCTGGAGCTCGTCGTGCTCCTGGACGATCTTCTGGCGCTCCAGGGCGGCCAGCCGGCGCAGCTGCATCTCCAGGATGGCGTTGGCCTGGATCTCGTCGATTTCCAGGAGCTCCATCAGGCCCGTACGGGCGATCTCAACGGTGTCGCTGGCCCGGATGAGCGCGATGACCTCGTCGATGGCGTCCAGGGCCTTCAGCAGACCGCGCAGGATGTGCGCGCGCTCCTCGGCCTTGCGCAGCCGGAAGCGCGTACGGCGGACGATGACCTCGATCTGGTGCGTCACCCAGTGGCGGATGAACGCGTCCAGGGACAGCGTGCGCGGCACGCCGTCGACCAGCGCCAGCATGTTGGCGCCGAAGTTCGTCTGCAGTTCCGTGTGCTTGTACAGGTTGTTCAGGACGACCTTGGCGACCGCGTCCCGCTTGAGGACGATCACCAGGCGCTGTCCGGTGCGCGAGGAGGTCTCGTCGCGCACGTCGGCGATGCCGCCGATCTTGCCGTCCTTCACCAGGTCGGCGATCTTCTGCGCGAGGTTGTCCGGGTTCACCTGGTACGGCAGCTCGGTGACGACCAGGCACTGACGGCCCTGGATCTCCTCGACCTCGACCACCGCGCGCATCGTGATGGAGCCGCGACCGGTGCGGTACGCCTCCTCGATGCCCTTGCGGCCCACGACCAGCGCACCGGTCGGGAAGTCCGGGCCCTTGATCCGCTCGATGAGGGCGTCGAGCAGCTCCTCCTGCGAGGCGTCCGGGTTCTCCAGGTGCCACTGGGCACCGGCCGCGACCTCGCGCAGGTTGTGCGGCGGGATGTTGGTCGCCATGCCGACCGCGATACCGGCCGAACCGTTGATCAGCAGGTTCGGGAAGCGCGCGGGCAGGACGGTCGGCTCCTTGGAGCGGCCGTCGTAGTTGTCCTTGAAGTCGACGGTGTCCTCGTCGATGTCGCGGACCATCTCCATGGACAGCGGCGCCAGCTTGCACTCGGTGTAGCGCATGGCGGCGGCCGGGTCGTTGCCCGGGGAGCCGAAGTTGCCGTTGGAGTCCACGAGCGGCATGCGCATCGCCCACGGCTGGGCGAGACGGACCAGGGCGTCGTAGATCGAGCTGTCGCCGTGCGGGTGGTAGTTACCCATGACGTCACCGACGACACGGGCGCACTTGTAGAAGCCGCGCTCGGGGCGGTAGCCGCCGTCGTACATGGCGTACAGCACACGGCGGTGGACCGGCTTGAGGCCGTCCCGGACGTCGGGCAGCGCCCGGGACACGATGACGGACATCGCGTAGTCCAGGTACGAGCGCTGCATCTCCGCGTCGAGCCCGACCGGCTCGATGCGCAGCGTCGCCGGAGTGGCCTCGGTCTCGGGCGTCACTGGCTCAGGGGTGAAGTTCGGGGTCTCGTCGGCCATTGCTGGTGAAGATCCTTCCTGGTGCGGTCAGCGGAGACCGACTCAGATGTCGAGGAAGCGGACGTCCTTGGCATTGCGCTGGATGAACTGACGGCGTGCCTCGACGTCCTCGCCCATCAGCACCGAGAACAGGTCGTCGGCCTGGGCGGCGTCGTCGAGGGTGACCTGGCCGAGGACGCGGTGCTCGGGGTCCATGGTGGTCACGCGCAGCTCCTCGGCGTTCATCTCGCCGAGACCCTTGAAGCGCTGGATGGAGTCCTCACGGATGCGCTTGCCCCGCTGGCGGCCCATCTCGATCAGCGCGTCGCGCTCACGGTCGGAGTACGCGTACTCGATGTCGTCCCGGCCCCACTTGATCTTGTACAGCGGGGGACGCGACAGGTACACGTAACCGGCCTCGACCAGCGGCCGCATGAAGCGGAACAGGAAGGTCAGCAGCAGGGTGTTGATGTGCTGGCCGTCGACGTCGGCGTCCGCCATCAGGATGATCTTGTGATAGCGGAGCTTCTCGATGTCGAAGTCCTCGTGCACACCGGTGCCGAAGGCGGAGATCAGCGCCTGGATCTCCTGGTTCTGCAGAATCTTGTCGATCCGCGCCTTCTCGACGTTGAGGATCTTGCCGCGAATCGGCAGGATCGCCTGGAACTCCGGGTTGCGGCCGGACTTGGCCGAACCGCCGGCGGAGTCGCCCTCGACGATGAAGATCTCGCACTTGGCCGGGTCGTTGGACTGGCAGTCCGACAGCTTGCCCGGCAGGGACGCCGACTCCAGCAGGCCCTTGCGCCGGGTGAGGTCGCGCGCCTTGCGGGCCGCGACACGCGCGGTGGCCGCCTGGATGCCCTTGCGGATGATCTCCGCGGCCTCGACCGGGTTGCGGTCCAGCCAGTCGTTCAGGTGCTCGTAGACCGCCTTCTGCACGAAGGTCTTGGCCTCCGTGTTGCCCAGCTTGGTCTTCGTCTGGCCCTCGAACTGCGGCTCGCTCAGCTTCACCGAGATGATCGCGGTCAGACCCTCGCGGATGTCGTCACCGGTGAGGTTGTCGTCCTTCTCGCGAAGGAGCTTCTTGTCGCGCGCGTACTTGTTGATCAGCGACGTCAGCGCGGCGCGGAAGCCCTCCTCGTGCGTACCGCCCTCATGCGTGTGGATGATGTTCGCGAAGGAGTACACACCCTCGCTGTAACCGCTGTTCCACTGCATGGCGACCTCGAGGGACAGGCTCTTGTCCTTGTCCTCGGCCTCGAGGTCGATGATCGTGGGGTGCACCACCTCTCCCTTGCGGGAGTTGAGGTACTTCACGTAGTCGACGATGCCGCCCTCGTAGTGGTACGTGACGGACTTGACCTCGTCCTTCTCGTCCGCACCCGCCTCGTCGGCACCGCTGGTCGCCTTGGCCACCGCGCGCTCGTCGGTGAGCCTGATCGTCAGGCCCTTGTTGAGGAACGCCATCTCCTGGAAACGCCGCGACAGCGTCTCGAAGGAGTACTCCGTGGTCTCGAAGATCTCCGGGTCCGCCCAGAAGGTGACCGACGTGCCGGTCTCCTCCACCGCCTCGTTGCGCTGCAGCGGGGCCGTGGGGACGCCCATCTTGTAGTCCTGCGTCCAGCGGTGGCCGTCCGTCTTGACCTCGACGGCGACCTTCGTGGACAGCGCGTTCACGACGGACACGCCCACACCGTGCAGACCGCCGGAGACGGCGTAGCCGCCGCCGCCGAACTTGCCGCCCGCGTGCAGCACGGTCAGCACGACCTCGACGGCCGGCTTGCCCTCGGAGGGCACGATGCCGACCGGGATGCCTCGGCCGTTGTCCACCACACGGACCCCGCCGTCCGGCAGGATCGTCACGTCGATGGTGTCCGCGTAACCGGCCAGCGCCTCGTCGACCGAGTTGTCGACGACCTCCTGCACCAGGTGGTGCAGACCGCGCTCACCGGTCGAGCCGATGTACATACCGGGGCGCTTGCGGACCGCGTCCAGCCCTTCGAGCACGGTGATGGCGCTGGCGTCGTAAGAGGTGGAGGCGGCGGGAGCCTCGCTGTTGACGCCGGCGTCGGTGGACGGGATGTTCTCGTTGGGGTTGCCGGAATCGGCCACGAAGCGCCCTTTCTGGCACAGCACGAGCCGGGCTCCCGGGGGAACCCCCTCTGGGGGAGGCTTGCCGGAGCGGCTGCGGCATGTTGCGTTTGGTAAGCCTGGATCAGCGTTGCTCAGCTTTTCCCGGACGGTCCCCACGAGTGGGGCGGGATTCGCCTTCCAGTCTACCGGTAGCGCCGACAGTGATGGGGGTTTGCGGGCACCTGAGTCCCCATGTGCCGCCCTGAACCGGCCTCGATGGCATCCCGATATACGGAAGGGGGCTCCGAGGGGCTCACAGCGGCGCTCAGAGCTTTCGGCCGTCATCCCTTGTCCAGAGGGGGGTACGCGCTCCATCGGCGCAGGTGCGCAGCGGTGTGAACACGCTCCGCACAGGACCGGGGACGTGAGGTACGTCACCCGTAGGTGTCGCCCGGACCCCGGCTTCCAGGGGCCCTGAGAGGGCCGTAACCGCGCGGGGGACCGCTCGGACCGTGCACTTTGATCATGCGCACCGTGCCGTGCCCGAGGTCCTCGTTGAGCCGCGCGACCAGAGCGGGGGCCAGCAGCCGCAGCTGTGTCGCCCACGCCGTCGAGTCGCACAGCACCGACAGCACCCGCTCGTCCTCGTCGTAGCGCTGCGGCACACAGTGCTTCGCGAGGTCGTCGCCCACGATCTGCGGCCAGCGGCCCATCACACCGCCCACCGCCGCCGGGGCCTCCCAGCCCCGCTCGTTGATCAGCCGGTTGATCGCCGCGCCCAGCGCCATGGGGTCGCGCCCGTCCGCGCGCGCGCCGGAGCGCAGACCACCGCGGCGCGCCTGCTTCTTCTGCCGCGCCGCGTCACCCCGCGCGCGTGCCTGCTCCTTCGCCGCGCGCAACGCCACGCGCGCGAGGTCGACGCCCGTCGGTTCGGGCGCCCGCTTCCCGCCGTCCCCGCCGGCACCGCCGTCCGGACCGGGCCGCTCCGTGCTCATCCGCGCTCCAGGCTCATACGCGCTCCACCGTCCCACCGGAGACCGCGTAGCGCGCGCCGGCCAGCACATGCGGCACGTCGTCGTCCACGGCCGCGGTCACCAGCACCTGCTCGCCCGGCGCGACCAGCTCCGCCAGCCGCTCGCGGCGGCGCGCGTCCAGCTCCGCGAAGACGTCGTCCAGGACCAGCACCGGCTCGTTGCCCTCCGAGCGCAGCAGGTCGTACGAGGCCAGGCGCAGCGCGAGGGCGTACGACCAGGACTCGCCGTGCGAGGCGTACCCCTTGGCGGGCAGCCGGCCGAGCTTGAGCACCAGGTCGTCGCGGTGCGGACCCACCAGGGTCACCCCACGCTCGATCTCCTGCTTGCGGGCCTCGCCGAGCGCGGCCATCAGCTGCTCGTACAGCTCCTCGCGCGTGTGCGCCTCGCCCGGGGCCGACGGCTTGTACTCCAGCGCGAGCGGGCCGCCGCCGGGGGCGAGCTGCTCGTACGCCTTGTCGGCGAGCGGCTGGAGCGCGGCGATCAGGTCCAGGCGCCGGGCGAGCAGCTCGGCGCCCGCGCGCGCGAGGTGCTGGTCCCACACGTCGAGCGTGGACAAGTCCATGGAGCGGCCGCCGTGCCTGCGCGCGAGCGCGGCCGTCTTCAGCAGGGTGTTGCGCTGCTTGAGCACCCGCTCGTAATCGGAGCGCACGCCCGCCATGCGCGGGGAGCGCGCGGTGATCAGCTCGTCCAGGAAGCGCCGCCGCTCACCGGGATCGCCCTTGATCAGCGCGAGGTCCTCGGGCGCGAACAGCACGGTCCGTACGATCCCGAGCACGTCCCTCGGTCTGACCTGCGAGGAACGGTTGATGCGGGCCCGGTTGGCGCGGCCCGGGTTCAGCTCCAGCTCGACCAGCTGCTGCCGGTCGCCCTGCCGCACCTGCGCCCGGACGAACGCCCGCTCGGCGCCCATGCGGACCAGCGGCGCGTCGGAGGAGACGCGGTGGCTGCCCAGGGTGGCCAGATAGCCGACCGCCTCGACCAGGTTCGTCTTGCCCTGGCCGTTGGGGCCGACGAAAGCGGTGACGCCCGGGTCGAGGGGAACCTCGGCCCGGGCGTACGAGCGGAAGTCGGCCAGCGAAAGATGCGTGACGTGCATGGTCGTTCGCCGACCTCCCTCAGCGTGCGGATCGCGGACGCGCGGACGCGTCCCGTGTCCTGTGGACTACTTCTTCTCTACGGCGTGGCCGCCGAACTGGTTGCGCAGCGCGGCGATCATCTTCATCTGCGGCGAGTCGTCCTGGCGGGACGCGAACCGCGCGAACAGCGACGCGGTGATCGCGGGCAGCGGCACCGCGTTGTCGATCGCGGCCTCCACCGTCCAGCGTCCCTCACCGGAGTCCTGGGCGTAACCGCGCAGGCCGTCCAGGTGCTCGTCGTCGTCCAGCGCGTTGACCGCGAGGTCCAGCAGCCAGGAGCGGATGACCGTGCCCTCCTGCCAGGAGCGGAAGATCTCGCGGACGTTCTCCACGGAGTCGACCTTCTCCAGCAGCTCCCAGCCCTCGGCGTACGCCTGCATCATGGCGTACTCGATGCCGTTGTGGACCATCTTCGCGAAGTGGCCCGCGCCGACCTTGCCGGCGTGCACGGAGCCGAGGTCGCCCTCGGGCTTGAGCGCGTCGAAGACCGGCTGCACCTTGGCCACGTTCTCGGCGTCGCCGCCGTACATCAGCGCGTAGCCGTTCGCCAGGCCGTGGACGCCGCCGGAGACGCCGCAGTCGACGAAACCTATGCCCTTGGCCGCCAGCTGCTCGGCGTGCTTCTCGTCGTCCGTCCAGCGCGAGTTGCCGCCGTCCACGACGACGTCGCCCGGCTCCAGCAGCTCGGCCAGCTGGTCGACCGTGCTCTGGGTGGCCTCGCCCGCCGGGACCATCACCCACACCACGCGCGGTGCGCTGAGCTTGCCCACCAGCTCTTCCAGGCTGTGGACATCCGCGATGTCGGCGTTGCGGTCGTATCCGATGACGGTGTGGCCGGCGCGGCGGATGCGCTCGCGCATGTTGCCGCCCATCTTGCCGAGACCGACGAGACCGAGCTCCATCAGTTGGTTCCTTAAGTCGCTGTGTGGCAGAGGGACACCGACGTGCCCGGCCCCCGAGCCTAGCCCCGCCTTGACCTGCACAGCTGTGGGCATACCCGCTCATACGTTCCCACCCGCCGGTGTCGCTGCGGGCAGTCGCCGATCCCGCAGTCGCTGCGGGCAGTCGTGCCGCTTGGGGCGGCACGGGTGAGCGCAGCGGCACCGGCCAGCGCCGCAAGCGCCCCACCCACGACGCCCCCTACCGAGCAACAGTGCCGGGCACCCACAGAAGGCACCCGGCACTGTCCACACCTGTGGAGAACGTCAGCCGCTCAACCGCACCGGCATGATCAGGTACTTGTACGCCCCGTCGGCCTCTGCATCCACCGCGGGCTTGCCACTCAGCAGCGCCGGCTTGGTCGACGTCGTGAACGACAGCTGAGCCACCGGCGAGTCGATCGCACTCAACCCGTCCAGCAGGAACGTCGGGTTGAAGGCGATCGAGATGTCGTCGCCCTCCAGCGCCGCCTCGACCCGCTCCACAGCCTGTGCGTCGTCGCTGGACCCCGCCTCGAGCGTCAGCACACCCTGCTCGAAGCTCAGCCGCACCGGCGTGTTCCGCTCGGCCACCAGCGCCACACGCTTGACGGCCTCGACGAACGGCGCCGTCTCGATCACCGCTACGGAGTTGAACTCGGTCGGGAAGAGCGTCCGGTACTTCGGCAGGTCGCCCTCAAGGAGCCGCGTGGTCGTACGACGACCCGCGCCCTCGAAGCCGATCAGCCCCTCACCCGCACCGGAGCCCGACAGCGCCAGCGTGACGCTGTCACCGGCACCGAGGGACTTGGCGGTGTCCAGGAGCGTCTTGGCGGGCACCAGGGCGACCGCGGACGCGTCCGGGTTCTCCGGCTTCCACAGGAACTCGCGGACGGCGAAGCGGTAGCGGTCGGTGGAGGCGAGGGTCACGGTGTCGCCCTCGATCTCGATGCGCACACCGGTGAGGACGGGCAGCGTGTCGTCACGCCCGGCGGCGATGGCCACCTGGGACGCGGCGGCCGCGAAGACCTCGCCGGGGACGGTGCCGGTGGCGGTCGGCATCTGCGGCAGCGACGGGTACTCCTCCACGGGCAGGGTGTGGAGGGTGAAGCGCGAGGAGCCGCAGACCACGGTGGCCCGCACACCGTCGGTGGAGATCTCCACGGGGCGGTTGGGCAGCGCGCGGCAGATGTCGGCCAGCAGGCGGCCGGAGACGAGGACCGTGCCCTCCTCCTCGACCTCGGCCTCGACGCCGACGCGGGCGGAGACCTCGTAGTCGAAGCTCGACAGGCTCAGCTGGCCTTCCTCGGCCTTGAGCAGCAGGCCGGCGAGGACAGGCGCCGGCGGACGGGCCGGGAGGCTGCGTGCCGCCCACGCCACTGCCTCCGCGAGTACGTCGCGTTCCACCCGGATCTTCACCGTAAGCCGCCTCCTGCTGTTGCTTCTGAGTCCTCCGACTCGGCGTCGCCGCCCATCACGAGGGGAGGGACACCGGGGACCAGTCTGACGTACGGCGCTGACATCAGGTGCCGGTCGGGGTCAAGTCGGACCGAGGGGCGGTCGGGCCGTCGAGGGCGAGTTGTGCACAGCCCCCGCTTCGAAACGGTTTCCAGGCTCTCTCTAGTTGGGAGTAGTAGTAGGGCCTGTGGATACCGTGGATAACCTCGTTTGCCCAGCTCAGAGCCACAATTTTATCCACCGACCCTGTGCATGGAGCCCGTGGATAACTCGGGGGTTCTGTGGAGAACAGAAAGTTCTGCACACACCGTCCCCAGGGAGGGCCGAGTTCTCCCCAGCTGCGTCCCCAGGTTTACCCACGTTTCCCACAGCCCAACCCGGCAGCTTCGTGTGACGGCTTTCACTCGATGCGGCGATCGGGGCCCCGCGGTTGCCGAACAGTGGACAGCCATGTGGAGAAGGGGCCGATCGCTGGGGAAAACGGCCCCCAGCCTGTGGGTTCTCGGTGGACAACCTTTTCCACACCCTGGGGGCCGAGGAGTTTTCCACAGCCTGTGGAGATCCTTTGTCCACGAATCCACAGGCCTCTGAGCTGCACGGACGTCCCAGCCCACGCTGCCCTGTGGACACAGCTTGGGACAACTTCCCAGTCCCCAGGGTGTGGAAGGAAAAAAGTCGCCGAATCTGTGGAGGAAGGCCGTAACCCGGGGGCCAATCGAACACCCGGAGACGGTGAGGTCACGGCGCGGGGTGGGGTCGGAGGGGCCGCGAGCGGGTCGGATGGGGGTCGGATGGGGGTCGGACGGCGTCGGCCAGGGGGCGGAAGCACGCTGGAAGGGGCTTCGGGGCGGTCCCCGGAGCGCGGCCCGGACGCTCATGCGTGCCGTTCCACAGGGCTGTGGGCGACGCGGCAGGGATCGGGCCCCGGGCCCTCGTAGGCGCTCCTGGTGCTCGCGCGCTGCGGCCCCCACCGTCGGCCGGCGCTGCGGCCTCCCTCGTCGGCCACAGGAGAGCGCCCCGCGGCCGGGCACAGGAAAGCGCCCCCGGGATCCCCCAGGGGCGCTCGCGCGTCCGGTGCGGCGACAGCCGCCGGGCGGCCGGCCTCAGCCGTTCTTGATGCGGTTCGTCAGCTCGGTCACCTGGTTGTAGATCGAGCGCCGCTCGGCCATCAGCGCGCGGATCTTGCGGTCGGCGTGCATGACGGTCGTGTGGTCGCGGCCGCCGAACTGCGCGCCGATCTTCGGCAGCGAGAGGTCGGTCAGCTCGCGGCACAGGTACATGGCGATCTGCCGGGCGGTGACCAGCGCGCGGCCGCGCGAGGTGCCGCACAGGTCGTCCACGGTCAGCCCGAAGTAGTCGGCGGTGGCCGCCATGATGTCCGTGGCCGTGATCTCGGGCGCGCTGTCCTCGCCGCCGGGGATCAGGTCCTTGAGGACGATCTCCGTGAGTCCGAGGTCGACCGGCTGCCGGTTGAGGGACGCGAACGCCGTCACCCGGATCAGCGCGCCCTCCAGCTCGCGGATGTTGCGCGAGATCCGGGAGGCGATGAACTCCAGCACCTCCGGCGGGGCGTTGAGCTGCTCCTGGACCGCCTTCTTGCGCAGGATCGCGATGCGGGTCTCCAGCTCGGGCGGCTGGACGTCGGTGATCAGGCCCCACTCGAAGCGGTTGCGCAGCCGGTCCTCCAGCGTGACCAGCTGCTTGGGCGGCCGGTCGGAGGACAGCACGATCTGCTTGTTGGCGTTGTGCAGCGTGTTGAAGGTGTGGAAGAACTCCTCCTGCGTCGACTCCTTGTCCGCGAGGAACTGGATGTCGTCGACGAGCAGGATGTCCATCTCGCGGTAGCGCTTGCGGAAGCTGTCGCCCTTGCCGTCGCGGATGGAGTTGATGAACTCGTTGGTGAACTCCTCCGAGCTGACGTAGCGCACGCGCGTGCCCGGGTAGAGGCTGCGCGCGTAGTGCCCGATCGCGTGCAGCAGGTGCGTCTTGCCGAGGCCCGACTCCCCGTAGATGAAAAGGGGGTTGTAGGCCTTGGCCGGCGCCTCGGCGACGGCCACCGCGGCCGCGTGCGCGAAGCGGTTGGAGGCGCCGATGACGAACGTGTCGAAGAGGTACTTCGGGTTGAGCCGCGCGGTCGGTTCGCCGGGTCCGCCGGCCGAGGGCGCCGAAGAGCTTCCGGACGAGCCGCTCCGGCCGGTCCCGGCGGCGGGCAGCGCGGGTCCGCCCCGGTGGGCGCCGCCGCCTGACGGGGATTCGGGCAGCTCGCGGCGGACCGGGTCGCGCTGGTCGTACTCGGTGCGCGACGTCTCGTAGTCGGGGCGCTGCTCGTAGCCGGGGCGCTCGCGGCCCGCGCGGTAGTCGGGCGACGTGCCGTAGGTGTCCCGGCCGGAGCCGCCGTAGGAGTCCTGCGAGGACGGCGAGGCGTACGGGTCGCGCTCGGGGAAGCCGAGGCGGGGCTGCTGCCAGCCGTAGTCGTCCTGCCCGGAGCGCGGCCAGGCGCCCGGCTGCGGGCGCTGGTACTCGGCCGGATAGGCGGGGCGGACGGTGGGCAGCTGGTCGGCGGACGGGCGCTCGGCGCGGGAGGCCGGACCGTCGTCGGGGAGCTGCTGGTCGTCGGCGCGGTGGCGGCCGTAGCCCTCGTACGGGGCGGAGGGCAGTTCCGGCTCCTCGTAGCGGGGCCGGTCGGCGCTCTCGTGCGGGGGCTGCGGCTTGGGCGCGGCGGGCGCGGGCCGGCTGCCGGCGGAGTCGTCCACGGTGATCGCGGTGCGGATGGGGCGGCCGCACTCACGGCTGAGGGTCTCGCTGACGACGGGGGCCAGGCGGTCCTCGAAGGCGCGCTTGGCGAATTCGTTCGGCACGGCGAGCAGGGCGGTGTCCGCGACCAGGGCGAGCGGCTGGCAGCGCCGGAGCCAGTGCTCGTCCTTGGCGTCCACGCGTTGTCCCGGACCCTCGCCGAGGAGCTGCTCCAGTACGCGTGGCCACACTGCGGCAAGATCGGCAGGTACGTCAGCCACAGGGCACGCTCTCTCGCAGATCCCACGAACGTGTGGTTGTGGGATGGGTCGGGATGAAAATCGGGTGGATGGGCCGGGCAATCCCGCTCGGGCGGGGATAAGGGAACGAATCGGAGTCCAGCCACGGTAGTCAGCGTGGCGGGTAGGGTTCAAGTTGTTGTCCCCAGCCTGTGGACAGTGTCCCTCGGTGGGCGTCGGTTTGACCGGATGGCGTAGCCGCGCGTACCGTAACCAGGTCGAGTTGTCGATGGCTGCTGCCGCCTGCCTCCGATGGGCACAGATCGCTACAGGTGATCGGGAAGCGGTGCACTCGGGCGTGACGCGAGCTACTCGTGGGCGCACGGTGACAGCCAGGACGGCACCCCGCCAACTACCGATTCTTTCTGGAGCCCCCGAGTGAGCAAGCGCACCTTCCAGCCGAACAACCGTCGTCGCGCGAAGACCCACGGCTTCCGCCTGCGGATGCGTACCCGTGCCGGCCGCGCGATTCTGGCGAACCGCCGCAGCAAGGGTCGCGCCGCCCTGTCCGCCTGATCCTGACCAGGTCGTGACGTCGTGCTGCCCACCGACCACCGGCTGAGGCGGCGCGAAGACTTCGCGACCGCGGTACGGCGAGGACGCCGGGCAGGCCGCCCGACCCTCGTCGTCCACTTTCGTAGCGGTGCCACGGACCCGCACGCGCCTGGGGAGAGCGCTCCCCCGACGCGTGCGGGTTTCGTCGTGAGCAAGGCTGTGGGTGGCGCGGTCGTGCGCAACAAAGTGAAGCGCAGACTTCGTCACCTGATGCGTGACCGAGTTGCCCTGTTTCCCCCCGGTAGCCTGGTAGTCGTACGAGCGTTGCCCGGATCGGGCGACGTGGAACACGCACAGCTGGCCCAAGACCTGGATGCCGCCATTCAGCGGCTGCTGGGAGGGGGCGCGCGATGAAGTACCCACTGCTGGCCCTGATCAAGCTGTACCAGTGGACGATCAGTCCACTGCTGGGGCCGGTATGCAAGTACTACCCGTCGTGCTCTCATTACGGCTACACGGCCATCGACCGGCATGGTGCGATCAAGGGAACGGCCCTGACCGCCTGGCGCATCCTCCGGTGCAATCCGTGGTCGCTGGGCGGTGTGGACCATGTCCCCCCGCGCAAGCGTCCGCGGTGGCACGAAATGCTGCGCGGCGCCTGGCGCGCGCGCAGGGGCGGAACCTCCGCCGCCGAACCGGCCACCGAGGCGAAGCTTGCCGAGCCTCCTTCGAGCCCGGCCGCAGAGAACTCGTCCCATGCCCAAGGAGCATGATTAGTGGACACGATTGCCAGCTTCTTCAGCTTCATCACGACACCCGTCTCCTGGGTCATCGTCCAGTTCCACACGGTGTACGGGACGATCTTCGGTCCTGACACGGGCTGGGCCTGGGGCCTGTCCATCGTGTCCCTGGTGATTCTCATCCGCATCTGCCTGATCCCGCTCTTCGTGAAGCAGATCAAGGCGACGCGCGCGATGCAGACGCTCCAGCCTGAGATGAAGAAGATCCAGGAGCGCTACAAGAACGACAAGCAGCGTCAGTCCGAAGAGATGATGAAGCTGTACAAGGAGTCGGGCACCAACCCGCTCTCCTCGTGCCTTCCCATCCTGGCGCAGTCTCCCTTCTTCTTCGCCCTGTACCACGTGCTCAACGGCATCGCGTCGGGCAAGACCATCGGTGTCATCAACACCTCGCTGCTGGAGAGCGCCCGTAAGGCGCACATCTTCGGTGCCCCCCTCGCGGCGAAGTTCAAGGACAGCGCCGACACCATCACGGCGATGCACGCCTCGGTCACCGATGTGCGTGTCGTCACCGCGATCATGATCATCCTGATGTCGGCGTCGCAGTTCTACACGCAGCGTCAGCTGATGACCAAGAACGTCGACACCACGGTCAAGACGCCGTTCATGCAGCAGCAGAAGATGCTGATGTACGTCTTCCCGGTCATGTTCGCCGTCTTCGGCATCAACTTCCCGGTCGGTGTCCTCGTCTACTGGCTGACCACCAACGTGTGGACCATGGGCCAGCAGATGTACGTCATCCGCAACAACCCGAACCCGGGCTCCAAGGCTCAGGCCGCGTACCTGGAGCGCCTGACCAAGCACGTCACGCACCACGGCAAGGTCCGCCGGCGCAGCGAGCGCACGATCGTCAAGGCGATCGTCGCCAAGGGCCGCGACCGCAACGAGGCCGAGCGGAAGTTCATCAACGCGCTGAGCAAGGCCGGACTGGCCGCGCAGGCCGACGGCTCCGTGGTCAAGAGCGAGGCCCAGGCCGTGGCCCAGACCGAGGGCGGTACGGCGGTCACCGCCGCGGCCACCCCCCGGCGCCAGCAGCCCAAGCGGCAGAGCAAGGCCCAGCGCCAGCAGACCGGCACCAAGCAGCAGGACGACGCCGACGTGACCACCTCGCTGGAGAAGTCTGACGAGCCCCAGGACGCCAAGCCCGCCGCTGCCAAGCAGCCCCAGAAGTCCGGTTCCGGCACCCGCAGCAAGGCCCAGTCCGGGCAGAGCAAGGGTGGTCCGCAGCGGCCCAAGTCCCCGTCCAAGAAGTAAGAAGGAGCCCATCCCGTGACGGAAGGCACCACCACCTCCGCCGCTGCCGAGGGTGCAGACACCCTGACCCGCCTTGAGCAGGAGGGTGAGATCGCCGCGGACTACCTGGAGGGTCTGCTCGACATCGCCGACCTCGACGGCGACATCGACATGGACGTCGAGGCCGACCGCGCCTCGGTTTCGATCATCAGTGACGCCGGGGGCCGCGACCTCCAGAAGCTGGTCGGCCGGGACGGCGAGGTGCTGGAGGCGCTGCAGGAGCTGACGCGCCTGGCCGTGCACCGGGAGACCGGTGACCGCAGCCGGCTGATGCTCGACATCGCGGGCTACCGGGCCAAGAAGCGCGCCGAGCTGGCCGAGCTGGGCGCGAAGGCGGCCGCCGAGGTCAAGAGCTCGGGCGAGCCCATGAAGCTCAAGCCGATGACCCCGTTCGAGCGCAAGGTCGTGCACGACGCGATCAAGGGTGCGGGACTGCGCAGCGAGTCCGAGGGCGAGGAGCCGCAGCGGTTCGTCGTCGTGCTGCCCGCCTGATCGGCACCTGTTTTATCGGCCCCGTCTGTTGCGTCTGAGGCGCAGACGGGGCCGAACTTTGTCAGCCTGTAGTTCTGGTGGCCGGTGCGGGATGCGCCGGCGCTGTACGGAAGGACGGTCCCCGTGACGGAGGCAGCGGAGCTTCCCCCCGCGCCCGAACAGGCGCGGGAAGTATTTGGCGATCGCTTCGATGACGCGGTGCGCTACGCGGAGCTGCTGGCCGAGGCAGGTGTGCAGCGCGGTCTGATCGGTCCCCGGGAAGTTCCCCGGCTCTGGGAGCGCCACCTGCTGAACTGCGCGGTGCTCTCCGAGGCCGTTCCCGAGGGGGTGACGGTCTGCGACGTCGGTTCGGGCGCGGGTCTGCCGGGCATCCCGCTGGCTCTGGTACGGGACGACCTCAACATCACCCTGCTGGAGCCGCTGCTGCGGCGCACCACGTTCCTCACCGAGGTCGTGGAGCTGCTGGGCCTGGACCATGTGACCGTCGTGCGCGGGCGGGCCGAGGAGATGCTGGGCAAGGTGCCGCCGGTCCATGTGGTGACGGCGCGTGCCGTGGCCCCGCTGGACCGCCTGGCCGCCTGGGGCATCCCGCTGCTGCGCCCGTACGGCGAGATGCTGGCGCTGAAGGGGGACACCGCCGAGGAGGAGCTGAAGGCGGCGTCCACCGCGCTCGCCAAGCTCGGCGCGGTCTCCACCTCGGTCCTCCAGGTGGGCGAGGGTGTGGTCGATCCGCTGTCCACCGTCGTGCGGGTGGAGGTCGGTGAGAGCCCGGGCGGCGTACGGTTCGCGGCCAAGCGGGCCAAGGCGGCACGAACGGGCCGGACGCGCAGGCGCCGCTGAGCCAGGACGTGGTGGATGGGGTGTGCCCCGGGTTCGGACCCGGAGCACACCCCATCTGTCGTGTTCGGCCCGCGTACTCCACACAAGCTGCCAAAGCCGGGCGGGCCGGAGTGTCGCGAGGACCCGGTCGCCGTGGCGGAGCATCGTGTTTCACGTGAAACGTCGATCACTGCTGCACGGCATCATCGGCCGGAGCCATGCTGCTGCCGAACCCCGCGACCGGAAGCCGCTCGGTTCACCCGGAGAGGTACCGCACGTATCCACAGAGGTGGATTTCTCCACAGAAGACCAGGGGTCACTGGTTCGCGGCACTGAAGGCATGGCAGGCTCTGTTCATTGCGAGCCTGAAGTCGAGGAGAGTGAATCCGTGCGGTCCGACGCCAATATCGCGGGACCGATGGCCGATCCGGTCCCCGGTCCCCGAACCGAGTCGATGGGAGCGGATGTTTCACGTGAAACATTGCCCCCGATGGACGACACTCCCATCGGTCGTGCTGCCCAGCTAGCCGCGGAGGCCATCAGCCGCGCCGGAGAGGGCCTGCCGAGGCCGGAGCAGACCCGCCTCATGGTGGTGGCCAATCAGAAGGGTGGCGTGGGCAAGACGACGACCACCGTCAACCTTGCCGCTTCCCTGGCACTGCACGGCGCCCGCGTCCTGGTGGTCGACCTCGACCCGCAGGGCAACGCGTCCACGGCACTGGGGATCGACCACCACGCGGAAGTGCCGTCCATCTACGACGTCTTGGTGGACAGCAGGCCGCTCTCCGAGGTCGTCCAGCCCGTTCCGGATGTCGAGGGTCTGTTCTGTGCCCCGGCCACCATTGATCTCGCCGGTGCGGAGATCGAGTTGGTGTCCCTGGTGGCGCGGGAGAGCCGGCTCCAGCGGGCGATCCAGGCGTATGAACAGCCGTTGGACTACGTCCTCATCGACTGCCCGCCGTCGCTGGGCCTGCTGACGGTCAATGCGCTCGTCGCCGGCCAGGAGGTCCTCATCCCCATCCAGTGCGAGTACTACGCGCTGGAAGGCCTGGGACAGCTGCTGCGCAACGTCGATCTGGTGCGGGGTCACCTCAACCCGACGCTGCACGTGTCGACCATCCTGCTGACGATGTACGACGGCCGGACGCGTCTCGCCTCCCAGGTCGCGGAAGAGGTCCGCACCCACTTCGGCGACGAGGTGCTGCGGACGAGCATTCCGCGCTCGGTCCGTATCTCCGAGGCCCCCAGCTATGGGCAGACGGTACTGACCTACGATCCAGGTTCGAGCGGGGCGCTCTCCTACCTTGAGGCGGCCCGGGAAATCGCGCTGAGGGGTGCGGGAATCGGCTACGACCCGACCCACGCTCATGTCGGCACCCAGAACGACCGGAACATGGTGGAGGGGTCACAGTGAACGAACGACGGAGGGGGCTGGGTCGCGGTCTCGCCGCGCTGATCCCCGCTGCCCCGACCGAGAAGAGCCTGGCGTCCAGCGCGCTGGGCAGCGCCGCACCCGGATCTCCCGCCGCGGCCCCGCTGCTGACGGCCGACCGGGGTACCGCCGAGGCGCCCACCGTGCCGGCGCCCGCCCAGGAACTCGACGACTCCCCGGCGAGCCCAGTGGCGGAGTTGCCCGCACCGCCGATGGGTGCCTACTTCGCGGAGATCCCGCTCGACTCCATCACCCCCAACCCGCGTCAGCCTCGCGAGATCTTCGACGAGGACGCGCTGCGCGAGCTGGTGACCTCCATTCAGGAGGTCGGCCTTCTCCAGCCCGTGGTCGTGCGGGAGCTGGGCGGCGACCGCTACGAGCTGATCATGGGCGAGCGCCGCTGGCGCGCCAGCCGCAAGGCGGGCCTTGAGGCGATTCCGGCGATCGTCCGGGCCACGGAGGACGAGAAGCTCCTCCTGGACGCCCTGCTGGAGAACCTGCACCGCGCGCAGCTCAACCCGATCGAAGAGGCGCACGCCTACGATCAGCTGCTCAAGGACTTCAACTGCACCCACGACCAGCTGGCCGACCGGATCGGGCGCTCCCGCCCCCAGATCTCCAACACGCTCCGTCTGCTGCGTCTCTCGCCGACCGTGCAGAAGCGGGTCGCGGCCGGAGTGCTCTCGGCCGGTCATGCCCGGGCGCTGCTGTCCGTCGAGGACTCCGAGGAGCAGGACCGGCTGGCGCACCGCATCGTGGCCGAGGGGCTGTCGGTACGCGCGGTGGAAGAGATCGTGACCCTGATGGGCTCGCGGCCGCAGAAGACCGCGCGCGCCAAGGGACCGCGCGCCGGCGCCCTGGTGTCCCCCGCGCTCAGTGATCTGGCCACCCGGTTGTCGGACCGCTTCGAGACCCGGGTGAAGGTGGACCTCGGGCAGAAGAAGGGGAAGATCACCGTCGAGTTCGCCTCGGTCGAGGACCTGGAGCGGATCCTCGGCACGCTCGCCCCGGGCGAGGGCCCCCTGCTTTCCGCGGGTCCCCAGGACGACGACGGCCAGGACGACTGACCCAGGGCGGCTCGGCCGACGGCACCGCGAGAGCGGATCGTGTCCGGTGTGTACCGGAACACGGTCCGCTCTTTGCTTTGAGCCGGTATCGAGGGAATCGCATCGTGGATACGATGCGAACGGGTAGGGCGCAGCGGTCGGTGATTCGCCGATGGGCTGCTCGGGAGACGGAGCGCTCTGACAGCCGCTCGCGATGCACGGCCTTAGGAAGCGAGGAACAGCCTTCATGGGGCGTCGGCTCGTACCGCTCACGCTGGACAACCTCAAGGATCTTCCCCAGCGCTGCCGCTCATGCGTCTTCTGGGAACTGGATCCCGTCAGCGGAGAGGCCGCGGTGAAGGCGGGCACGGCCGCCGGCGAGAAGGAGGCGTGGATCTCCGCCGTCCTGCTCGACTGGGGCTCGTGCGGCCGGACGGTCTACGTGGACGACGTGCCGGTGGGCTTCGTGCTCTACGCACCGCCCGCCTATGTGCCGCGCTCGGCGGCGTTCCCCACCAGTCCGGTATCGCCGGACGCCGTACAGCTCATCACCGCGTTCGTGCTGCCCGGTTATCAGGGGCAGGGGCTCGGCCGGACGCTGGTCCAGGCGGTCGCCAAGGATCTGCTGCGGCGCGGCTTCAAGGCGATCGAGGCCTTCGGCGACACCCGCTGGAAGGAGCCGGCCTGTCTGCTCCCCGTGGACCATCTCCTCGCGGTGGGCTTCAAGACGGTACGGCAGCACCCACAGCACCCTCGGCTGCGGCTGGAGCTGCGCTCGACGCTCTCCTGGAAGGAAGACGTGGAGATGGCCATCGACCGGCTGCTGGGGGCCGTACAGAAGGAGCCCGCGCTGCGGCCGTTGTAGCGTGCGAAGGAGTCTCGGAACGAACGAAGGGGCCGGCCCTCAGCAGGGCCGGCCCCTTCGTGTTTCACGTGAAACGTCACTCGGCGATGAACTCTTCGAGGTCGCGGACGAGCATGGCCTTCGGCTTGGCGCCGACGATCGTCTTGACGACGTCGCCACCCTGGTAGACGTTCAGCGTCGGGATGGACATGACGCCGTACTTGGCGGCCGTGTTCGGGTTCTCGTCGATGTTGAGCTTGACGACCTCGATCTTGTCGCCGTACTCGGCGGCGATGGCCTCGAGGGACGGAGCGATCTGGCGGCAGGGGCCGCACCATTCGGCCCAGAAGTCCACCAGGACGGGCTTGTCGCTCTTCAGCACGTCCTGCTCGAAGTTGTCATCGGTCACGCTCTTCAGGTTGCCGGCCACAGCGGGCTCCTTTTTCTGCTCGTACGGTGGGGGGGGGTGGGGAGGTCAGACGGCTGCGGTCTTCTCGGGCTCGGCCTCGTCGGTGTCCAGCAGCGCGGCCAGGTAGCGCTCGGCGTCGAGAGCGGAGGCGCAGCCGGTGCCGGCCGCGGTGATCGCCTGGCGGTAGGTGTGGTCGACCACGTCACCCGCGGCGAAGACGCCGGGCAGGTTGGTCCGGGTGGAGGGAGCGGCGACCTTCAGGTAGCCCTCCGCGTCCAGGTCCAGCTGGCCCTTGAACAGCTCGGTGCGCGGGTCGTGGCCGATGGCGATGAACAGACCCGTGACGGGCAGCTCCGAGATCTCGCCCGTCTTGAGGTTGCGGAGCTTGAGACCGGTGAGCTTCTGCTCGCCGAGGATCTCCACGACCTCGCTGTCCCAGGCGAACTTGATCTTCGGGTCGTTGAAGGCGCGCTCCTGCATCGCCTTGGAGGCGCGCAGGGTGTCACGACGGTGGACGATCGTCACGGACTTGGCGAAGCGCGAGAGGAAGGTGGCCTCCTCCATCGCGGTGTCGCCGCCGCCGATCACGGCGATGTCCTGGTCCCGGAAGAAGAAGCCGTCACAGGTCGCGCACCAGGAGACACCGCGCCCGGAGAGAGCGTCCTCGTTCGGCAGCGCGAGCTTGCGGTGCTGCGAGCCGGTGGCGACGATGACGGCCTTCGCGCGGTGGACCGTGCCCGAGGTGTCGGTGACAGTCTTGACTTCACCGGTCAGGTCGACCGACACGATGTCGTCCGGGATCAGCTCGGCGCCGAAGCGCTCGGCCTGGGCCCGCATGTTGTCCATCAGGTCGGGGCCCATGATGCCGCTCGGGAAGCCCGGGTAGTTCTCCACCTCGGTGGTGTTCATCAGCGCACCGCCGGCGGTGACGGCGCCTTCGAACACCAGAGGCTTCAGGGACGCGCGCGCGGTGTAGAGCGCCGCCGTGTAGCCTGCGGGCCCGGAGCCGATGATGATCACGTTACGGACGTCGCTCACGGCTTGTTTCCTCGTCTCTGGTCTGTGTCAGTCGACCGGTGAAAGTCCCTTTCGGGGCTCTCACCCCACCCAACCGATCCTAAGGGCCCCGCATTCCCCCGTTGTCTGGGCACACGGAGGCGGCTCGCAGGACGGCTTCGATGACGCTTGGCGGGGCTCAGTTGCGTGCGAGGGACTGCTTCAGCAGCACGGTGCCGGAGGAGGGGGCCCGGTGCACGGTGCAGGAGGCGTCCACGACATAGACCAGGACGCGCGAGCCGTCCGTGGTGTCGGGGAGCACGACCAGATAAGCCTTCTTGCCGGCGTAGGTGCCGGTCTTGGCGGCGAGGACGTCGTTGCGGGAGTCCACCGCCTGCCGGATGCAGTAGGGAACCGGGACGGCGGTCTGAATCAGTGTGTTCGCGCTCTGCGTCGGCCCGCCCGGGGACACCGTCGCACTCTCCTCGCGCGGCCGCTGTGTGCCCCGCTGAAGCCCCTTCTGCGCGGTGAGGAGACCTTTCACCTGGCTCTGCACGCTGGCGCCGGAGAACGTGGTGACGACCGGGGTGGGCTTGGTGTGGGCCGTGGTGTCGGGGGAGTCGCTGCCGAGCGACTGAAGAAGCAGCGACCCGGCTCCCACCACGGCGGCGGTGAGCACGGCGCCGAGCGCGACGGTCCTGCGACGGCTGCGGCCACGCTCCTTGCGCCCGGGGCCGGTCGCGGCGGACGATCGCCCGGCGGGACGGTCCGGCAGCGATGTTTCACGTGAAACCAGCTTCTCGGTTTCACGTGACTTCTCGGTTTCACGTGAAACATGCTGCGAGCCTTCCGCTTCGACGGCCAGGGCGGCGTCGATGCGGTCCGCCACGTCCTGTGGCATCGGAGACGGCTCCGGCATGCTGCCCAGCAGCGTCCGGATCTCCTCCAGGGACGCCTGGACATCGGCGCACGGCTCGCAGCCCGCCAAGTGCCGGCGGAGGTCCGCACTGCGGGTCGGTGGCAGGATGCCCTCGGCGAGGTCGGAGAGCTCGGTGACATCCGGATGCCCGGCCGTGTCTGTCGAGGACGTCATGCCCGTCCACCTCCGCCCTTCACGACGGCCGAATCGCCCGGTCCTGTGTTCCGTGAGCTGTCATCCGGAGAATCTGTCGCAGGTGGGACGGATGCCCCGTGCACCCGGTTCCGTCCTGGCGCGGGTTCTTTCCCCTCGCCCGGGGCGCCGGGACGCAGATGGGTGAGCAGTGGAAGAAGTCTGGCGCGGCCCCGGGCACAGCGGCTCTTCACCGTCCCCGTGGGCACGTCGAGGATGCGCGCGGCCTCGGCCACCGGATAACCCTGCATGTCCACCAGAACCAGGGCGGCGCGCTGGTCCTTGGGGAGTGTCCCGAGCGCCTGGACGAGCTGCCGGTGCAGGTCGTTCCGTTCGGCCGGGGCGGAGGCGGACTCGTGTGGCTCCAGCAGCTGCTCCAGCCGCTCCGTGTCGTCCACGGGTGTCGTCTTCCGCGAGGCGGTCTTGCGAGCGCGGTCCAGGCAGGCGTTCACCGTGATGCGGTGCAGCCAGGTCGTGACGGCCGACTGCCCTCGGAAGGTGTGCGCGGCCCGGTAGGCCGAGACCAGGGCGTCCTGGACCGCGTCGGCGGCCTCCTCGCGGTCCCCCAGCGTCCGCAGGGCCACGGCCCAGAGCCGGTCCCGATGCCTCCGGACGAGTTCGCCGAAGGCATCGGGGTCGCCGTCCACGTGCCGGGCGATCAGGTCCTGATCGCCCACTTCCTCGTATCCGGCGCCCTGCGCCATCTGCCCCCTCCGGCTCGGACGAGACGTCAGCCCGTGAATCCGACTTCGGTGATGGCCTGCTTGTAGCCCGCTTGGGAGTAGGAGGCCGCGTCGTAGCCGGACATCGGCATGGCAGTCAGCCACACGAGGACGTAACGCGTCTTCACCGGCTTGCCGGGCTTGACGGTGGCGGTCGTGCCCGAGGTGGTGACGTCGCCGATCCGCTTCATCGAATCCAGCGACGGCGGTGTCAGCGAGTCGGCCGTGTACAGCTCGACCGTGGTGTGGTCGCCTCCGTAGCGGAGCCCGATGGTGGCCGCGTCGAGTTTCTGGGCCGACCCGAGGTCGTACATGATGCCGACACCGGGCTTGAGGGCCACGATCGAGGGACCTTCGTTGAAGGACTTGGTCCGCCAGTACGTCGACGTGTTGCCGTCGTAGGTCTTGTCGACGTCTCCGGGGTGCTGGGCGTCGCCCTTGGCGATGAACTCCTGTGCGCCCTGGATCTTTATCGGCTTCGGGACCGCCTTGGCCGCGTTCTTGTCGCCGCTGTCCTGCGTCTGGGTGTTGTTGGTGTCCTTCTGCTTCTCGCCCTGGCCCACCAACGCCTCCGCCAGCTGCCAGCTGCCGAGACCGAGCGCGGCGATGAGAAGGGCGGAGACCGCCCACTTCAGTGCCTTGCCGGTACGGCTCTGCAGCGGCGCCGGCGGTTGCGGCGCGAGCGGCTGGGTGATGCCGGGACCGGCTGCGGGACGGCCGTAGGTGCCCTGCTGGTACGTGGTGCGCTGATACTCCGGCGGCGCCGTGAACGCGGGCTCCGGCGGGCGGATGCGGGGCATCTCGCCGATGGCCTTGACCAGTTCCTCCGGCGTGGTGCACGCGGACTCGTGCCGGGAAGCGGTGGCACCGTCGTTGACGAGCGCCCGCATCGCCAGCTCGGACAGCCCCCGGTGGACGCCCGCGCGCACCTGGTCGGGTGCGACGAGGCCCACGTCCTTGGGCAGTCCGGTGAGGCCATAGGCGTCGCTCTCGTACGGCCAGCGCTGCGTCAGCGCCGCGTACAGCAGTGCGCCGATCGCCTCGGTGTCCGTGCGCTGCGGGGTGTCGGAGGTGATGCCGCGCAGCGCGGCGTTCACGGCCAGCCCGCGGATGCGCCACTGCCCGGTGGAGGTGCGCAGCACGGCGTTGGGGTTCAGCCGCAGATGGGCCAGGCCGTCACGGTGTGCCGCCGCCATGGCGGACGCGATCTGACTGACCATCTGGTACGCGTCGTGCGGCTCCAGCGGCCCCGTGGCGAGCAGCGTCGTCAGCTCGGTGGCGTCGGGCAGCCACTCGTGCACGACATAGACGAGGTCGTTCTCCTCGACCGCGTCGAGGACCTGGACGAACCGCGGGTCGCCCAGGAGTGCCGCCGCCCGGGCGGCGGCCAGGACGGAACGCGCGCGAGGGTGCTGGGCCGGAAGGATGTGCACGCCGACGGCGCGACGAAGTTTCTCGTCGACCGCACGCCAGCTGCTGAATCCGTCCAGACGGGTGACGCACTCCTCAAGACGGTAGCGTCTGGCGAGCTTGTGACCGCTGTGCAGTTCCGGGGGTGCGGAATTCGTTCCGGTGGCCTCCGTTCCGCTGCTCCCCTGTACCTCGTCGCTGTCCGTGTCCAGCTCCGGGTTCTTGGCCACCCCGTCGGACGTGGACTGGCCCGCCTTGGCGGTCAGTGGCTGCTCGCCACTGTTGTCTGCCACGTCGACGGCAGCTGTGCTCCGTTCTGCCACCGTCGTCCCTGCCTCCCCATCCGTTGCACGCTGTCCGACGCCGAAACCAATTGTGCCCACAGTCCGCCGCTATGCACGACACGCGGCGGCGGACGATGGTTGTGCGCCTACCCCGCCTCAGCGTCCCAGACGCCCGCGGACCATTCCCACGAGCGAGTTGAGTTCTTCGATCCGCATCCTCCTCGCGGCGACGAAGAAGATCCCAAGCAATACCGCACCACCCACCACGAGCGCTACGAAGGAGCCGAACACACCCTGGCCCAGAGTGTGCCCGATGCCGTAGCAGGCCGCACCGCTGAGGAGGGCCGCAGGCACCGAGGCGATGCCCAGGCGCGCGTAGGTCCGCAGCACCCGGGAGCCGTCCAGATCGCCGCCCAGGCGCTTGCGCAACCGCCGCCAGGCGACACCGACACCGATGGCGTAGGCGAGACCGTACGCGGCCGCCATGCCCGCGACCGCCCAGCGGGACGGCAGCAGGACGAAACAGAGGGCCGAGGCGCCCGCGTTGACGACCGCGACGATGACGGTGTTGTAGAAGGGCGTGCGGGTGTCTTCGTACGCGTAGAAGGCGCGCAGGACGACGTACTGCACCGAGTACGGGATCAGGCCGAGGCCGAAGGCCATCAGCATGTAGCCCATGTTGGTGGCCGCGCCGGTGCCCGAGGAGCCGAAGATCAGCGTGCACATCGGGATGCCGAGCGACAGGAAGCCGAAGGCGATGGGCACGATGGCCACGGCCGTCGTCCGCAGGCCCTGCGAGATGTCGTCGCGGACCGCGCCGGCGTCGCCCTCGGCGGCCGAGCGCGAGATGCGCGGCAGCAGCGCGGCCATCAGGGACACCGTGATGATGGCCTGCGGCAGGCCCCAGATCAGCTGGGCGTTGGCGTAGGCGGCGAAACCGGTGCCCTTGGCGTCCGAGTCCTCGCCCGCGGCGGTGGAGAGCTGGGTCACGATCATCGCGCCGGCCTGGTTGGCGAGCACGAAGAGGACCGTCCACTTGGCGAGCATCGCGGCCTTGCCCAGGCCGTGGCCCTTCCAGTCGAAGCGCGGGCGGATACGGAAGCCCGTCTCCCGCAGGTAGGGGATCATCGCCAGTGCCTGCACGACGAGACCGAGCAGCACGCCGATGCCGAGCAGCCGCTGGCCCGCCGCCGGGATGTTGGCGACGGTCATGTGGGAGTTGGCCGAGGTGCCGTAGACCCAGATGAACGTGCCGAGCGTCACGATGATGACGATGTTGTTCAGCACCGGGGTCCACATCATCGCGCCGAACTTTCCGCGCGCGTTGAGGATCTGACCCATCACCACGTGAATGCCCATGAAGAAGATCGAGGGCAGGAAGTAGCGGGTGAAGGTGACCGCCACGTCGTCGGCCGCCGGGTTGGTCGCGACCGAGTCCGACAGCAGGCGGACCAGGAGCGGGGCGGCGAACATCGCGGCGCCCGTGAGCACGGCGAGGGCCACCATCACGAGGGTCAGCAGCCGGTTGGCGAACGCCTCGCCGCCGTCCTCGTCCTCCTTCATGGCCCGCACCAGCTGGGGCACGAAGACGGAGTTCAGGCCGCCGCCGACGGTGAGGATGTAGATCATCGTGGGCAGCTGGTAGGCGACCTGGAAGGAGTCGCCGAGGAAACCCAGGCCCAGCGCGGAGACGATCAGCGCGGAGCGGACGAAGCCGGTGAGGCGGGAGACCATCGTGCCGGCCGCCATGACGGCGCTGGAGCTGAGCAGGCCGCCCTTCTTGGGCGCGGCCGGGGCGGGGGCCGAGGCGGTCTCGGCGGGCCCCGAGGGGCCGGGCACCGGGGCGGCCGGCCGGCTGCGGTTCCCGGGCGCGGGAGGCTGTGTGCCGCCCGTTCCGGTCCGGCCGGGAGCCGGCGGCCCGGAGGCGGCCCGCGCGCCCGTGGCCGCGGCTGCGCCGCCGTGCTGCTGATCCTTCAGCAGATGCGCGAAGGCGTCCGGCTCGTGGTACTCCTCGCCCGAGTGCGAGACCAGGTCGTCCACGCCGACGAACTGGGTGGTGCGGGGGTTGTCGCCGTACGGCATGTGCTGGGTGGCGTCGCCGTCCGGCTCGGGGGCCGGGGTGTTGGCCCACACGCGGGGGTCGGGCGCGTACGGAGACTGGGAGGGCTGGGCGTACAGCGGCTGCTGCCGGTCGTAGGTGCCCGGCGGGGGCGGCGGGTGCGCGGCGCGGTCGTAGAGGGCCTCGGCGACCGGGTCCTGGGCGGACAGCTCGCGCTCCCGGTAGGGGTCCTGGTCGTAGGCGTCCTGGAGGTACATGTCCGCCGCGGGCTGCGGCGGCACCTGGCCCGGCTCGGGCGAGGTCTCGGGGTGGCCCGAGCCGGCGGCGCCCTGGCCGCGGTCACCGTCGTACGGCGCGTTCATGGTTACCCCACCTCATCGTCCCGGGCCACACCGGCCACGACATCGCTCAACGGTCCACTCTCTCACCCGTGCCGGACGGGTCGGCGCTTTCCGGTGCGGTGTCCGGTGAAGGGTCACTCGGCTGGTCCGGCGCGTCCTCTCCGGAAGGGGAGCCGGACTCCGCCGCGGGGCGGTCCTCGGGGGTGCCGGGCTGCTCGGGCGCGCCCTCGGTGCCCTCTTCGGCCGTGCCCTCCTGCTCGGCCTGGCGGGCCGCCGCGCGCTTGCGCTGGGTGTACATCCGGAACCCGGCGAGCACCAGCAGGAGCACACCGCCGCCGATGACCAGCATCACGGTGGGCGTGACCTCGGTGACCTTCACGTCGAAGGTGACGGGGTCGCCGTACTCCTGGCCGTCCTCGGTGTAGAGCTGCGCGATCACTCCGACGCGGCCGTTGGCGTTGGCCGAGGTGGTGAACTTGACGGACTGGCTGTGGCCGCCGGAGACGTCGACGCTCTGCTCGTAGTACGCCTTGCCGCCGATCTTCAGGCGGGTCGGCATGGTCGAGGTGAGCCGCAGGGACAGATGGCCGACGGGCTGTACGAGGTTGTTCTGCACGGTGACGGGGATGGTCGCGCTGCGCCCGGAGAGCTTGGTCTCCGACTTGTCGATCAGCTTGACCTGGTCCGCCAGGTCGTCGAGCCAGCCCTCCACACCGCTCCGGAAGCTGTTCCCGTCGGCGCGGTGGCCCCGCCACGACGTGGACATCCCGCGGTTTATGGCCCGCCCGAACGGAGTGACCACGCGGGACTGGTCCGTGAGGATCACCTGGAAGTTGTCCAGCTTGTCCTGCGTCCGCGCGATCTGCTCGAAGGCCGACTTCGGCAGCTCCTGCCTGCGCAGCGAGGAGGGGTAGGCGGACGTGGAGGGGATGCGCGTGGTGGCGTTCGGGTCGGGCTTGGCCTTGGCCGCCGCGCTCAGGTCCTGGGCCTCCGACCAGGTGCCGCTCTGCAGCGCCGTGAGCGCCGTGGCCATGGCCTGGGCCTGGCTCGCGGTGGGCGTGCGCTGGGGAGCGACCACGATGCTGCGCTGCTTGTCCGTCTGCGCGTTCACCTCAAGGCTCTGGGCCAGGAACTCCTGCACGGCGAGCGTGGAGGTGTCCGCCCTGGTCAGATCGCCCTCGAAGGCGGTGGACAGCCGGGCGTCGGCGACCACCGCGGTGGTGCCGCCGCCGACCGGGCGCGCGGCGGACGGCGTGTAGGACAGCCCCGAGCTCTCCCGGAGGCTGTCACTGCGGGCGATCACCCGGTCCGCGCCCGCCGAGGTGGCAACCTTCATGATCGACGGGTCCACGGCGCCCTCGACGGGCCACGCGAACTCGGTGCTCGGCGTGACATGGAGCACGGTCTTCACGGTCAGGGCCGCGACGTCGGTCGCGTCCTTGAGGTGGCTGAGCGAGCCGCTGACGCGGGTTCCGGTGTGGGCGAGCGACGCCAGGTCCGGGTCGCCGAAGGGCAGCGCGACGACCTCCTCGCCCGTGACGGCCTTCTGGAGGTCGGCCAGCCACTGGCGGGCGATCTCCTGGTGCTCGCGGGGGCCGGGCGTGCTGGTGTCGCCGGACGCGTCGATCCGGTAGCCCTTCGCCATGGCCTCCACGGAGGCCAGCAGGTCGGGGTCGATCACCCAGGTGATGTCCAGGTCCTTGCCCAGCTCCACCATCTGCGCGAGCCGGCCGCCCGGAGCGATCTCCTCGGCCAGCTCGTCGTTGCGGAAGACCGGCGTCTGCGACTCGCCCGCGCCGGTCCGCGCGGTCATGTGGACGGAGGAGATCAGCGGCCACAGGAACGTGGTCTTGGTGGTGGTGTCGGCGTCCGACGGCTGCCAGGGCAGGAAGGTCCGCTCGACACCGAGCACCTGGTCCCAGGGCCGTGCCGGGGTCTGGCCGGACACGGCGACCCCGAACGTGTAGACGCCGTCGCCCTTGAGGTCGAGCTTGTCGACCGGGACGGAGATGCTGAAGTGCTCGGCGATACCGGGGATGAGCTTGGGGAACTTCTCCGTGTACTTGCCGCCGACCTCGGTCCCGGTGCCGCCCTGCGTGGACCGCGGGTGCCGGGCGATCGCGTCGACCGCCGAGCGCGTGTTCAGTAGCGGGCCCACCCGCAGGCCGACGTGGGCGCCGGTCACGGTCTGCCTGCCGTTGTTCGTGACGGTGCCGGTCACGGTCACCGTGTCGCCGTCCGTCGGGGCGCTGGGACTGAGCGAGTCCAGCGAGACGGAGACCGAGTCCGACGGCGCGGCCTGCGCGGGCGACGCGGTGGAGAACTGGAGCAGTCCGGCCACCAACGGCGCGCCGGCGAGCAGCGCCCCGGTGCGCCGCAGCCACCGGCGGGCAGGTGAGGCACTGGTCCCCTGGAAGTCTGCCGCCTCGGCCACGCGCTAACCCGTCTCTCGTCGTCAGTGGGCGTCGGAATGTGCGTCCCCGCATGGTAACGATGACCGCTGAGGGGAAGTGCCGCGGACCGCTTCCCAAGATCGGGTACGGCGATGTCCTGTCCCCTATATCCACTATCGGGCCGAGCAGTGGCGTACGCCGCAGAACTGCTCCTTGTACGGGTATGCCGGACGGGGACGGTGCCGGGTCGAGGAGGAGCGGCCGGCCGGCCGGGCCACGTACCCTTTTCTGTTGTGCCGAACCCCAACGAAGACACTCCCGCTGCCCTGAGCCAGGTGCAGCAGCGCGCGGTGAGCGAGCTGCTGCGGGTGGCTCCCGTCGCCGACGACCTGGCCCGCCGTTTCCAGGAAGCCGGGTTCTCACTCGCCCTGGTGGGCGGCTCGGTCCGTGACGCGCTGCTCGGCCGGCTCGGGAACGACCTGGACTTCACCACCGACGCGCGCCCCGAGGACGTCCTGCGGATCGTCCGGCCGTGGGCCGATGCCGTATGGGAGGTCGGGATCGCGTTCGGCACGGTCGGCGCGCAGAAGGACGGCTACCAGATCGAGGTCACCACCTACCGGTCGGAGGCGTACGACCGCACCTCGCGCAAGCCCGAGGTGTCGTACGGCGACTCCATCGAGGAGGATCTGGTCCGCCGCGACTTCACGGTGAACGCGATGGCCGTCGCGCTGCCGGAGAAGGACTTCATCGACCCGTACGGCGGGCTGGACGACCTCGCGGCCCGCGTGCTGCGCACCCCCGGTACGCCCGAGGAGTCCTTCTCGGACGATCCGCTGCGCATGATGCGGGCGGCCAGGTTCGCCGCGCAGCTGGACTTCGAGGTGGACCCCGGTGTGGTCGCCGCGATGACGGAGATGGCCGGACGGCTTGAGATCGTCTCGGCCGAGCGGGTCCGGGACGAGCTGAACAAGCTGATCCTCTCCGCCCACCCCCGCAAGGGCCTGACCCTCCTGGTGGACACGGGCCTCGCCGGGCATGTCCTGCCCGAGCTTCCGGCGCTGCGCCTGGAGCGGGACGAGCACCACCGGCACAAGGACGTCTACGACCACACGCTGATCGTGCTGGAGCAGGCGATCGCGCTGGAGGAGAACGGCCCCGACCTCACGCTGCGGCTGGCCGCCCTGCTGCACGACATCGGCAAGCCGCGCACGCGCCGCTTCGAGAAGGACGGCCGGGTCTCCTTCCACCACCACGAGGTGGTCGGCGCGAAGATGACCAAGAAGCGCATGACGGCCCTGAAGTACTCGAACGAGCTGGTCAGGGATGTCTCGCAGCTCGTCGAGCTGCATCTGCGTTTCCACGGCTACGGCACCGGCGAGTGGACGGACTCGGCTGTGCGCCGCTATGTCCGTGACGCCGGCCCGCTGCTGGAACGCCTGCACAAGCTGACCCGCTCTGACTGCACCACGCGCAACAAGCGCAGGGCCTCCGCCCTGTCCCGGGCCTATGACGGCCTGGAGGAGCGCATCGCCCAGCTCCAGGAGCAGGAGGAGCTGGACGCGATCCGCCCGGACCTCGACGGCAACCAGATCATGGAGATTCTGGGCGTCGGCCCCGGCCCTGTCATCGGCCAGGCGTACAAGTTCCTGCTGGAGCTGCGGCTGGAGAACGGCCCGATGGAGCACGAGGCGGCGGTGGCGTCGCTCAAGGAGTGGTGGGCCGGGCAGAACTGAGGCCGGCCGAGCCTCCGTGTTTCACGTGAAACACGGACTTTCAGCGCAGGGGCGGTGTTTCACGTGAAACACCGCCCCTCGCGCCGTCCGGACGCCAGGGGGTGCGGTACATCGCCACGGCGACCGCGCCGTACAGACAGGCGACGAGGACCACGAGCGCCGGTGAGCGTCCGTCCGCCGGGAGGATCAGGGCCGCGGCCGCGGCGGCACCGACGAAGGCGATGTTGAAGAGAACGTCGTAGACCGAGAAGACCCGGCCCCGGAAGCCGTCCTCGATGGACTCCTGCACGATCGTGTCCGTGGCGATCTTGGCGCCCTGGGTGGTCAGGCCCAGCACGAAGGCCGCGATCATCAGAGGGACGGCGGCGAAGGGCAGGCCGAGGGCCGGCTCCAGCACCGCCGCGCCGCCCGCGCACACAGCGATCCAGCGCCCCGGTCCGATCCGCCCCGCCGCCCATGGAGTGACCACGGCCGCCGCGAAGAAACCCGCGCCTGACAAGGCCAGTGCCAGTCCGAGCAGGCCGAGACCGTCGCGCGGGGTCGTGGCGAGGCCGTACCGGCACAGCATGAGCAGCAGGACGAGCAGCGCGCCATAGCAGAAGCGCATCAGGGTCATCGACGTGAGCGCCCGGGCGGCGTCCCTGCGGTCGGGGGCGGAGAGGTACCGGACGGCGGCGAGCAGGTCGCGTGCGGTGTCCGCGAGCGCGGCGCGCAGGCGGGGGTGGGCCGGCGCCCGGTCGGGGCCGAGCCGGCCGGGCGCCAGGCTCAGGGCGGTGAGGCCCGCGCACAGGTAGAGGACCGCGCCCGTCAGCACGACGGTGGCGTCCGAGTCCGGGCCCGTCATGCGGATGAGGAAGGCGAGTCCGCCGCCCGCGGTCGCGGCGAGTGTCCCGGCGGTCGGGGACAGCGAGTTGGCCAGCACCAGGCGGTCGGCGTCCACGACACGGGGCAGTGCGGCGGACAGGCCCGCGAGGACGAACCGGTTGACGGCCGTGACGCACAGCGCGGAGGCGTAGAAGAGCCAGCCGGGTGCCCGGGTGACCATCAGGAGGGCGGTGGCCGCCGCCAGCAGGGCGCGCAGCGCGTTGCCGTACACGAACACCTGACGGCGCCGCCAGCGGTCCAGCAGCACTCCGGCGAAGGGGCCGACCAGGGAGTACGGGAGCAGCAGCACGGCCATCGCCGAGGCGATCGCCCCGGCCGAGGTCTGCCGCTCGGGGGAGAAGACGACGTAGGCGGCGAGGGCGACCTGGTAGACGCCGTCGGCGCCCTGGGAGAGCAGGCGGACACCGAGCAGGCGCCGGAAGTCCCGGACCCGCAGCAACCGGTGCAGGTCCTGGGCGACGGGCATGGGAGACAGCCTCACACATGCGGAAGGTCCCCGGGAGATGACCCCGGGGACCTTTCGCGCCCTGGCAGGAGCGTTCTCGTGCGAGCGGAGCTTTAGCGCTCGACGTCGCCGCGGATGAACTTCTCGACGTTCTCGCGGGCCTCGTCGTCGAAGTACTGAACCGGCGGGGACTTCATGAAGTACGAGGACGCGGAGAGGATCGGGCCGCCGATGCCGCGGTCCTTGGCGATCTTCGCGGCGCGCAGGGCGTCGATGATGACGCCGGCCGAGTTCGGGGAGTCCCAGACCTCGAGCTTGTACTCCAGGTTCAGCGGGACGTCACCGAAGGCGCGGCCCTCGAGGCGGACGTAGGCCCACTTGCGGTCGTCCAGCCAGGCCACGTAGTCGGACGGCCCGATGTGGACGTTCTTCTCGCCGAGGTCCCGGTCGGGAATCTGGGAGGTGACGGCCTGCGTCTTGGAGATCTTCTTGGACTCCAGGCGCTCGCGCTCGAGCATGTTCTTGAAGTCCATGTTGCCGCCGACGTTCAGCTGCATCGTGCGGTCCAGGATCACACCGCGGTCCTCGAACAGCTTCGCCATGACGCGGTGCGTGATGGTGGCGCCGACCTGGGACTTGATGTCGTCACCGACGATCGGCACGCCCGCCTCGGTGAACTTGTCCGCCCACTCCTTGGTGCCCGCGATGAAGACGGGAAGGGCATTGACGAAGGCGACCTTGGCATCGATGGCGCACTGGGCGTAGAACTTCGCGGCGTCCTCGGAGCCCACGGGGAGGTAGCAGACGAGCACGTCGACCTGCTTGTCCTTGAGGATCTGGACGACGTCGACCGGCTCGGCGTCCGACTCCTCGATGGTCTCGCGGTAGTACTTGCCGAGACCGTCGAGGGTGTGGCCGCGCTGGACGGTGACACCGGTGGTGGGCACGTCGCAGATCTTGATGGTGTTGTTCTCGGAGGCGCCGATGGCGTCCGACAGGTCGAGGCCGACCTTCTTGGCGTCGACGTCGAACGCGGCGACGAACTCGATGTCCCGCACGTGGTAGTCACCGAACTGCACGTGCATCAGGCCGGGGACCTTGGCCGCCGGGTCGGCGTCCTTGTAGTACTCGACGCCCTGCACCAGCGACGCGGCGCAGTTGCCCACGCCGACGACGGCTACGCGAACCGAACCCATTCCGGTTGCTCCCTGTGTGTACGAGTGAGGCCCTGAGTGGGCCGTCACGTGGCGGTGTCGCCGGGCGTATCCGTCCCCGGGAGGTCCCTGGGACGGGGCAGGCCGCCCGCCGATCCAGATGTGGTGTCCTGCTGAGCGGACTCCCCGGACTCCGACCCCTTCAGGTCGCGTCCGGCCCGCTCGCTTTCGATGAGCTCGTTCAGCCAGCGCACCTCGCGCTCCACGGACTCCATTCCGTGGCGCTGGAGCTCAAGCGTGTAGTCGTCGAGCCGCTCCCGGGTGCGTGCCAGGGAGGTGCGCATCTTCTCCAGACGCTCCTCCAGGCGGCTGCGCCGGCCCTCCAGCACGCGCATCCGCACATCGCGCGAGGTCTGCCCGAAGAAGGCGAACCGCGCGGCGAAGTGCTCGTCCTCGTACGCGTCCGGGCCGGTCTGCGAGAGCAGCTCCTCGAAGTGCTCCTTACCTTCGGCCGTCAGCCGGTAGACGATCTTCGCGCGGCGCCCGGTGAGGGGGGCCGCCAGAGCGTCTTCGCGGGTGTTGCCCGGTTCCTCGATCAACCAGCCGTTTACGACCAGCGTCTTGAGGCAGGGGTACAGCGTTCCGTAGCTGAAGGCCCGGAACACACCCAGGGATGTATTGAGTCGTTTGCGCAGTTCGTAGCCGTGCATCGGAGACTCGCGCAACAGCCCGAGTACGGCGAACTCAAGGATGCCGGAACGCCGGCTCATGATCGCCTCCTCTCGGCACACAGCGTCTTTGTCTCGCGCTGATGTATCGACTCGATACATCCCGACGATAGAACGGCCCCCGTTGTGCGACAAGGGGGCAGATGGTGAACGGGATCACATCACTGATTCGTACGCGGCAAGTTGCCTGATTTGGGGTGAACTTCAGGGCTCGGAAGGTTTTGGCGGTGCGTAGTCTGTGCGCCATGCACACCACCGGGAACCATGGGGCGCTTGGGGGGCGTCGTGGTCCCCGGTGCAGTACGGGTGAATGCAGCAACGACCGCATCCGTACTTCGGGGGGACCGGAAACCAGCCGCTGTTTCCAGGCGCGCACGGGTGCGCCTGCCCGAGGAGTAATCGTCCGATGAGCGAGCACCGTCGCAAACCGCCGCCGCCGCAGGGAGGCGGACGTGCCGCGGCCCGACGCGGCCAGCCCGGCCCGTCCTCCGGCCGCCGAGCGGCCCCGCGAGGCGCCAACGAGGCCCCTGCCGACTCCTATGGTGACGAGCCTGCCTACGGCAGCCGTGCCGAGGCGCGCCGCGCGAGCCAGAGAGGCGGCGGTCGCCGCCAGGGTCCCGACACCACCGGCCCGGGGCGCGGCCGAGGCCGTGCCGCCGCGGCCCCCACCCGTTCGAGGTTCATCGACTACCCCCGCGCGGGCAGGGACGGCTGGCAGCGCTGGCTGCCGTCGTGGAAGGTCGTGACCACGGTCTGCATCGCGTTCTTCGGAAGCCTGGTGGCCCTGGTCGGCGTGGGTTACGCATGGGTCGGCATCCCGAGCGAGAACGATGCGGCCAAGTCCCAGAACAACGTGTACTACTGGGCCGACAAGTCCCAGATGGTGGCCACGGGCACCGGTGTGAACCGGCAGAACGTCCCCATCGAGAAGATTCCGCTGGCCATGCGGTGGGCGGTGATCTCGGCCGAGAACAAGAGCTTCTACAAGGACTCGGGCGTGGACCCCATGGGTATCGCACGCGCCCTGGCCAACATGGCGCGCGGCGGCCAGACGCAGGGTGGTTCCACCATCACCCAGCAGTTCGTGAAGAACACGTACCTGAGCCAGGATCAGACCGTGACCCGCAAGTTCACGGAGATGATCATCTCCCTGAAGGTGGGCACGAAGCGGAGCAAGGACCAGATCCTCCAGGGGTATCTGAACACCTCGTACTTCGGGCGTGGTGCGTACGGCATCCAGGCCGCCGCGCACACGTACTACGGCAGGGACTCGGACAAGCTGACGCCTAGTCAGTGCGCCGTGCTCGCGGCACTGCTGAAGGGCCCCACGTATTACGACCCGGCCGGTAACACCGACCTGGACAAGGCCGCCACTCCGGAGGCCAACCTGCACCTCTCCACGGAGCGCTGGCGCTGGATCCTCGGTGAGATGCACAAGGACAACCACCTCACCGACGCCGAGTACCAGAAGGCGGTCAGCAAGTACCCGATGCCGAGCGGCCGCAAGGCCACCAAGGGCATGACGGGCCAGATCAGCTACCTGGCCGACACGGCGAAGAAGTACGTGCTGAAGCACTCCAAGATCACCGAGGCTCAGTTCGACAAGGGCGGCTACCAGATCTACACGACCTTCCAGAAGGACAAGGTCGACGCTCTGACGACTGCCGTGAAGAAGATCCAGAAGGACCGTCTCCACCCCGAGACCGAGCCGAAGGACAAGTACGTCCAGTTCGGCGCGGCTTCCGTCGTCCCCGACGACGGTGCCATAGTCGCCCTCTACGGTGGTGCCGGATACGAGAACGGCCACTTCACCAACAACGCGGACACCTCGGGTGTCCCCGTCGGTTCGACGTGGAAGCCGTTCGTGCTGGCCGCGGCCATGGAGCACGGCACGTACGACTCCGACGGCGAGGGCATCTCGCCGTTGAGCAAGTACAACGGCAACGACCATCTCAAGGTCAGAAGGCCGGACGGTTCCTACTACCTCACCAAGGACAACTCGATCTTCTACCAGAAGAACGAGAGTCCTCACCCGTGGGGTTACATCACCTTGCGCAAGGCGATGGAGCAGTCCGTGAACACGCCGTTCGTTCAGCTCGGCGTCGATGTCGGGCTGGGACGGGTCCGGGACATGGCCCGCTCGGCCGGCATCCTCGACGACAGCATCTCGAAGGACCTCAACCCGTCCTTCTCCATCGGTACCTCCACGCCGAGTGCCATCCGCATGGCGGACGCCTACGCCACGTTCGCCGCCTCCGGTAAGCACGCGGAGCCGTATTCCGTGACCGCCGTCAAGCACGATGGCGTGCAGGAGCCGGGCTTCGACAAGCCGGAGACCAAGCGGACCATCCCCGGCGACGTGGCCGACAACGTCACGAACGTGCTGGAGAACGTCATCCAGAACGGCACGGGCACGAAGGCCAAGGCTCTGGGGCGTACGGCGGCCGGCAAGACCGGTACCACCGACAAGAACAAGTCGGCCTGGTTCGTCGGGTACACCCAGCAGCTGTCCACCTCGGTGGCCATGTTCCGTGAGAATCCGGAGAACCACACCCTGCTCTCCATGAACGGAACGGCGGGCGCGGACTCCATCCACGGTGGCGACATTCCCACCCTGGTCTGGACCGAGTACATGCAGGCGGCGCTGCAGGGTAAGAGCGACCCGGGCTTCCCGGACCCCACCAAGATCGGCAAGGTTCAGGACGAGGCGGGTGCGCCTTCTCCGACCCCGTCCATCAGCCTCACGCCGAGCGCGACCCCGACCGAGTCGCCGAGCCCGTCGCCGACCGAGTCCGAGCTGGAGCCGTCGCCTTCGGCCACCGTCACCTGTGGCTTCTTCGGCTGCCGGGACGGCGGAAATGACAACGGCGGCAACGGCAATGGCAATGGAGGCGACGGAGGCAACGGCACCGGCGGCTTCAACGGTGGCACCGACACCGGCGGCGGCGGTGAGCCCAGCCCGAGCAACTCGGCCACGGAAACCCCAGGCACCACCCGGGGAGGCTTCTTCGGAGGTCAGGACGGCTAGCCCGTCCGAATGACCGGTTGCGTCCCCGACGACCGGTACGCCTGTTTCACGTGAAACATGGGCCGCCGCACCTGTGAGGTGCGGCGGCCCACGGCTTTTTCCGGGGCGCGTACGGCAGGATGTGCCCCATGCCCAGTGCTGAAACGACGCCCGCGCGCGTGCCCGAGCCGGAGACGGTACGACCGACCCGGGAGGACGAGATCGCCGCGGCCGGCAGCGAGCTGATCGGCGGCCCGGTCGGGCGGCGTGCCCTGCTCGGAACGTCCTGGTGGACACCGGTCAGGGTCATCGCCCTCGTGGCGATCGGCATGTTCGCCCTCGGCCTCGTCCAGAAGGCGCCCTGCTACGACGGTGCCTGGTTCTTCGGGGCCAGCTCGCAGTACACGCACGCCTGCTATTCGGACATCCCGCACCTCTATCAGGGGCGCGGCTTCGCCGACGGACTCGTGCCGTACTTCGACAGGCTCCCGACCCAGAACCCGGGCGACATCGAGTACCTCGAATACCCGGTGCTGACCGGCGTGTTCATGGAGGTCGCCGCCTGGCTCACCCCGGGCAGCGGCAGCATCCAGCAGCAGGAGCAGTGGTACTGGTTCGTCAACGCCGGGATGCTGATGATCTGCGCCGCGGTCATCGCCGTGTGCGTGGCCCGTACGCACCGGAGGCGCCCCTGGGACGGGCTGCTGGTCGCCCTGGCGCCCGCTTTCGCCCTGACCGCCACCATCAACTGGGACCTGCTGGCCGTCGCCCTGACCGCCGCCGCGATGTTCATGTGGTCGCGAAGCCGCCCGGTCGCCTTCGGTGTGCTGCTCGGGCTCGCCACGGCCGCCAAGCTCTACCCCGTCTTCCTGCTCGCGCCGCTGCTCGTGCTGTGCTGGCGGGCCGGCAAATGGCGGGCGTTCTTCCAGGCGGTGGGCGGCGCGGTGGTCGCCTGGCTCGTGGTGAACCTGCCGGTGATGCTGTTCGCGTTCCCTGGCTGGTCGAAGTTCTACCGGTTCAGCCACGACCGGCCCGTCGACTTCGGCTCGTTCTGGCTGATCTGGGCGCAGAACTCCGGCAACCCGCCCAGCATCGACTTCGTGAACACCGCGGCCAGCGCTCTGGTCATGCTGTCCTTCATCGGGATCGCGGCGCTGACGTTCTTCGCCCCGCGCCGTCCGCGCTTCGCCCAGCTCGCCTTCCTGATCGTGGCCGCCTTCATCCTCACCAACAAGGTCTACTCGCCGCAGTACGTCCTGTGGCTGGTGCCGCTGGCCGTGCTGGCCCGGCCCAAGTGGCGGGACTTCCTCGTCTGGCAGGCGTGCGAGGTGGCGTACTTCCTCGGCATCTGGATGTACCTCGCGTACACGACCAGCGGAGACGCCCACAAGGGACTGCCCACGCACGGCTACCACTGGGCGATCGCCCTGCACCTGCTGGGCACGCTCTACCTGTGTGCCGTGGTCGTCCGGGACATCCTCCTGCCGGAGCGGGACGTGGTGCGCCTGGCCGGGGACGACGACCCCTCGGGCGGGGTCCTCGACGGCGCGCCCGACGTGTTCGTCCTGGGCGCCGCCGCCCAGAACCGGCGGCCCACCGAGCCGCCCGAGATGCTCCGGATGGAGTGGGGAGTGCCGGGCGAGCCCACGCACTGAGCAGGACTCCGGGCAGGAAAAAGGCCGTGTACGAGAAGCTCGTACACGGCCTTTCCGCTTCCGTCCCGCGCTCTAGCGGTCGACGATCCGGTCGAACTGCGTGGTGGTGTGCCGCAGATGGGCCACCAGCTCGTCACCGACCTGCGGCTCGGGGGCGTCCGACGGCACGAACAGGATCGACACCTGCATGTGCGGCGGCTCGGCGAACCACCGCTGCTTGCCGCCCCAGACGAACGGGGCGAGGTTCCGGTTCACCGTGGCGAGGCCGGCCCGGGCGACGCCCTTGGCGCGCGGCATGACGCCGTGCAGGGCCTTCGGGGCCTCCAGGCCCACTCCGTGCGACGTACCGCCCGCCACGACCACCAGGTAGCCGTCGGAGGCCGCCTTCTGCTGCCGGTAGCCGAAGCGGTCGCCCTTGGCCACGCGCGTGACATCCAGGACGGCGCCGCGGTACTCGGTGGCGTCGTGGTCCCCCAGCCACAGCCGGGTGCCGATGCGCGCGCGGAACCGGGTCTGCGGGAACCGCTGCTGGAGCCGGGCGAGTTCCTCGGCCTTGAGGTGGCTGACGAACATGGTGTGCAGCGGCAGCCGGGCCGCGCGCAGCCGGTCCATCCAGCCGATGACCTCGTCGACCGCGTCCGTGCCGTCGGTGCGGTCCAGCGGGAGGTGGATGGCGAAGCCTTCCAGGCGGACGTTCTCTATGGCCTGGTGCAGCTGCGGCAGGTCCTGCTCGCTGATGCCGTGCCGCTTCATCGAGGACATCACCTCGATGACGACACGGGCGCCCACGAGGCCGTACACGCCGTCGACCGACGACACCGACCGCACCACGCGGTCCGGCAGCGGCACCGGCTCCTCGCCGCGCCGGTACGGCGTCAGCACGAGCAGGTCGCCGCTGAACCAGTCCTTGATGCGCGCGGCCTCGTACGTGGTGCCGACGGCGAGCATGTCGGAGCCCAGCCGGGTGGCCTCCTCCGCCAGCCGGTCGTGCCCGAAGCCGTAGCCGTTGCCCTTGCAGACCGGGACGAGTCCCGGGAACTGCTCCTGCACGTGCTTGTGGTGCGCCCGCCAGCGCGCGGTGTCGACGTAGAGCGTGAGCGCCATGGCCGGACCGGAACCTTTCTCGTGGCTGGGGTGGATCAGGGGGGTGAGAGCCGTGCGGCCGGTGAAGGCCGCTCGAAGGCTATGGAATCAAAGGTTCGCTGCTCAGCGGCGCGACATGTAGATGTCGAGGGCCTTGTGGAGCAGCTTGTTCAGCGGGAAGTCCCACTCGCCGAGGTACTCGGCGGCCTGACCGCCCGTGCCGACCTTGAACTGGATGAGGCCGAACAGGTGGTCCGTCTCGTCCAGCGAGTCGGAGATGCCGCGCAGGTCGTAGACGGTGCCGCCGAGCGCGTAGGCGTCGCGCAGCATGCGCCACTGCATGGCGTTGGAGGGGCGGACCTCACGGCCGATGTTGTCGGAGGCGCCGTAGGAGTACCAGACGTGGCCGCCGACGATCAGCATCGTCGCCGCCGAGAGGTTCACACCGTTGTGGCGGGCGAAGTACAGCCGCATCCGGTTGGGGTCCTCGGTGTTGAGGGCCGTCCACATGCGCTGGAAGTACGACAGCGGGCGCGGCCGGAAGTGGTCGCGCACGGCGGTGATCTCGTACAGCCGCTGCCACTCCGCCAGGTCCTGGTAGCCGCCCTGGACGACCTCGACACCGGCCTTCTCGGCCTTCTTGATGTTGCGGCGCCACAGCTGGTTGAAGTTCTTGTGGACCTCTTCCAGGGAGCGGTTGGCGAGCGGCACCTGGAAGACGTAACGGGGCTGCACGTCGCCGAAGCCAGCGCCGCCGTCCTCGCCCTGCTGCCAGCCCATGCGGCGCAGCTTGTCGGACACCTCGAAGGCGCGCGGCTCGATGAAGTCGGCCTCCATGTCGCGCAGGCGCTTCACGTCCGGGCTCTGGATGCCCTTCTTGATGGTCTCCGAGTTCCAGCGGCGGATGATCACCGGCGGGCCCATCTTCACGGAGAACGCGCCCTGGTGCTTGAGGTGGGCCAGCATCGGCTGGAGCCACTCCTCCAGGTTCGGCGCGAACCAGTTGATGACCGGTCCCTCGGGGAGGTAGGCGAGGTAGCGCTTGATCTTGGGCAGCTGGCGGTAGAGGACCAGGCCGGCGCCGACCATCTCGCCGGTGCGCTCGTCGAACCAGCCGAGGCTCTCCGAACGCCATTCGGCCTTCACATCTGCCCATGCCGGGACCTGCATGTGGCTAGCCGCCGGCAGGCTCTGGATATAGGCCAGATGCTGCTCACGGCTGATGGTCCTCAGGGTCAGGCTCATGTCGGGGCGCTCCTCGGGCTGGTGTGTCCCCATGGGTACAGGGGCTCCGGCTCTCGCGCGAAGCCTACTGCCCGGTGCGAGCGCCCCGACTGGGGCGTACGGCACCTTCTCCCCGGCCGGTGGCCGGGAAGGTGCCCCCGGGTGTCTTCGTGGATGTGATGCGTGGGTGCTGTGCGCGGGACGGCGGGTGGGTCAGCCGCCGATCACTCCGCCGAACAGACCGCCGTTCGCCATGCCGAGCAGGAAGCCGATGCCGGAGGCACCGAGACCCAGGATCAGGCCGAAACGCTCGCGAGTGGTCACCGAGATCCACTGCCCGTACGCGCCGCCGACGATCCCGATCAGGCCGGCCCAGGAGGCGAGCAGGTGGAGACCCGGGAAGAAGGACGTGATGAAGGAGAGCAGTCCGAGGACCAGCGTCGCCACCGTCAGGGTGTCCTGAACCGGATGGGGCTTGCCGTCGGTGGCGAACAGGGAGCCGGCGATGTTGGGGAACGATGCCTGTGCCATGTGGGGCACCTCCTGCGGATAGCGGCGGCGCACTGTAGCGCCTTACACACCCGATGTGTACAGATTGGCTGCCCCCACCGCCTGATTTCAACCGGAAGCCAGTGTGCGGGTAGTCTGTAACGTCTGCACCGGTGTCTGCCCGCACCTTTCCAGGTCACTGCGCGGAACTTCCTTCGAAGTCTCCGACTGTCAGTGGCGGCCGATACCGTTGCGCACGCATCACGACCCTCCTGCCACGGAACGACCGTGGCCGCTGAGTCCAAAGGAGGTGGGTTCCACATGCGTCACTACGAGGTGATGGTCATCCTCGACCCCGATCTCGAGGAGCGTTCGGTCTCCCCGCTGATCGAGAACTTCCTCTCTGTCGTCCGCGATGGCGGCGGCAAGGTGGAGAAGGTCGACACCTGGGGCCGTCGTCGTCTGTCGTACGAGATCAAGAAGAAGCCCGAGGGCATCTACTCGGTCATCGACCTGCAGGCCGAGCCTGCGGTCGTCAAGGAGCTCGACCGCCAGATGAACCTGAACGAGTCGGTCCTCCGGACCAAGGTCCTCCGCCCCGAGATGCACTGAGCCTTCGGCTCAGCTGATCTCGGGATTCGAGTAGCAACCAAGCAGCTAACCCGCCGAGAGGTTCCCCCATGGCAGGCGAGACCGTCATCACGGTCGTCGGCAATCTTGTCGACGACCCCGAGCTGCGCTTCACCCAGTCCGGTGCGGCGGTCGCGAAGTTCCGCGTCGCGTCCACTCCCCGCACCTTCGACCGGCAGACCAACGAGTGGAAGGACGGCGAGAGCCTGTTCCTCACCTGCTCGGTCTGGCGTCAGGCGGCGGAGAACGTCGCGGAGTCGCTCCAGCGCGGCATGCGCGTCATCGTGCAGGGCCGGCTGAAGCAGCGGTCCTACGAGGACCGTGAGGGCGTCAAGCGCACGGTCTTCGAGCTGGACGTCGAGGAGGTCGGCCCCAGCCTGCGCAGCGCGACGGCCAAGGTCACCAAGACCTCCGGTGGCGGTGGCGGCGGTGGCGCACGCGGCGGCCAGGGCGGATACGGCGGCGGCGGTGGCGGCGGCTGGGGCGGTGGCTCCGGCGGTAACCAGGGCGGCGCTCCGGCCGACGACCAGTGGGCTTCCGGCGCTCCCGCCGGTGGCAACCAGGGCGGCGGCTGGGGCGGCAGCTCCGGCGGCGGTGGCGGCTACTCGGACGAGCCCCCCTTCTAAAGGGCTCGCATCCCCACTTCTTGATCACACAGGAGAAACACCATGGCGAAGCCGCCTGTGCGCAAGCCTAAGAAGAAGGTCTGCGCTTTCTGCAAGGACAAGGTCACGTACGTGGACTACAAGGACACGAACATGCTGCGGAAGTTCATTTCCGACCGCGGCAAGATCCGTGCCCGCCGCGTGACCGGCAACTGCACGCAGCACCAGCGTGACGTCGCCACGGCCGTGAAGAACAGCCGTGAGATGGCGCTGCTGCCCTACACGTCCACCGCGCGATAAGGGAAGGGTGACCGAAACATGAAGATCATCCTCACCCACGAGGTCTCTGGCCTCGGTGCCGCCGGCGATGTCGTCGACGTCAAGGACGGTTACGCCCGCAACTACCTGATCCCGCGGAAGTTCGCTATCCGCTGGACCAAGGGTGGCGAGCAGGACGTGGCGCAGATCCGCCGCGCCCGCAAGATCCACGAGATTCAGACCATCGAGCAGGCCAACCAGATCAAGGCCCAGCTCGAGGGTGTGAAGGTCATTCTGGCCGTTCGCTCCGGCGACGCCGGCCGTCTCTTCGGTTCCGTCACCCCGGCCGACGTCGCTTCCGCGATCAAGGCTTCCGGTGGCCCCGAGGTCGACAAGCGCCGCGTCGAGCTGTCCGCCCCGATCAAGACCCTGGGCTCCCACGAGACCTCGGTGCGTCTGCACCCCGAGGTTTCCGCCAAGGTCAGCGTCGAGGTTGTCGCGGCCTGACGCCGCGCGCAGCTTGAACAGCTGAGAGAGGGGCCGTCCCACGGGGGCGGCCCCTCTTCGCGTTCGTCACCGGGGGCGATGGGGCATCGGTGATCGGCCGTCGGCACCCTCGGCACGTTTCACGTGAAACCGGGACAACGGTGGGACGGAGGCTGCCGCCCCGCCTCAGCGGCTGGCGCCCGTCACGATCCACTTGCCCGAGCGGGCCCGCAGCCACAGGGTGAGCAGGCGGACCGTCATCATCAGGGTCATGGCCGCCCACAGCGCGGTCAGACCGCCGCCCAGCACGGGGACGAGCAGCGCCACCGGCGTGAACACGGCCAGGGTGGCCACCATCGCCCAGGCCAGATAGGGGCCGTCTCCCGCCCCCATCAGGACGCCGTCCAGGACGAAGACGATCCCGCAGACCGGCTGGGACAGCGCCACCATCAGGAGAGCGGGCAGTGCCGCGTTCCGTACCGTGGAATCGCCGGTGAACAGCGGCAGGAAGAGCGGCCGGGCGGCCACGACGAGCACGCCGAGGACGATGCCGGTCGCGATGCCCCACTGGACCATGCGGCGGCAGGCCTCGCGTGCGCCCGGGGCGTCGGCGGCGCCGAGGTACCGTCCGATGATCGCCTGTCCGGCGATCGCGATCGCGTCCAGGGCGAAGGCCAGCAGACTCCACAGGGACAGGACGATCTGGTGGGCGGCGATGTCCGCGTCCCCGAGCCGGGCCGCCATCGCCGTGACGATCAGGAGAATCGCCCGCAGGGAGAGCGTGCGGACCAGCAGCGGAACGCCCGCCTGGGCCGATGCCCTGATGCCGGCGAGGTCCGGCCGCAGCGACGCCCTGTGCCGCCGGGCCCCGCGCACGACCACCAGGAGATAGACGGCGGCCATGCCCCACTGGGCGATGACCGTGCCCCAGGCCGAGCCCGCGATCCCGAGCCCGGCCGGGTAGACGAGCAGCGCGTTGAGGACGGCGTTGGCGACGAAGCCCGCGACGGCGACGTACAGCGGGGTCCTGGTGTTCTGCAGACCGCGCAGTACACCGGTGGCGGCCAGGACCGTGAGCATGGCCGGGATGCCCAGCGCCGAGATGCGCAGATAGGTGGTGGCGTAGGGCGCCGCCGTGACGGAGGCGCCGAAGAGACGCACGATGTCCGGCGCCAGCGGCAGCACCACGGCGATGACCGAGGCGCCGATGAGCAGGGCCAGCCAGATGCCGTCCATGCCCTGGCGCAGGGCCGCGGGAAGGTCACCGGCGCCGACCCGCCGGGCCACCGCGGCCGTGGTGGCGTAGGCGAGGAAGACGAACACGCTCACGGCGGTCGTGAGGAGTGCCGTCGCGACGCCGAGACCGGCGAGCTGGGCGGTGCCGAGGTGGCCGACGATCGCGCTGTCGGCCAGGACGAACAGAGGCTCGGCGACGAGCGCACCGAAGGCCGGAACCGCCAGGGCGACGATCTCTCGGTCGTGCCGCCGACGAGTGGCCGGGGGAATCGCTGGAGCCTGTGTCATGAGCGTCAATGTATCCGTCCACAGGTAAGCGATGCAATTGTCATGTGACCCTTACATTCCGTCCTGGATCGCGGACGTTCGCGCGTTGTTCGAGGTGATCTTGGTCCGGCTGGGGAGTTTTTTGTTCTGCACAGCCAGTGGACGATAAAGGTGCAGGTCAGAGTCGTCCTGCTCAGGGAATCGAGGTCTTGTTCACAGGGCTGTCCACCGGGTCGTGCACAGGTTTCGGGGAGTTCTCCACAGCATCTGGGCCGTCGTCCACATGCCCTGTGGATAACCAGATTGGCTGAAGGTGCCTGGGGGCCTACCGTGGTCCGGCGCCCGCTCCCCGTCCCGGCCCTGGAAAACGTCGTACCACCGACGCGCCGGATCCGGAGCCGGGCCTCTCATTTTGTCAGTGCCGTGCCGTACAAAGAGGCGTGGCGAGGTCCGCGGTGCGGACGGGAGGAGGTGGCTCGGTGAGCATTTCCGAGCCCTTGGACGATCAGTGGGCCGACAGCGGACCCAGCGATCGTCTGCCCGCCTCCCGCCGCCGTGGCGAAGCCGTCCGCAGCCGCGGCGAGCAGCACGACCGCGGCCGGGACGACGGTGACTGGGAAGGCGGCGGCTCCTCCTTCGAGCGGGTGCCGCCTCAGGACCTCGACGCCGAGCAGTCCGTCCTCGGCGGCATGCTGCTGTCCAAGGAAGCCATCGCCGACGTGGTCGAGATCCTCAAGGGTCACGACTTCTACAAGCCCGCGCACGAGACGATCTACCAGGCGATCCTCGACATCTACGCGAAGGGCGAGCCGGCCGACCCCATCACCATCGCGGCCGAACTCACCAAGCGCGGCGAGATCAACAAAGTCGGCGGCGCGGCGTATCTGCACACCCTCGTCCAGACGGTGCCGACGGCGGCGAACGCCGAGTACTACGCCGAGATCGTCCACGAGCGCGCGGTGCTGCGCCGGCTGGTCGAGGCCGGCACGCGCATCACGCAGATGGGATACGCGGCCGACGGCGACGTGGACGAGATCGTCAACAGCGCCCAGGCCGAGATCTACGCGGTAACCGAGCAGCGCACCAGCGAGGACTACCTGCCGCTCGGCGACATCATGGAGGGCGCCCTCGACGAGATCGAGGCAATCGGCTCCCGCAGCGGCGAGATGACCGGCGTGCCCACCGGGTTCACGGACTTCGACTCCCTGACCAACGGCCTGCACCCGGGCCAGATGATCGTCATCGCCGCGCGTCCCGCCATGGGTAAGTCCACCCTGGCGCTGGACTTCGCGCGGGCCGCCTCGATCAAGCACAACCTGCCGAGCGTGGTCTTCTCCCTCGAAATGGGCCGCAACGAGATCGCGATGCGTCTGCTGTCCGCCGAGGCGCGGGTCGCCCTGCACCACATGCGCTCCGGCACGATGACCGACGAGGACTGGACCCGGCTCGCCCGCCGGATGCCGGACGTCTCGGCCGCCCCGCTCTACATCGACGACTCCCCGAACCTGTCGATGATGGAGATCCGCGCCAAGTGCCGCCGCCTGAAGCAGCGCAACGACCTGAAGCTCGTCGTCATCGACTACCTCCAGCTGATGCAGTCCGGCGGCTCCAAGCGCGCCGAGAGCCGTCAGCAGGAGGTCTCGGACATGTCCCGTAACCTCAAGCTCCTCGCGAAGGAGCTGGAGATTCCGGTCATCGCGCTGTCCCAGCTGAACCGTGGTCCCGAGCAGCGCACCGACAAGAAGCCGATGGTCTCCGACCTGCGTGAGTCGGGCTCCATCGAGCAGGACGCGGACATGGTCATCCTGCTCCACCGCGAGGACGCCTACGACAAGGAGTCACCGCGCGCGGGCGAGGCCGACCTGATCGTCGCCAAGCACCGAAACGGCCCCACCGCCACGATCACGGTCGCCTTCCAGGGCCACTACTCCCGTTTCGTGGACATGGCCCAGACCTGACCGGGCCGGCAGCGGCTGAAAGAACTCGACGTGCCGGTCTCCAGCGGGTGGACTGGGCGTATGACGACATCTCATGAAGAGCTGCTGCCGGGGACCCGGCGGGCGCTGTCGCACCGGATCGCCGTCGCGCAGGCCGAGGGGCGTGCGCCGTCGCTGGTCGCCGCGGTGGTGCGGGGCGGGCGGGTCGTGTGGCAGGGGGCGCGGTCCTCGGTCGACGGGCACGCCCCGGACGAGAACGTGCAGTACCGGATCGGCTCCATCACGAAGACGTTCACCGCCGTTCTGGTGCTGCGGCTGCGGGACGAGGGGCTGCTGGACCTCGGTGACCCGCTGGAGAAGCATCTGCCGGGCACCGGCGCCGGGGAGGCGACTGTCGCCGAACTGCTCGCCCACACGGCGGGCTTGGCGGCCGAGTCGCCCGGTCCCTGGTGGGAGCGGACGCCGGGCTCGCTGCGTCCCGAGCTGAGCGATGTGCTCGGGGAGCACCCCCTCCCGCACCCGGTCGGACGGTGCTTCCACTACTCCAACCCCGGCTACACCCTGCTCGGCGCGCTGGTGGAGGAGCTGCGCGGCGCTCCCTGGGAGCAGGTGCTGCGCGAGGAGATCCTCGAACCGCTCGGCCTCCACCGCACGAGTGCTCAGCCTCAGGCGCCGCACGCGGGCGGCTGGGCGGTGCATCCCTGGGCGGATGTGCTGCTGCCCGAACCGCTGGAGGACCTCGGCCGGATGGCGCCGGCCGGACAGCTCTGGTCGACCACCGGTGACCTCGCCCGGTTCGCCGCGTTCCTGGCCAAGGGGGACGACCGGGTGCTGAGCGCGGAGTCGGTCCGGGAGATGCGGACACCCGCCGCGCCCGCCGAGGCCGCCGATGTGGCCGACGGAGCCGCCTACGGCCTCGGGATGCAGATCCAGCACCGTGACGGCAGGCTCCTCGTCGGCCACTCCGGCTCGCTCCCGGGCTTCCTGGCGAACATCACCATCAGCGTGGACGACGACGTGGCGGCGGTCGTGCTGGCCAACTGCACGAGCGGCCCGCTGCTCGGCGCGCTGGACGCCGATCTCGTCCGCATCGTCGCCGAGGCGGAACCGCGCATCCCGGAGCCCTGGCGGCCGATGCCTGAAGTGGACGCGGACGTCCTGGAGTTGGCCGGCCCGTGGTACTGGGGGACACACGCCTTCGGGCTGCGGGTGTCCGCCGACGGACTCGCGCTCGGCCCGCTCTCGGGAGCCGGCCGTCGTGCGCGGTTCCGGCCGAACGGCGACGGCACGTGGACCGGTCTGGAGGGCTACTACGCCGGTGAGTTGCTGCGTCCCGTACGGCGTCCGGACGGCACGCTGAGCCATCTCGACGTCGGCTCCTTCGTGTTCACCCGGCAGCCGTACGACTCGGCGGCGCCGGTGCCGGGTGGCGTGGACGCGGGAGGCTGGCGGGGGAGCGAGCAGGCTTAAGCGCGGCGGAAGTTGAGGGGATTCGCCCCTGTTTCACGTGAAACAGGGGCGAATCGCTGTTCGCGGGCGCCCGGCTGGGGTGCCCGCGCCGAGACGCGGGCGCTCAGAGGTTCAGCTTGAAGCCCTCGTGCGAGGCGGTGAATCCGAGGCGCTCGTAGAAGCGGTGCGCGGCGGTGCGGGTCTTGTCGGAGGTCAGCTGTACGAGGGTGCAGCCGAGGTCGCGTGCCCGCTCGACGGCCCAGCGGATGAGGTCACCGCCCAGTCCGGCCCCGCGCTGGTCCGCGTGGACACGGACGGCCTCGATCAGCGCACGGGTCGCGCCCTTGCGGGAGAGCCCGGGGATGACCGTGAGGTGCAGGGTGCCGACCACGCGTCCCGCCAGGACGGCGACGACCAGATGCTGGTTCGGGTCGGCGTCCAGGCGCTCGAAGGCGTTGACGTAGGGCGTCAGGTCGTCGGGGGACTCGCGCCGGGCGCCGAGGGGGTCGTCGGCCAGCATGGCGACGATCGCGGGGATGTCGTCCGGTCGGGCCCGCCGTATGTCCGTCTGTTCCATGATCCCCGACCCTAGACGGGTGTGTGCAGGGACTCCACGGCCTTTACCAGGGGCGCCAGTTCGGGCTTCAGGGCGGCGGCGTCCAGTGCCTCGCGCAGGGCGGCGTCGTTGGTGGGGCGCGCCTGCTCCAGCAGCGTCAGACCCGCCTCGGTGACGTTCGTGTAGATGCCCCGGCGGTCGGTCGGGCACAGATAGCGCTCCAGCAGGCCCCGGTCCTCCAGGCGGGTCACCAGGCGCGTGGTGGCGCTCTGGCTGAGGACGACCGCGTCGGCCACCTGCTTCATCTGGAGATGGCCGCCCTCGCCGTCGTGCTGGCGGCTGAGCACGTCGAGCAGGGAGTACTCGCGCACGCTCAGCTCGTGCCGTGACTGGAGGGCGCGCTCGATGTGCGCCTCGATCCTGCCGTGCAGCAGCGACAGCGCGCACCAGCTCTGGGCGAGGGCGGTGAGCGCGGGGTCCGTCGCAGTCATGGGCGTTCTCCTCCGTCCCGGGCGGCCGGGTTCCAGGGTAGAGCATCACTCGCAATATCCAGCGATTGCATTTAACCCGCGTCTGCAACTATTGTCGAAGCGCGCAAAGCGCTCCTGCAATCGTCTGGGAAGGTGTACCCCCTCATGCCTCTCGCGCTTCTGGCCCTCGCGATCGGGGCCTTCGGAATCGGGACGACCGAGTTCGTGATCATGGGCTTGCTGCCCGAGGTCGCGGGCGACTTCGGGGTCTCCATCCCCCTGGCGGGCCTGCTCGTGACCGGCTACGCCCTCGGCGTGGTGATCGGCGCCCCGCTGATGACCGTCCTCGGCACCAAGGTCTCGCGCAAGCGGATGCTGATGATCCTCATGGGTCTGTTCATCGCCGGGAACCTGCTCTCCGCCGTGGCCCCGGTGTTCGGGATCATGCTCGCCGGACGCGTGGTCGCGTCCCTCGCCCACGGCGCCTTCTTCGGCATCGGCTCGGTCGTCGCCGCCGAGCTGGTGGCCCCGGAGAAGAAGGCCGGCGCCATCTCGATGATGTTCACCGGTCTCACGGTCGCGAACGTGGTCGGGGTGCCGCTGGGCACGCTCGTCGGGCAGCAGGTCGGCTGGCGGGTGACCTTCGGCATCGTGGCCGCGCTGGGCGTGGTCGGCCTCGCCGGTGTCGCCAGGCTGGTGCCCGAGATGCCGCGTCCCGAGGGCGTGCGGCTCCGCCACGAGCTGGCCGCCTTCAAGAACGCCCAGGTCCTGCTCGCCATGGCGATGACCGTCCTCGGCTTCGGCGGGGTCTTCGCGGCCGTCACCTACATCGCCCCGATGATGACCCACGTCGCCGGGTTCTCCGACGGCTCGGTGACCTGGCTCCTGGTCCTGTTCGGCCTCGGCATGGTCGGCGGCAACCTGGTCGGCGGCAAGTTCGCCGACCGCGCCCTGATGCCGATGCTGTACGTCTCCCTGGGCGCCCTGGCCGTCGTCCTCGCGCTGTTCACGCTGACCGCCCACAACAAGATCGCGGCCGCCGTGACCATCGCCCTGATCGGCGCCCTGGGCTTCGCGACCGTCCCGCCCCTGCAGAAGCGCGTGCTCGACCAGGCGCACGGCGCCCCGACCCTGGCCTCGGCCGTGAACATCGGCGCCTTCAACCTGGGCAACGCCCTCTCGGCCTGGCTCGGCGGCATCGTCATCGCGGCCGGCTTCGGCTACACCGCCCCCAACTGGGTGGGCGCCGCCCTCGCGGCCGCCGCGCTGGTCCTCGCCTTCCTGTCGGCCGCCCTGGAGCGCCGCGACGGCACGACCGGCACCGCGGCTTCCTCCGGCGCGGCCGTCACCGACGCGTCCGTCCCGCAGCGGGCGGCCGTCCACCACTGAGCCCGCCCCTCCCCGACCACCGGACGGCCGTGCGGGCCGGGGGCGTCACACCTCGCCCGGCCCGCACGGCAGCACCTCAGAAACACTCAAGGAGAACCCCCACCATGAGCACCACCACCATCACCCCGCTCACCACCGAGGACGCCGAACTGCTCATCGCGACGGCGCGGCGCGCCGCCGAGGACGCCGGAGTCACCGTCAGCGTCACCGTGCTGGACGCGGGCGGCCATCTGCTCGCCTTCCGCCGGGACGACCGGGCGGTGCTGATCTCCGGCGAGACCAGCACCCGCAAGGCCTACACGGCGCTCCAGCTGAACGCGGCCACCGCCGACCTGGTCGACGCCGTGCAGCCCGGCGCCCTCTTCCACACGCTGCCCACCGCGCTCGACCGTCCCCTGCTGTTCATCGCCGGTGGTGTCCCGGTGCACCGCGACGGCCGGCTCGTCGGCGCCATCGGCGTCGGCGGCGGCGCGCCGGACCAGGACCACGGCTTCGCGACCGAGGCCGTGCGCGCTCTCGACGCCTGACGGAGCCGTCACACCGTGACGGGTGCGGGCCCCCGGCTGGACACAGCCGGGGGCCCGCACTCATCTCCCTGCGGTCAGCCCGCTGCCACCGTCAGCGGCGCGAACCGACGCGTCCAGTCCCCCGGCACATTGGCGATTCCGCAGGTCATGACAGCGTTGACCGCTACGGGCGCCAGACCTCGTTCCTTGAACCAGGCGCGCAGTTCGTCGTGGCGCATGTCGATGTCGGTGCGCAACGGACGCTCGGTGCGGGCCGCGAGCGAGGCGACGAGCGCCTTCGCCGTCTCCGTGTCGCGGGCGATCAGCGGTCCCACCACGTGCGTGTCCATGTTGGGCCAGGCGGCGGCGTAGCCCGTGATCCGTCCCGCCTCCTCCGCCACGCGCAACTGATCGGCGAACGCGGGCAGGCGGGCGAGGAGCGGGGTGCGGTCGGTGCCGAAGACCTCCGCGTCGAGTCGGAGGATCGCCGGAAGGTCCTCGGCCGTCGCGGCACGGGTCGGCGTCCGCTCCGGCAGCCCGGACGGGACGAAGTCGCCCATGAGCATCTCGGCGTGGCCCACGACCTTGAAGCCCAGCTCCTCGTAGAGCGTCCGGCCCATGGGCGTGGCGTGCAGCGTCAGCGGGGTGGTGCCCGACACTGACACGACGTGCCGCAGCAGGCGCCGTCCCACACCTTGGCGGGCATGGCGCTTTGCCACCAGCACCATCCCGACGGCGCCGAGGTCCGTGTGCCCTTCCGGGCCGTATTCCGTGACGACACAGGCGGCGACGAGACCGCCCTCGGGGTCGTCGATGCCGTACCCCTGTCCGGCGGTGAGGAGCAGCCCCCACTTGTGTTCCTCACGCTGCCACTGCCGGTCCTCGGAGAGGTCGGCACACGCGGTCAGATCGCGCGGGTTCAGACGGCGGATGGGCAGAGTAGCGAGTGAATGCGTCGGCACGCGGGCCACGCTGTCGGATCCAGGGCGTGGCGTCCACCGGTTATACGGGAAGCCCGGGCCGGCCCTCATGCGCCCGAGCGACCGCGCCGCATGACTGTTTCACGTGAAACACGGCCTCTTGGGCGGTGACAGATCAAATACCCCGCTCTGTCCGCTACTTGAGGAACGAACAGCCTAACCGGACGAAGGTCCCGAAGAACCGCTTTTTCAGGTACGCCGTCGCGGTCCCCGAGCGCGGTGGAAGGCTGCGGAACGAGTGCTGTGGGTCGGTCCGCCCCGCCGGGGACACGCGCGCTTCCCCACCGGGAGAGCGTCCGCCGACCACGGATGTTCGAGGCGAGGGCACACCATGGACGCTCCGGCCGCCATGTCGGGGGAGAACGGGACACGGGGCGACGGGCAGGGACGCCGGCTGGTGGAATCCGCCGAGACGACATCCCTGGACGCGCTCCTCATCCGCCGCACGCTGACCGAGATCGCGCCCGTCGCCGACAAGGTCACCTCGTACTTCTACGCGCTCCTCTTCGTCCGCCACCCGGAGCTGCGCTCGCTGTTCCCGCCCGCCATGGACACCCAGCGGGACCGGCTGCTGCGGGCACTGCTCACCGCCGCGGAGCACATCGACAACACCCCCGTCCTCGTGGACTACCTGCGCAATCTGGGCCGCGGACACCGCAAGTACGGGACGCTGGACGAGCACTACCCGGCCGTGGGCGCATGCCTGATCGGCGCCCTGAGCGCGTACGCCGTCCACACCTGGACTCCGCAGACCGAGGAAGCCTGGTCTCGCGTCTACGCCACCCTCTCCCAGGTGATGATCTCCGCCGCGGCGGAGGACGCGGTCGCTGCCCCGCCCTGGTGGGGAGCCGAGATCGTCGCGCACGATCTGCGCACCCCGGACGTCGCGGTCCTCACCCTGCGCCCGGACCAGCCGTACCCGTTCCGCGCGGGGCAGTACACGAGCGTGGAGACACCCTGGTGGCCTCGTGTCTGGCGGCACTACTCCTTCGCTTCCGCACCGCGTGCCGACGGTCTGCTGACCTTCCATGTACGGGCCGTTCCGGCGGGCTGGGTGTCCAACGCGCTGGTGCACCGCGCCCGCCCGGGAGACGCCGTACGCCTCGGGCCGCCGGTCGGCTCGATGACCGTCGACCACACCGGTGAGGGAGGCCTGCTCTGCCTGGGCGGCGGCACCGGCATCGCGCCCATCAGGGCCTTGGTCGAGGAGATCGCCGGACATGGTGCGCGCCGCTCCGTCGAGGTGTTCTATGGCGCCCGCGCCGACCATGACCTGTACGACATGGACACGCTGCTGAGGCTCCGGGCGAGCCACCCGTGGATCTCGGTGCACCCCGTCATCGACTGGCAGGACCGCCGCCGGCTGCCCGACGTCATCCGGGCGGGCGGACCCTGGCACGGGTACGACGCCTACCTCGCGGGACCGCCCGGCATGATCTGCGGCGGAGTGGCCGTCCTGCGCGCCCTCGGCGTGCCGGACGTCCGCATCCGGCACGACCCCGTGGAGGAGATGACCGTCGCCGGTTTCTGAGCGCCTATCCGAGGTCGGGCGCGTGCATGGCGCGTACGCCCTCGATGTTGCCGTCCAGGTAGTGGCGCAGGGACAGCGGGACGAGGTGGACGGAGGCGATGCCGACCCGGGTGAACGGGATGCGGACGATCTCGTACTCACCGGCGGGCTCGTCGACTTCGGGGCCGTGGCGCAGTGAGGTGTCCATGGACTCCAGGCGGCAGACGAAGAAGTGCTGCACCTTCACCCCGGTCGCACCGCCGTCCTCGCCGATGTGCTCCACGGTGTCCACGAAGCAGGGGACCACGTCGGTGATCTTGGCGCCGAGTTCCTCGTACACCTCGCGGTGCAGGGCGTCCACGACGGTCGGGTCGGCGGGCTCGACCCCGCCGCCCGGGGTGACCCAGTACGGATCGACTCCCGGTTTGGTGCGCTTGATCAGGATCAGGTCGTCACCGTCCAGGAGAACGGCTCGGGCGGTGCGCTTGACCACGGGTCGGACGGTCATGGGAGAAATGTGGCCCGGGTTGTTCCACGTGAAACATCGCGAGGAGCCACGGCCGGGGCACACGGTGTGACCTCTGTCGCACGCGGGCTCAACACCAGCGCGTGGCCGCCCGTTGCAGCCACTCGTGCGCCCGCGCCACATGCGGCAGGGCGAGCGAGCCGGTGCGCACCACCAGGAAGTAGGTCCGTAGCGGCGGGACCAGCGGATCGTGCAGCAGGACGATCTCCTCGCGCTCCAGCGCGGGTCCGCACAGATAGCGGGGCAGCACGGCCAGCCCGGCCCCGGCGCTCGCGCACGCCAGCACCGCCCGCAGGTCGGGGACGATCACCGTGCCCGCGACGGCCGGGCAGGAGTCGAAGACGGAGGCCCAGTAGCGCGCGACGAAGGGCAGCGACTCGTGCACCTCCACGACGGGCAGGTTCTCCAGAGCGGGCGCACCACCGCCGAGCGGCAGCGCTCCGATCCGTTCCGCCCAGCGCGGTGAGGCGACCAGCACATGCTCCTCGTCGCACAGCGGGCTCGCGGTCAGCAGGGCGCCGCGTGGCCGGGCCGTGCTGATGGCCAGGTCGTGATGGCCCGCGGCCAGGCCCTCCAGCGCCTCCTCCGCCGTGCCGAAGGAGGCGCGGAGCGCGAAGCCCTGACCGTCACGGGCCGCGAGCTCGGTGAGGGCGGGCAGCGCGCGTTCGGCGGTGAACTCGGGCGGGCCGGCCAGGTGCAGGGTCCGCAGCGACGACTCTTCGTCCAGGCCGCTCTCGGCTATCTCCACCAGCGCGTCGAGGTGCGGTGCCGCCTTGTGCGCGAGTTCGTCGCCGATGGTCGTGGGCGTCACCCCGCGTGCCTGCCGCAGGAAGAGCGGACGGCCCAGCTGGCGTTCCAGCGTGCGGATCTGGGAAGTCACAGCCGGCTGGGACAGACCCAGCAGCGCGGCGGCGCGGGTGAAGGAGCCGGCCCGGTGCACGGTGACGAAGGTACGCAGCAAGGCCAGGTCCATGGCGGGTCCTTCCCTTCCCTGCCTTCTCCGGCCCTCGGGCAGGACCCAACTATAAATAAGTCGATAGGTCTCTGTCGTTACCGTGATTGGACACTGACGCAGAGTCAACTAGCCTTGTCCGCACGGTTCTTCGCGCGCGGAACCGACGCGGTCCGAGCCACGAGGGGGGAGGCTCGGACCGCGGCCACTCGGCCCTATCCGGCGGACTCGTCCAGCGCGCGCAGCACGTCCGCCACCAGGTCCTCGGGGTCCTCGGCGCCGACCGACATGCGGACGAAGCCCTCCGGCACCGCGTCACCGCCCCAGCGCCCGCGCCGCTCGGCGGTGGAGCGCACCCCGCCGAAGCTTGTCGCGTCCTCGACCAGACGCAGCGCCGCGAGGAAACGCTCGGCACGCGCGCGCGTGGGCAGCGTGAAGGAGACCACGCAGCCGTAGCGGCGCATCTGCCGCGAGGCGACCGGGTACGCGGGATCCTCGGGCAGGCCCGGATAGCGCAGCCCCGCGACGTCCGGGTGCTTTCGCAGCGCCTCCGCCAGCAGGAGCGCGGTCGCGTTCTGGCGGTCGGCGCGCAGGGCCAGCGTGGCGATCGAGCGGTGCGCGAGCCATGCCTCCATGGGACCCGCGATCGCCCCGACGATCTTGCGCCAGCGGCGCACGGCGGCCATCGCCTCGCCGTCCCGCCCGGCCACGTAGCCCAGCAGGACGTCCCCGTGGCCGGTCAGCTGCTTGGTGCCGCTGGCCACCGAGAAGTCGGCGCCCAGCTCCAGCGGACGCTGTCCGACGGGCGTGGCGAGGGTGTTGTCGACGGCCACCAGGGCGCCGCGCGCGTGGGCCGCGTCCACGAGCCGCCGGATGTCGCAGACGTCGAGCCCCGGATTGGACGGCGACTCGATCCACAGCAGCCGCGCGCCGTCCAGGACCTCCAGCTGGGCGTCCCCGCCGGTGGGCGCGGTGCGCACCTCGATGCCGTACGCCTCCAGCTGCTCGCGGACCAGCGGGAAGACCTGGTAGCCGTCGGAGGGCAGCACGACCACGTCGCCGGAGCGCAGCTGGGAGAAGAGCACCGCGGAGATCGCGGCCATGCCGGAGGCGAAGACCAGCGTCTCCACGCCGTCCTGCCCGGGCGCCTCCAGCTCGCCGATGGCCCGCTCGAGGAGCGTCCAGGTCGGATTGTCGTCACGGCCGTACGCGTACGGTCCCGTGACCTCGCCCGGCAGATGGAAGTGCGCGGCGAACACCGGCCCGGGCAGGGTGGGTTCGTGCTTGACCGGCTCGGGCAGTCCGGCCCGTACCGCGCGTGTGCCGTCGCCGGCGCGGTCCGGGTGTGCGGTGGCGTCGCTCATGCGGGGGGCTCCTCCAGGTGTGCGCGTACGGCGGCGAGCAGTCCGTCGCCCGCCCGTTCCACCATCTCAAGGCACTCCTCGAAGCCGTCCCGGCCCCCGTAGTACGGGTCCGGCACATCGAGGTCGTCGCCCGCCGCCGGGTCGTAGGAGCGCAGCAGGCGCACCTTGCGCGCGTCCTCCTCGGTCGGCGCGAGCCGGCGTAGGGCCTTGAGGTGGCCCGTGTCGAGGGCGATCACGAGGTCGCGCCCGGCGAACCACGACGGCTGGAATTGCCGGGCGGTGTGCGCGGTGCCGTAGCCGTGCTCGTCGAGGACCGACACGGCGCGCGGGTCGGCGTCGTCGCCCTCGTGCCAGCCGCCGGTGCCGGCGCTGTCCACCTCGATCAGGCCGTCGAGCCCGGCCTCCGCGACACGCGCGCGGAGGACCGAGGCGGCCATCGGGGAACGGCAGATGTTTCCGGTGCACACGAAACAGACGCGGTAGGTCATGGCGTGCTCAGTCCTCGTCGGGCAGGACGAGGTTCAGCGCCCAGGAGACGACGGAGATGATCAGGCCGCCGAGCACGGCGGTCCAGAAGCCGTCCACGTGGAAGCTCAGGTCGAGCTTGCCGCACACCCAGGAGGTGAGCAGCAGCATCAGCGCGTTGACGATCAGGGTGACAAGACCGAGCGTCAGGATGAACAGCGGGAAGGTGAGGACCTTCACGACCGGCTTCACCAGGAAGTTGACCAGGCCGAAGATCAGCGCGACCACGATCAGGGTGCCGATCTTCCTGCCCGTGCTGTCACCGGTGAGGGTGATCTTGTCGAGCAGCCACACGGCGACCGCGAGGGCGGCCGCGTTGGCGATCGTCTTGACTACGAAATTCTTCATGTGTCTGATCGTGGCAGACGAGGTCAACAGTGAGCAGTGGGGCGAGGGCGGCGGCGACGATGAAGGAATTCCGGCTGGACGAACTGGAGGCGGAGCGCGCCGCGAACGACGGCGCCTACCTCCAGTTCCTGCGGGAACGGAACATGTCGGTGGGGCTGTACGCCCTCGACGCGGGCTCCCACGACCCGCAGCGGCCGCACGGCCAGGACGAGGTGTACTTCGTCGCCAGCGGCCGGGCCTCGATGACGGTGGGCCTGGAGACGACCGAGGTAGCGCGGGGCAGCGTGGTCTACGTACCGGCCGGAGTGGCCCACAAGTTCCACCACATCAGCGAGGATCTGCGGGTTCTCGTGGTGTTTTCTCCACCGGAGGCGTGAGGGTCCGTCTCAGGGTTCCCTAGGGGACGGTTCAGGGGAGGACAAGGGGTGCGCGGCCCCCGCGGAGGCCTCTCGCGGCCCTAGCATCGAGGTCGGACATCAATTACTGCGAACGCAAAGGACGAGGGCAATGCGAGAGATCTTCGCGGGGCTGCCGTGGTGGGTGAAGTGGGTCGCGGTGCCGGTCATCGCGCTGGTCGTCTTCGGCGGCCTGATAGCGACCGTCGTCGGCTTCCTGATCGGTCTGCTGTTCAAGGTCCTGCTCTTCGTCGCCCTGGTCGGCGGACTGATCTACATCGTGCGGAAGTTCATGTCCGGATCCTCGTCGCGCAGCGACTGGTGACGTACGCGGGAGCCGGTGGGCGGTAACACGGATCGCCGGTTCCCTCGGGGGAGGGAAGTTTTCCGGCGTACCGTCCACGCGCGGTGGTGGACGGTTAAAGTCCGGAAATCTCGTGGGGCCCGGCCCCCACGGGCGGCACGCCTCCTCGCCCGTGCCCACCGAGCACGGGCCGCCCCCATCCGCGCGCTTCGGGAGCCACCCCTTGGCCATGGTCGACACCGCCCCGGCAGGACCCCACGCACCGCCCGCATCGCCCCGGTCCTGCGCTCCCCCGATGCAGCGGCCGAACGGCCCGGCCGTCCGGGACAAGCACTCCGCGACCCTCATCGGGTCCGTCCAGCGTGCGATGCGGCTGCTGGAGACCGTCGCGGCCCACGAGTACGGCGCCCCGGCCAAGCAGCTCGCCCGGGAGACCGGGATCGCCCTGCCCACGGCGTACCACCTGCTGCGCACACTGGTGTACGAGGGTTATCTGCGCCGGGAGAAGGGGCTGTTCTTCCTCGGGGAGGCCGCCGACAGGCTGAGCGCGAGCGCGGCACAGCAGAAACGTCGCAGCACGGTGGCGGGCACCCTCGCGCAATGGCGCGATTCCATCGGTGTGCCGGTGTACTACGCGATGTACCGGGACGGCGAGATCGAGGTGCAGTGCGTCGCCGAGTCGCGGGAGGCGCCGGCGGTCGAGGAGTGGGCCGACTTCCGGGAGACGGCCCACGCGCACGCGATCGGGCAGTGCCTGCTCTCGCAGTTGGACGAGGAAGCCCGCCGGGACCACCTGGACCGCTACCCGGTGCGGTCGATCACGCCGTACACCGTGCGGGACAACGGCGCCCTGCTGCGGCGGCTGGCCCGGGTCGGGCGCATGGAACCCGTGGTGGAGCGTCAGGAATACGCCCTGGGGGCGGTTTGCGCGGCGATTCCCCTCACGATGGGTACCACGGCGGCTACGATCGCGATCTCGGTGCCCGCCCACCAGGCCGACCGGCTGATGCCCGCGACACAGCGGCTGCAGGCCGAGATCGGACATCACCTCGGGGCGTTCGCGCTTTCTATCAGCATCTGAAAACTCACTCCTTGTGATCTGTTGTGTACTTTCAGCTAGATTTGGGCATGGTCCGGGGATTAATCCCAGCCAGTCGATGTCATACGACGGGGTAGGCGATGCGCGAGTCCGTACAGGCAGAGGTCATGATGAGCTTTCTCGTCTCGGAGGAGCTCTCCTTCCGCATTCCGGTGGAGTTGCGCTACGAGACGAGCGATCCCTACGCGGTGCGGCTCACCTTCCATCTGCCCGGCGATGCCCCGGTGACCTGGGCCTTCGGGCGGGAGTTGATGATCGACGGCGTGGGCAGGCCGTGCGGTGAGGGCGACGTGCACATCGCGCCCGTCGATTCCGAGGTGCTGGGCGAGGTGCTGATCCGGCTTCAGGTCGGCAGCGACCAGGCGCTGTTCCGCTCCTCCGCGCCGCCGCTCGTGGCGTTCCTGGACCGTACGGACAAGCTGGTCCCGCTCGGTCAGGAGGGGGCGCTGGCCGATTTCGACGCGCACCTCGACGAGGCGCTGGACCGCATCCTGGCCGAGGAGCAGAGCGCCGGCTGAAGTGACGGGGAGCGGTGGGCCGTTCGGACGGCAGGGCCGTACGTGCTTTGCAGAAACGCTTCTGCGGGGTGTGTGCGGCCCTCTCCTGGTTCCCCGTCCCCAGTTCCTCCACGGGGTGGCCCCACCGCGTGACGCCCCCCTCTGGCCCTCGCTCACCGCCTCCGGCGCCGTCCGCGGCCACCACGCGCCGCTGCCGCCGCTGCGGCCGGGGCCGGGTTGCCCGGTTCGGGCCGGTCGGCCGCGACCACCAGGGCGGCGAGGGCCGTGGTGACCGGCACCGAGGCGACCAGCCCGATGGAGCCGACCAGCGTGCGCACGATCTCCTCCGCCACCAGCTCACTGGTGGCCACGGTGCTCACGCTGCTCTGCGCGATCGAGAACAGCAGCAGCAGGGGGAGCGCGGCGCCCGCGTAGGCGAGGACGAGGGTGTTGACCACGGAGGCGATGTGGTCGCGGCCGATGCGGATGCCCGCCCGGTACAGACCCCGCCAGCCCATCGAGGGGTTGGCCTCGTGCAGCTCCCAGACGGCCGAGGTCTGGGTCACCGTCACGTCGTCCAGCACGCCGAGCGAACCGATGATGACGCCGGCCAGCAGAAGACCGCTCATGTCGATCGACGGATAGAGCCCGTGGATCAGCCCCGTGCTGTCGTCGGTGTTCCCGGTGAGCGCGGCCCAGCCGATGAACTGCGAGCCGAGAAAGCCGATCAGCATCAGCGAGACCAATGTGCCGAGCACCGCGACCGACGTACGGGCGGACAGCCCGTGGCACATGTAGAGGGCGATCAGCATGATGGCGCTCGATCCGACCACCGCCACCAGGAGCGGATTCGAACCCTGGAGTATCGCGGGCAGGATGAACAGGGTCAGCACCAGGAAGCTGACGGCCAGCGCGACCAGCGCCATGACACCGCGCAGCCGCCCCACCACCACGACGGCGACGGCGAAGATCCCGGCGAGCAGTGCCATGGGGAACTGCCGGTTCACGTCGGTGACGGAGTACTGCAGGTCCTTGGGCGCCGAGGGCTCGTAGGCGACCACGACCTGTTCGCCCTGGTGCAACTGCCGGGTCTGGTCGGGCTGGACGATCTCGGTGAAGGTGCGGCCCCGGTCCTTGCCGGTGTCGACCCGGACCGTCGCCTTCTTGCAGGTGCCCTTCCCCGCCTGGGCGGTCGCGCCGGCGCCGGAGGAGGCGTTGTCACCGAGGGACGAACCCCCCGAGGCGTTCACGGACTTGCAGCTCACCGACAGGACCCGGGTGACCGTGGCCTGCTGGGTCTGGCGGTCGAAGCCGACCCCTGAGCGCTGGTGCGGCGGGGCGCCCCCGGGCCAGAGCACCACGAGCCCGACCACGACGGCGGCCGTGAACGGGATCAGGATCGCCGCGATGACCTTGCGCAGATGCCGGGACACCGGAGCCGCGGGGCCATGGCTGTGCGAGTGGCCATGACTGTGGCCGGGAGAGCCGTGACCATGGCCCGGTTCCTGGTCGCCGCCGGAGCCCGCGTGGTACCCGTGCGCGTCTCCGGGGCCGCCGCCGGAGCCCTGTCCGCCCCCGCCTGCCGGGCCGCCGCCCTGTCCGGGGCCGTGCCGATGGGGCGGCCCGGGCGGGGGAAAGGGAGGCTGATGTGTCGTGGTCACCGTCCGATCATTGCAAGAACGACCGAGGCCCACTGTTCTTCCCGTCAGAAGGGGCGCTAGCGTGGAGGCACCTTTGCACACGCGGGAGCTCGGAGCACCGGGCTGAGAGGGCGCTGACCTCCGTCTTCGCGATGTTTCACGTGGAACCGTGGTTCCACCGGACCATCTGCGGACGGAAATCGCTGCGTCGACCGCCGAACCTGTTACCGGGTAATGCCGGCGTAGGGAGTAGGTCTCATGACCAACAAGGACGCACGCACGCCTGCCTCCACGCAGAACGCGACCAAGGGGTCGCCGGACGCGGAGGCCGGGAAGTCCAACGGCTGGCACAAGGCGTACCTCGCGGGCTCACGCCCCGATGTACACGTGCCGGTCCGTCAGGTGCACCTGACCAACGGACGGTCGGTCACGCTCTACGACACATCGGGGCCGTACACCGACCCCGCCGTCCCCACCGATGTCCGGCGGGGACTGACCCCGCTGCGGGAGAACTGGATCGTCGCGCGGGGCGACACCGAGGAGTACGCCGGGCGCCCCGTCCGGCCCGAGGACGACGGCATCAAGCACACCTCGCCGCGCGGCGGGCTGCGGAACCTGGACGCGGTCTTCCCCGGCCGCCCCCGGCTGCCGCGCCGCAGCCGTGACGGCGGTGCGGTCACGCAGCTCGCCTACGCGGCGCGGGGCGAGATCACGCCCGAGATGGAGTTCGTGGCCCTCCGCGAGAACGTGTCCCCGGAGGTGGTCCGCGAGGAGATCGCCGCCGGTCGCGCGGTGCTGCCCGCCAACGTCAACCACCCCGAGATCGAGCCGATGATCATCGGCAAGCGCTTCCTGGTGAAGGTCAACGCCAACATCGGCAACTCCGCCGTCACCTCCTCCATCGAGGAGGAGGTGGAGAAGATGACCTGGGCGACCCGCTGGGGCGCCGACACGGTCATGGACCTCTCCACCGGCCGCAACATCCACACCACGCGCGAGTGGGTGCTGCGCAACTCCCCCGTGCCCATCGGCACGGTGCCGCTCTACCAGGCCCTGGAGAAGGTCGACGGCAAGGCCGAGGAGCTGACCTGGGACATCTACAAGGACACCGTGATCGAACAGGCCGAGCAGGGCGTGGACTACATGACGGTCCACGCGGGCGTGCGGCTGCCGTACGTCCCGCTGACGGCGAACCGCAAGACCGGCATCGTCTCGCGCGGCGGCTCGATCATGGCGGCCTGGTGCCTGGCGCACCACAAGGAGTCGTTCCTCTACGAGAACTTCGAGGAGCTCTGCGAGATCCTCGCCGCCTACGACGTCACCTACTCGCTGGGTGACGGTCTGCGGCCCGGTTCCATCGCGGACGCCAACGACGAGGCGCAGTTCGCGGAGCTGCGCACGCTCGGGGAGCTCAACCGGATCGCCAGGCGCTTCCATGTACAGACGATGATCGAGGGCCCCGGGCACGTCCCGATGCACAAGATCAAGGAGAACATCGACCTCCAGCAGGAGATCTGCGACGAGGCTCCGTTCTACACACTCGGCCCGCTGACCACCGACATCGCCCCGGCGTACGACCACATCACCTCCGGCATCGGCGCGGCGATGATCGCCTGGTGGGGGACGGCGATGCTCTGCTACGTCACGCCCAAGGAGCACCTGGGCCTGCCCGACCGGGACGACGTGAAGACCGGCGTCATCACCTACAAGATCGCCGCGCACGCGGCCGACCTCGCCAAGGGGCACCCCGGCGCGCAGGAGTGGGACGACGCGCTGTCCGACGCCCGCTTCGAGTTCCGGTGGGAGGACCAGTTCAACCTCGCCCTGGACCCGGACACCGCGCGGGAGTTCCACGACGAGACCCTGCCCGCCGAGCCCGCCAAGACGGCCCACTTCTGCTCCATGTGCGGGCCGAAGTTCTGCAGCATGAAGATCTCGCAGGACATCCGGCGCGAACACGGCGGCAGCAGGGCGGAGATCGAGGAGGGCATGGCCCGCAAGTCCGAGGAGTTCGCGGCCACGGGCAACCGGGTCTATCTGCCCCTCGCCGAGTGACGGCCGGGTGACGCCGGGGGAGTCCGGTGCCTACTCCGGCTGATGCTCGGGACCGCCGAAGTCGGGGCTCGAGTAGTCCGGGCTGGAGAAGCGCGGCCGGTCGGAGACCGAGCCGTCGTGCGGGCTGCTGAAGCCGGGGCGGCCGTAGCCCAGGCGCGGCATCCTTCCGGTCGGGGTGGTGGGCCGGCCCGGGTACGGGGTCACCGGGCCCGGCCGGTCCAGGGCCTCCCTGAGGAAGGGCAGGATGCCGCGCTCCAGCAGGGCGTCCCGCCAGGCGTCTCTGGCCTCGGCCACCGCCCGGTCCCCCTCGGCGTAGGCACCCGCCTCGGCGGTCGCCTTGTTGCGCAGGGCGGTGAGCAGCAGCCCCACGGCGGCGACCAGGATCGCGGCGGCGGTCACGGCGCCGAAGACCCACCCCGCCGCTATCAGCGTGCGGGCGAAGGCCTGGCCGGGGGCCAGCATCTTCAGGAGGTAGCCGACGAGCAGGAAGAGGGCGGCGGCGGTCCCGGCGAGGACGGGAGCGAGCACGGCTATCACCGCGATCGCTCCCGCGCCGGCGGTCTCGGCGGCCTCCCCGAGCGTGGTCGCGGCGAGGCCCAGCGTGCCCGGGCCGGGGTCGGTGGAACCGGCTTCGGCCTGGGTGTCGGGGGACGGCGCCGGGTGGCGCAGTTCCTCGCGGACCTTCACGTAGTGCTGGTACTCGGTGGCCGCGGCGGCCGTGATGAGCACGATGGCGCCCAGCGCCATGGTGCGCAGTTGTTCGGGGTTGAGCCGCTGACCCACGGCGGACAGTTCCGGGCGGTGTGGCGCGGAGCGCAGCGCCTCATCGAGGAGCCGCTCGAAATCCTGGCGGTCCTCGTTCAGCAGGTGCTGCGGAACGCTGTTCATGTGCATCCCCCGATGCTCCGTAGGGCTGGGGGCTCGCATGGCGGCGAGCCGTCGGGCAGAAACGGAGGGGAGCCTGCTACGGATAAACCGATGGTAGAGCCGTCAAGGCTCAAGGTGACAGGGGGTTGCCGGAAATTGAGGCCCGGCCCGGTGTCCGGCCGACCCCGACCGGTTTAGTCGGCCGAACCCTCAGGCGTCCAGGGGGAGTTGCCGGACCAGCAGCTTTCCGGCCATGGTCACGCCGCCGTCCATCGCGATGGCGAGCCCCTCGGCGTAGACGTGCGGACCCTCGACGTGCGGGGTGCCGTCCTCCTCGTCCTCCTCGGAGCCGACATGGCCGAGCAGGTACGGAATGGGGCTGTGGCCGTGAACGACCCGGGTGCCGCCGTACGTATCGAGAAGGGAGCGCACGGCGTCCGCGCCGCCCTCGTCGCGGAAGGAGAAGCGCTTGGTGAACTTGCGGAACAGGTCCCAGACCTCGTCCACGCTGTTGCGCGTCAGGGTCTCGCGGACGGTGTCGTTGACGGCCTCGATCGAGTCGCCGTAGTCGAGATAGGCGGTGGTGTCCGAGTGGAGCAGCAGATAGCCGTCGGCCGACTCGACGGCGTCGAGGCGTGCCATCCACTGGAGATGGTGGTCCTGGAGGCGGTCCATGTCGGTCTTCTGGCCGCCGTTGAGCAGCCAGGCGGCCTGGAAGGTGGCCGTGCCCGCGCCGGAGTGGACCGGGGTGTCGCCGAACCGCTTGGCGCCCAGGAGCAGCAGTTCGTGGTTGCCCATGAGGGCCTTGCAGTAGCCGCCGGCGGCGGCCGCCTCGGCGGACAGCCGCATCACCAGGTCGATGACGCCGATGCCGTCCGGGCCGCGGTCGGTGAAGTCGCCGAGGAACCAGAGCCGGGCGGTGCCCGCGCACCACTGGCCCGCCTCGTCGATCAGGCCCTGTTCGCGCAGGGCGGCGAGCAGCTCGTCCAGATAGCCGTGGACGTCGCCGACGACGTACAGCGGGCCGGGGCCCGCGTTCTCCCGGGGCGCGTGCGCGGCGTCCGGGTCGACGGGGAGCTGGATGGTGTCGCCGCGCTGGATGACGGGCAGGTCGCGCTGGGTGGGCGTGTAGCCGTCGGGGAAGTCCTCGTCGGCCGGGACCACGTTGCCGGGGTGCGGATACGGACCGGTCTCATGGACGTACGCGGGCACCCGGAAGTCGCGCAACGTCTCCGTCCGCTCCACCTCGGTCCCCTGACCGGCCCCCTGAGTCATCAGACCCCTCCACCATCGCGCCGCAGCTGCACCGCTTCGGACTGCCTGGTCGCAGCGGCCCGCGGTGTCGTGGGCCCATCATAGGAATGCGCGTCGTGCCATGTGATGACCCAGGGGTGGTGAATCCGAGCAAGACGCCGGTTCACCGCGGCTTTCGTACCGATTGGGCATGAGTTCGACCGGATGCCGGGGTGGACCCGCCGGGCGGGTCGCCCGGCCGGGCCGGGGACCCGCTACCCCTTCTCCGGCGTTCGGGGCGGGCTGACGGTCGTCCGCGGCGGGCGCCGCTGCGAGGACGTGCGCACGATCAGTTCCGTCGGTATCACCTGCTCGACCGGGTGGTCCGAGTCGACTCCCTCGATGGCGTCGATGAGGAGCTGGACCACGGCCGTGCCGATGCGGCGGGGCTTGAGGGAGAGGGTGGTGATGGGAGGCTCGGTGGTCGCGTACACCGTGGACTCGCTGCAGCACACCAGCAGCAGGTCGTCCGGGACGCGCAGGCCGTAGCGGCGGGCGGCGGCCAGCAGGTCGGTGCCGTTGGGGTCGAAGAGACCGTAGACGGCGTCCGGGCGGTCGGGGCGGGCGAGGAGCCGGTCGGCGGCGACGGCGCCCGCGCACGGGTCGTGCGCCGGGTACGCCTCGTACACCGGGTCCTGGCCGACGCGCTCGCACCAGCGCAGATAGGCGGTGGTCGACAGATGGGTGTACGTGTCCGTCGTGGTGCCGGTGAGCAGGCCGATCCGGCGGGCCCCCGCGGCGGCGAGGTGGTCGAGGATGCCGAGGACGGCGGCCTCGTGGTCGTTGTCGACCCAGGCGGTGACCGGGAGCGAGCCGGCCGGGCGGCCGTCGGAGACGACCGGTAAGCCCTGCCGGACCAGTTCGCTGACGACCGGGTCCTGGTCGGAGGGGTCGATGACGACCGTGCCGTCCAGGGCCACGTTGGACCACACGTCGTGGCGTGAGGTGGCCGGGAGGATGACGAGGGCGTAGCCGCGGGCGAGCGCGGCGGAGGTGGCGGCCCGCGCCATCTCGGCGAAGTACGCGAACTCGGTGAAGGTGAAAGGTTCATCCCCGTACGTGGTCACGGTCAGGCCGATGAGGCCGGACTTGCCCGTACGGAGGGTGCGGGCGGCGGCCGAGGGGCGGTAGCCCAGCCGGTCGGCCACCTCGCGGACATGGCGCCGGGTGGCATCCGGGAGCCGCCCCTTGCCGTTGAGGGCGTCGGAGACGGTCGTGATGGAGACCCCGGCGGCGGCGGCCACGTCTCTGATGCCCGCCCGGCCCGGCCGGCTGCCTCGGCGTGAGGTTTCCGCGCGGCTCACCTGGTGCTTCCCTGCTGCTGTCATGGCGTGCCGATAGTAGGGCTCAGGTGGTGGGGTAGTGCGGACGCATATGCACGCGTTGACAGGCACGTTTCTGCATGGTCGTCAGTACCGAACTGCCTTAGAAAACAAGTCAGTTGACCGACTCGATGGCGAGACGTGGCTTATCCACGCGTGTGGACCTGCCAACTGCCCGATGTTTCGAAGAGGTCTCAACTCACCTGCACGAGGGATGCGCGCCACGGCGCGAGCCACCGGCGCGCGGACAGACGCGCGGTGCGCCCCCCAGGGAGCGTCCCGGTCCGGACGACCCGCACGGCCCCCGGAGAGCGCTTCGCGAAGGTACGCAACCGCGCCGAATCCTCATAAGGTGAGGAGTATTGGAAGCCGGCGGTGTCGACGGTCCGCCGGTGGTCGCGAGGAGGACTGCGGTGAGCGAGACGAGCCCCAAGCTGCGCGCCGAGCTGGAGGGTATCCCCACCTACAAGCCGGGCAGGCCCGCCGCGGCCGGCGGCCAGACCGCCTACAAGCTCTCCTCCAACGAGAACCCCTATCCCCCGCTGCCCGGCGTCATGGAGCGCGTCACCGCCGCCGTCGCCGAGTTCAACCGCTACCCGGACATGGCCTGCACCGCGCTGATGAGCGAGCTGGCCGAGCGCTTCGGCGTCCCGCTGTCCCACATCGCCACGGGCACCGGCTCGGTGGGCGTGGCCCAGCAGCTGGTCCAGGCGACCAGCGGGCCGGGCGACGAGGTGATCTACGCCTGGCGCTCCTTCGAGGCGTACCCGATCATCACGCAGATCAGCGGCGCGCGGTCGGTCCAGGTGCCGCTGACGGACGGTGACGTGCACGACCTGGACGCGATGGCGGACGCGATCACCGACCGGACGCGGCTGATCTTCGTGTGCAACCCCAACAACCCGACCGGCACGGTGGTCCGGCGGGCCGAGCTGGAACGGTTCCTCGACCGGGTGCCCGGCGATGTGCTGGTGGTCCTCGACGAGGCGTACCGCGAGTTCATCCGCGACCCCGAGGTGCCCGACGGGGTCGAGCTGTACCGGGAGCGGCCGAACGTCTGCGTGCTGCGCACCTTCTCCAAGGCGTACGGCCTCGCCGGGCTGCGGGTCGGCTTCGCGATCGCCCACGAGCCGGTGGCGGCGGCGCTGCGCAAGACGGCGGTGCCGTTCGGGGTCAGCCACATCGCGCAGGAGGCGGCGATCGCCTCGCTCCAGGCCGAGGACGAACTGCTGGGCCGGGTCGGCTCGCTGGTGTGCGAGCGGCAGCGGGTGTCGGACGCGCTGCGCGCGCAGGGCTGGACCGTGCCGGAGAGCCAGGCGAACTTCGTGTGGCTGCGGCTGGGGGAGCGCACCGCGGAGTTCGCCGAGGAGTGCGAGCGGCACGGCGTGGTGGTGCGGCCGTTCGCGGGCGAGGGCGTCCGCGTGACGATCGGGGAGACCGAGGCGAACGACATCTTCCTGAAGGTGACGGAGGCGTTCCGCGAGAAGAACTGAGCGGAACTCCGTAAGCAGTACCGGAGCGTTCATGGGGCCCCGCCGCGTGCGGGGCCCCACCCGTAGGCGCGTCATGCCGCGGGAGGGAGTGGCGTATTGGTGCCTGACCCCCTATCGGATGTCGAAGGCGCGTACGTCATAATGGCTTGTGAATGTGAACGCTTTCACAAGCTCGATCCCGATCGCCCCATATGTACGACACAAAAGGGGCAAACCCCACCGTCTGTCGCGGTGGAGTTAGGAGAGTGACGACGTGGAACTGGCTCTGGCGCCGGAGACCCTGGCGCGCTGGCAGTTCGGCATCACCACCGTCTACCACTTCCTCTTCGTTCCGCTGACGATCTCCCTGGCCGCTCTCACGGCCGGCCTCCAGACGGCCTGGGTGCGCACGGGCAAGGAGGTGTATCTCAGGGCGACGAAGTTCTGGGGCAAGCTCTTCCTGATCAACATAGCCATGGGCGTCGTCACCGGCATCGTGCAGGAGTTCCAGTTCGGCATGAACTGGTCGGCCTACTCGCGCTTCGTCGGCGACATCTTCGGCGCCCCGCTCGCCTTCGAGGCCCTGATCGCCTTCTTCTTCGAGTCCACCTTCATCGGACTCTGGATCTTCGGCTGGGACAAGCTCCCCAAGAAGATCCATCTGGCCTGCATATGGATGGTCTCGCTCGGCACGGTCCTGTCGGCGTACTTCATCCTCGCGGCCAACTCCTGGATGCAGCACCCCGTCGGCTACCGGATCGACAAGGCCAGGGGGCGCGCGGAGCTGACCGACTTCGGGGCCGTGCTCTTCCAGAACACCGCGCTCAGCCAGGCGTTCCACACCCTGGCCGCCGCCTTCCTGACCGGCGGCGCCTTCATGGTCGGCATCGCCGCCTACCATCTGGCCCGCCGCAGGCACATCCGCGTCATGAAGACCTCGCTGCGGCTCGGCCTGGTCACCGTGGTCGTCGCCGGACTGCTCACCGCGGTCAGCGGAGACATGCTCGGCAAGGTCATGTTCAAGCAACAGCCCATGAAGATGGCCGCCGCCGAGGCCCTGTGGGACGGCCAGAAGCCCGCCCCCTTCTCGATCTTCGCCTACGGCGACGTGCAGAAGGGCCACAACACCGTCGCCATCGAGATCCCGGGCCTGCTCTCCTTCCTCGCCAACGACGACTTCTCGTCCTACGTGCCCGGCATCAACGACGTGAACAAGGCCGAGCAGCAGCGGTTCGGGCCCGGGGACTACCGGCCCAACATCCCGGTCGCCTTCTGGGGCTTCCGCTGGATGATCGGCTTCGGCATGGCCTCCTTCGCCCTCGGGATCGCCGGACTCTGGCTGACCCGCAAGAAGTTCCTGCTCCCCCAGCACCTCCGGGTCGGCGAGGACGAGGTGCCGCATCTGGTCCTCCTCCCCCACAAGGCGCTCGGCCCGAAGCTCGGCACCTGGTTCTGGCGCATCGCCGTCTGGACGCTGGCCTTCCCGCTGATCGCCAACTCCTGGGGCTGGATCTTCACCGAGACCGGCCGCCAGCCCTGGGCCGTCTACGGCGTCCTGCAGACCCGGCACGCGGTCTCCCCCGGCGTCTCCCAGGCCGAGGTCGTCATCTCGATGGCCGTCTTCACCGCGCTCTACGCGATCCTCGCCGTCATCGAGGTCCGGCTGCTCGCCAAGTACGCCAAGGCGGGCCCGCCCGAGCTGACCGAGGCCGACCTCAACCCGCCCACCAGGATCGGCGGCGATCTCCGTGACGCCGACAAGCCGATGGCCTTCTCGTACTAGGCCGGGGGAACAGCCATGCATCTTCACGACATCTGGTTCGTCCTGATCGCCGTCCTGTGGACCGGCTACTTCTTCCTGGAGGGGTTCGACTTCGGGATCGGCATCCTCACCCGGCTCCTCGCCCGGGACCGGGCCGAGCGGCGGGTGCTGATCAACACCATCGGCCCCGTCTGGGACGGCAACGAGGTGTGGCTGCTCACGGCGGGCGGCGCGACCTTCGCCGCCTTCCCGGAGTGGTACGCCACCCTCTTCTCCGGCTTCTATCTGCCCCTGCTGGTGATCCTGGTCTGCCTGATCGTCCGGGGCGTCGCCTTCGAGTACCGGGCCAAGCGGCCCGAGGAGAACTGGCAGCGCAACTGGGAGTGGGCGATCTTCTGGACCTCGCTGCTTCCGGCCTTCCTCTGGGGCGTGACCTTCGGCAACATCGCCTACGGGGTGAAGATCGACCGGCACTTCGAGTATGTCGGCGGCCTCGGAGACCTCTTCCACCCCTACGCGCTGCTCGGCGGTGTGGTGACGCTCACGCTGTTCACCTTCCACGGCGCGGTCTTCGCGGCGCTCAAGACGGTCGGGGACATCCGGGTACGGGCACGCCGGCTGGCCCTGCGGGCCGGACTCGTCACCGCCGTGCCGGCGCTCGGGTTTCTGCTCTGGACGCAGGCCCACAGCGGTGACGTCGCCAGCCTCGCGGCGCTGATCGTCACGGTTGCCGCGCTGACCGCCGCCCTCGTGGCCATCGGTGCGGGACGGGAGGGATGGGCATTCGCGCTGTCCGGCGTGACCATCGTGGCGGTCGTCGCGATGCTGTTCCTGTCGCTCTTCCCGAACGTCATGCCGTCCACGCTCGACGGAGACTGGAGCCTGACCGTCACCAACGCCTCTTCGAGTCCGTACACCCTGCGGATCATGACCTGGTGCGCCGCGATCGCCACGCCGCTCGTGCTGCTCTACCAGGGCTGGACCTACTGGGTGTTCCGTAAGCGCATCGGTACGCACCACATCGCCGACACCGCACACTGAGCGTCCCAAGGGTATGTTTCACGTGAAACACACTCTCGGGACTGAAGGACACGTTTCACGTGAAACCGATCGATTCCCGCCTCCTGCGCTATGCGGGCGCCACGCGTCTCTTCCTGGTGGCGGTCGTCGTCCTGGGCGGACTCGGCGCCGCGCTGGTCATCGCTCAGGCGATGCTCATCGCCGAAGTCGTGGTGGGCGCCTTCCAGCACGGAAAAACCGCCTCTGACCTGGTCACACCGCTGGGGCTGCTGGTCGCCGTGGCCTGTGGCCGGGCGCTGGTCTCCTGGCTCACCGAGCTGGCGGCCCACCGGGCCAGCGCGGCGGTGAAGTCGGAGCTGCGGGAGCGGCTGGTCGAGCGGGCCGCCACGCTCGGTCCCGGGTGGCTGAGCGGCCAGCGCACCGGCTCGTTGGTCACGCTGGCCACGCGCGGGGTCGACGCCCTCGACGACTACTTCTCGCGCTACCTCCCGCAGCTCGGGCTCGCGGTGGTCGTCCCCGTGGCCGTGCTGGCGCGGATCGTCACCGAGGACTGGGTGTCGGCGGCGATCATCGTCGGCACCCTTCCGCTCATCCCGATCTTCATGATGCTGATCGGCTGGGCCACCCAGTACCGGATGGACCGGCAGTGGGGACTGCTGTCCCGGCTCTCCGGTCACTTCCTGGACGTGGTGGCGGGCCTGCCCACGCTGAAGGTCTTCAACCGGGCCAAGGCGCAGGCCGAGTCCATCCGCAAGATCACCGGCGAGTACCGCCAGGCGACCATGCGGACGCTGCGGATCGCCTTCATCTCGTCCTTCGCGCTGGAGCTGCTGGCCACGCTCTCGGTCGCCCTGGTCGCCGTGACCATCGGCATGCGTCTGGTGCACGGCAGCATGGACCTGTACATCGGCCTGGTCATCCTGGTGCTGGCGCCCGAGGCGTATCTCCCGCTGCGCCAGGTCGGCGCCCAGTACCACGCGGCGGCGGAGGGGCTGGCCGCGGCGGAGGAGATCTTCGCCGTGCTGGAGACCCCGGTCCCGGCGTCCGGCACCGGCCGGGTGCCCGAGGGCGCGCTCTCCTTCGACTCCGTGACCGTCCGCTACCCCGGCCGCTCGACGGACGCCGTGGACGGTGTGTCCTTCGCCGTCGAGCCCGGGGAGACCGTCGCGCTGGTCGGCCCCAGCGGCGCCGGCAAGACCACGCTGCTCAACGTCCTGCTCGGCTTCGTACGCCCCACCGCCGGACAGGTCCGGATCGGCGGGGCGGATCTCGCGGACCTCGACCTGGAGCAGTGGCGCTCCCGGATCGCCTGGGTGCCGCAGCGGCCGCACGTCTACGCGGGCACCATCACCGAGAACGTCCGGCTGGCCCGCCCCGACGCCGACGACGCGGCCGTGCGCCAGGCCCTCGCCGACGCGGGCGCCCTGGACTTCGTCGACGCGCTGCCCGCGGGCGCCGACACCGTGCTGGGCGAGGACGGGGCGGGACTGTCCGCCGGCCAGCGCCAGCGGCTCGCGCTCGCCCGCGCCTTCCTCGCCGACCGGCCCGTCCTGCTCCTCGACGAGCCCACGGCCGCCCTGGACGGCGCCACCGAGGCGGACGTCGTGGCAGCGGTCCGGCGGCTCGCCGTGGGCCGCACGGTCCTCCTCGTCGTGCACCGGCCCGCGCTGCTGGAGGCCGCCGACCGGGTGGTCCGGCTGGAAGCCCCGGTCGCCGCCGCCGACGCGGCTCCCGTCATGGCCGAGGTGACCCCTCCCGAGCTGGCGGCCACCGCGCTCGACGCCCATGTGCCCGAGCCCGCCGCGCCCGCCACCACCCTCGCGGACCTGCCCGGCAGTGGCCCGCTCGACCAGGACGGCGCGCCGGTCCCGCCCGCGACGGCGCGCGGCAGCCGCCCCCGCCATGTCCTGGCCCGGGTGCGGGCGCTGGCCGCGCCCCGCTACGGACGCCTCGCCTTCGCCCTGATCCTCGGCAGCCTGGCGCTCGGCTGCGCGGTCGGCCTGATGGCGACCTCCGGCTGGCTGATCTCGCGGGCCTCGCAGGAACCGCCGGTGCTCTATCTGCTGGTGGCCGTGACCGCGACCCGGTTCTTCGGCATCGGGCGGGCCGTCTTCCGGTACACCGAGCGGCTGGTCTCGCACGACGCCGTGCTGCGGATGCTCGCCGACACCCGGGTCGCCGTCTACCGCCGCCTGGAGCGGCTGGCGCCCGCCGGACTGCGGACCACCCGGCGCGGCGACCTGCTCAGCCGGCTGGTCAGCGACGTGGACGCCTTCCAGGACTACTGGCTGCGCTGGCTGATGCCCACCGGTGTCGCGGTCGTCGTCTCCGCCGCCTCGGTCGGCTTCACCGCCTGGCTGCTGCCCGAGGCCGGAGCCGTCCTGGCGGCCGGCCTGCTCCTCGCGGGCGTCGGCGTGCCCCTGCTCACCGCGAACGTCGCCCGGCGCACCGAGCGCCGCCTCGCCCCCGCGCGCGGCGAGCTGTCGACCCGCGTCACGGACGTGCTCACCGGCACCGCCGAGCTGACCGTGGCCGGCGCGCTGCCCTCCCGTACAGACGCGGCCCGGCGCGCGGACGGCACGCTCACGAGGATCGCCTCGCGCGCGGCCGGGATCACCGCCCTCGGCGACGGACTCACCGCGCTCATCTGCGGGCTCACCGTCGCCGCTGCCGCGGCGGTCGGCGCCACGGCGGTGGCCGGCGGGCGGGTGCACGGCGTGGTGATGGCCGTCATCGTGCTGACCCCGCTGGCCGCCTTCGAGGCCGTCCTGGGACTGCCGCTCGCCGCGCGCTACCGCCAGCGGGTGCGGCGCAGCGCGGAGCGCGTGTACGAGGTCCTGGACGCGCCGGTGCCCGTGCGCGAGCCGGAGGAGCCGCGTCAGGCGCCCGCCTCGCCGTTCCCGGTCGTGGTGCGCGACCTCAGCGCCCGGTACGAGGGACAGCACGGCGACGCGCTCGCCGGACTCGACCTCACGCTGGAGCAGGGCCGCCGGATCGCCGTCGTCGGGCCCTCCGGCTCGGGCAAGACGACGCTCGCCCAGGTGCTGCTGCGCTTCCTCGACCCGCGCGCGGGCAGCTACACGCTGGCCGGTGTCGCGGCGGACGAGCTGGACGGCGACGACGTGCGCGGGCTCGTCGGGCTGTGCGCCCAGGACGCCCACCTCTTCGACAGCACCGTGCGGGAGAACCTGCTGCTGGCGCGGAAGGACGCGAGCGACGCCGAGCTGCGCGACGTTCTGCTGCGGGCCCGGCTCCTCGACTGGGTGGACGAGCTGCCCGAGGGTCTGGACACGCTGGTCGGAGAGCACGGTGCCCGGCTGTCGGGAGGCCAGCGGCAGCGGCTCGCGCTGGCGCGGGCCCTGCTCGCCGACTTCCCGGTGCTGGTGCTGGACGAGCCCGCCGAGCATCTGGACCTGCCCACCGCCGACGCGCTCACGGCGGACCTGCTGGCCGCCACCGAGGGCCGGACCACGCTGCTGATCACGCACCGGCTGGCCGGTCTGGACGCGGTGGACGAGGTCCTCGTGCTGGACGCGGGCCGGGTCGTGCAGCGCGGCCCGTACGCCGAGCTGGTCTCCGCCGACGGCCCGCTGCGCGCGATGGCGCGGCGCGAGGCCGAGGCGGAGACGCTCGTGGTGACGCGCTAGCGGACGGACGCGCTCGGGGTGACGCGCCGGCCGACCGTCAGAGGCGGCCGGCGAGCAGCCGCTCGATCACGACCGCCACCCCGTCCTCGGTGTTGGCCACCGTGCGGCCGGTGGCCGCGGCGAGGACGGCGGGGTGGGCGTTGCCCATCGCGTAGGAGCGGCCGGCCCAGGTCAGCATCTCCAGGTCGTTGGGCATGTCGCCGAAGGCGACGACCTCCTCGGGCGAGATGCCGCGCTCGGCGCAGCACAGGGCCAGGGTGCTGGCCTTGGAGACCCCGGCGCCGCTCAGTTCCAGGAGCGCGCTGGGGCTGGAGCGGGTGACGTTGGCGTGGCCGCCGATCGCGACGCGGGCCGTGGTGAGGAACGCGTCCGGGTCCAGCTCGGGGTGGTAGGCGAGGATCTTGAGCACGGGCTGGTCGGCGTCCGGTCCGTCCGGCGCGAGCAGCTCCTCGGCGGGCAGCAGGTTGTCCGGTATCTCCAGGTGCAGCTTGGGATACGCGGGCTCCTGGTGGAAGCCGTAGGTCTGCTCGACGGCGAACACTGTGCCCGGCGCCGCGTCGCGCAGCAGCCCGACCGCGGTGAGTGCGTTGTGCCGGGCCAGCTCGCGCACCGAGACGAACCGGTGGGCGCCGGCACCGCCGTGCAGGTCGACCACGGCGGCGCCGTTGCCGCAGATCGCGAGGCCGTGGCCGTGGACGTGGTCGGCGACCACGCCCATCCAGCGGGCCGGGCGGCCGGTGACGAAGAAGACCTCCACCCCCGCCTTCTCGGCCGCCGCGAGGGCGGCGACGGTCCGCGCGGAGACCGTCTGGTCGTCGCGCAGCAGGGTGCCGTCGAGGTCGGTGGCGATCAGCCGGGGCGGCGGGCCTACGGTGCCTCCCTCTCCTGGCGGGGCCGAGAACGCGGGGGATACCGGGGGCGTCCCCGGCTGTCTGGTCGCTGAGGTCACCCGGCCATTCTCGCGCATATGCGCGCACGGCCGTGCGGGACTCCGCACATATGAGGCGCCGTTGGGGTCGGAACGGGTCACATCCGGCCACGGCTACGGGGCGCCCGGGTCGGCCGACCTGGCCCCGCCGGGCCGGCGAACCTGGCTCCGCAGGACCGGCGAACCTGGCCCCGCCGGGCTCGCCGCCTCAGCCCCGCTTCGCTCGGCGGCTCAGCCCCTCCCAGCTTGGCGGCGCAGTTCCGCCGGGGTCGGCCGACCTGGCCCCGCCGGGCTCGCGGACCTGGTCCCCGCCGGGATCGGCGGCTCAGTCCCGCTTGGACTCGCGACCCAGCCCTGCCCCGGCTCGCCAATCCAGCGCTGCCCCGGCTCGGTGGCCCAGCCCCGCCAATCCAGCCCTGCCCCGGTTCGGCGCCCCAGCCCCGCTCCGCCCCGGCTCGCCCGCTCAGCCCCGCCGAGCCAACCCCCGTCACCCCAGCTGCGCCGGCGCCTCCCGTGCGATCCGCTCGAAGACCTTCTGGTCGGCGGCGAAGTCCGAGTCCGGGATCGGCCAGTGGATCACGATCTCGTCGAAGCCCAGCTCCTGATGGCGGCCCGCGAAGTCCACGAACGCGTCCAGTGACTGGAGCGGCCCGGTGCGGTCGGGGGTGAAGCCGGTGAGCAGGACCTTGTCCAGCTCCGCCACGTCCCGGCCGGCCTCGGCGCACGCCTCGGCCAGCTTGGCCAGCTGACCGCGCAGGGCCTCGACCGACTGCTCGGGGGTGCCGTTCTCGTACAGCTTGGGGTCGCCCGTGGTCACCCACGCCTGGCCGTGCCGGGCGGCCAGGCGCAGGCCGCGCGGGCCGGTGGCCGCCACCGCGAAGGGCAGCCGGGGGCGCTGCACGCAGCCGGGGATGTTGCGGGCCTCGACGGCCGAGTAGTACCGGCCCTCCTCGGTGACCGCGCCCTCGCTGAGCAGCCGGTCGAGCAGGGTCACGAACTCCGCGAACCGGTCCGCGCGCTCCCGAGGCGTCCACGGCTCCTGGCCGAGCGCGGTCGCGTCGAACCCGATGCCGCCCGCGCCGATGCCGAGGGTGATCCGGCCGTCGGAGACGTCGTCCAGGGAGATCAGGTCCTTGGCGAGGGTCACCGGGTGCCGGAAGTTGGGGGAGGTGACGAGCGTGCCCAGACGCAGCCGTGAGGTCGTGGCGGCCGCCGCCGTCAGGGTGGGCACCGCGCCGAACCAGGGGCCGTCGCGGAAGCTGCGCCACGACAGGTGGTCGTAGGTGTACGCCCCGTGGAAGCCCAGGTCCTCCGCGCGCTGCCACTTGGCACGGCCGCCCTCGTTCCAGCGGTCGATGGGAAGGATCAGGGTGCTCAGACGCAGACTCATGGCGTCGAGCCTACGTGGCCTGCGGAAAGGGCCGGCCCGCTCCCAAAGGCACTCCGGCCACGGCGTCCAGCCCTCTGTCAGCGCGGCTCGGTGAACCGCAGATACCGGGCCGGTACGGCCTCCGTCAGCCAGACCCCGTTCGCGCTGACGCGGAAGACATGGCCCTCGCGGTGCATGGCCCCAGCGTCCACCGCGAGGACGACGGGGCGGCCGCGCCGGGAGCCGACCCGGGTGGCCGTCTCGCGGTCGGCCGAGAGGTGGACGTCGTGGCGGCTCATGGGCCGCAGTCCCTCCGCGCGGATCGCGTCCAGGGCACGGGCGACGGTGCCGTGGTAGAGGTACGGCGGCGGGTCGGCCGGGGGCAGCCCCAGGTCGACGCTCACGGTGTGGCCCTGGCTGGCGCGGATGCGGGTGCCCTCGATCGCGTAGCGTCTCTTGTCGTTGGCGGCCACGACGTGGTCGAGTTCCGCGCGCGTGAACGGGAAGCCGTGCGTGGCGGCCGCCGTCATCAGCGCGTCGATCTCGGCCCAGCCGCCCGCGTCCAGCGTGAGTCCGATGCGCTCGGGCTGGTGGCGCAGATGCTTCGCGAGGTACTTCGACAGCTTTACATTACGTCTGTCATTCATGCTGCCTTACATTCCCACTTTTCTGTTTTGTCTGTTCAGTCGGCTCACCTTCTCTTCCGCTTTCCTGATGTACATGAAGAGACACAGGTCACGCACTCGATTTACGATCTGAGGTTTGATCCACAGCGAAGTTCAGTTATCCACAAGGAAGTTGGCGATTCTGTGGACAACTGGGGTCCGTTTCACGGCAGTTGGCTTGTTCTGTGCCTGCTCCTGCCCAACCTCCCTATCAGGAGGTCGAGTCCACGAATTCGGTGATCCACAGCGCGAGTTGATGGGGCCGGGTGCGGGGAACCCAGTGCTTGGCCGGGAGGGTGCGCCGGACCAGCCGGGGCACCCACTGCGCCAAGTCGTCGTAGAGCCGCGGGGAAAGGAACGCGTCGCCCGCGGGCGTGATGAGCTGCACCGGTACGTGCGCGTGGGCGTCCGGGCGCGGTCTGCGCAGCCGTGCGCGGACGTTGTCCCGGTACAGCCAGGCGCCGTTGGCCGCGTCCGAGGGCAGGGAGGCGGTCGGGTAGCCGTCGGCCGGGATCTTCTCCGCCCGCCGGAGGATCGCCGGCCAGTGCCTGCCGAGCGGGCCGCGCCAGGCCAGTTCGGGCAGCACCGGGGTGTGCAGCAGGTAGACGTACCACGACTTGGCGCCCTGGCCCAGGAGTTGACCGATCCTGCGGGGCGTCGGGTGCTTCACGCGCGCGTTGATCCAGTGGCCGAAGTGGTCGAGGGACGGCCCCGACATGGAGGTGAAGGAGGCGACGCGGCCCCGCGTGCGGGCGACCGTGACGAACTCCCAGGACTGCACCGATCCCCAGTCGTGGCCGACGAGATGGACCGGCCGGTCCGGGCTCACCGCGTCCACGACGGCCAGGAAGTCGTCGGTCAGCTTGGCCAGCGTGAAGCCGCCGCGCAGTGGCTTCGGCGCGGTCGAACGGCCATGGCCCCGGACGTCGTACAGCACCACGTGGAAGCGGCCGGCGAGCCGGGCGGCGACCTCCGACCAGACCTCCTTGCTGTCCGGATAGCCGTGCACCAGCACCACCGTCGGCCGCGCGGGATCGCCGAGTTCGGCCACGCACAGCTCGATTCCGCCGGTCTTGACCCGGCGTTCGCGCGCACCCTCCAGCATCACTTCTCCTCCGCCCGGTGCCGCACTTCCCGACTCCGCTGAATCTCGCAGTTGTTAGAGGCGGCGTCAATAGGGGAGATCACCGGGGTAACCCCTAGGGCCCCGTCCTACCGGAGTCTGACTCCAAGACGGCTCTGAGGTCTGACGACCGGCGTGGCCCGCGTCACTACCGTCGGGGACGTGACTGTGATCGCGACCGAGAGCCTGAGCAAGCGGTACCCACGGGTGACCGCCCTCGACCGGCTGTCCGTGGACATCGGACCCGGTGTGACCGGACTCGTCGGTGCCAACGGCGCCGGCAAGTCCACCCTGATCAAGATCCTCCTGGGTCTGTCCCCCGCCTCGGAGGGCCGCGCCACCGTGCTCGGCCTCGACGTGGCGACCGAGGGCGCCGCCATCCGGGAGCGGGTCGGGTACATGCCGGAGCACGACTGCCTGCCGCCCGACGTCTCGGCCACCGAGTTCGTCGTGCACATGGCGCGCATGTCCGGACTGCCGGCCGCCGCCGCGCGCGAGCGCACCGCGGACACCCTGCGCCATGTCGGCCTCTACGAGGAGCGCTACCGCCCCATCGGCGGCTACTCCACCGGCATGAAACAGCGGGTCAAGCTCGCCCAGGCGCTGGTGCACGACCCGCGCCTGGTCTTCCTGGACGAGCCCACCAACGGCCTCGACCCGGTCGGCCGCGACGAGATGCTGGGCCTGATCCGCCGCGTCCACACCGACTTCGGCATCTCCGTCCTGGTCACCTCGCACCTGCTCGGCGAGCTGGAGCGCACCTGCGACCACGTGGTCGTCGTGGACGGCGGCAAGCTGCTGCGGTCCAGCTCCACCACCGACTTCACCCAGTCCACGACGACCCTCGCCATCGAGGTCACCGACAGCGACACCCACCCCGACGGCACCCGCGCCCTGCGCGAGGCCCTCGGCAAGCGCGGCCTCGACACCCAGGACGAGGGCGGCGGCCTGCCCGGCGCCGGACACATCGTCCTGGTGACCGCGAGCGGCGAGGAGACGTACGACCTGGTGCGCGACGTGGTCGCGGACCTCGGACTCGGCCTGGTGCGCATGGAACAGCGCAGACACCGCATCTCCGAGGTGTTCACCACCGCCGACGCGCAGCGGAAGGAGGCCGCCGGCCATGGCGGTTGAGCACCCCACCACCCAGACGGCACAGGCGCCCTCCGGCGACCAGTCCCGCATCCACGACATCGGCTACCGCGGCTACGACGGCCCCCGCCTCGGCCGCGCCTACGCCCGCCGCTCGCTCTACTCGCAGTCCCTGCGCGGTGCCTACGGCCTCGGCCGCTCGGCCAAGTCCAAGGTGCTGCCGATGCTGCTCTTCGCGGTGATCTGCGTGCCCGCGGCCATCATGGTCGCCGTCGCGGTCGCCACCAAGGCGCACGAACTGCCGGTCTCCTACAGCCGGTACGCGATCATCATGCAGGCCGTCATCAGCCTGTACGTGGCCTCGCAGGCACCCCAGTCGGTCTCGCGCGACCTGCGCTTCAAGACCGTGCCGCTGTACTTCTCGCGGCCGATCGAGACCGCCGACTACGTGCTCGCGAAGTTCGCGGCGCTCACCTCGGCCCTGTTCATCCTGACCGGCGCCCCGCTGCTCGTGCTCTACATCGGCGCGCTGCTCTCCAAGATGGACTTCGCGCACCAGACGAAGGAATTCGGCCAGGGGATGGTCTCCGTGGCGCTGCTCTCCCTGCTGTTCGCGGGAATCGGCCTGGTCATCGCGGCCGTCACCCCGCGCCGGGGCTTCGGCATCGCCGCCGTCATCGCCGTCATGACGATCTCCTACGGCGCGGTCTCCACGCTCCAGGCCATCGCGGACGCCCGGGGCAACACCGACGCCGTGCCGTGGATCGGCCTGTTCTCCCCGGTCACCCTGATTGACGGCGTCCAGTCGGCACTGCTCGGCGGCACGTCGTCGTTCCCCGCCGGCGTCGGCCCGTCCACCGGCGAGGGCTTCGTCTATCTGGCCGTCGTCCTCGGCCTGATCGCCGCGTGCTACGGCCTGCTGGTGCGCCGCTACAAGAAGGTGAGCCTGTGACGACTCTCAGCATCGACCACGTCTCCCGCTGGTTCGGCAACGTGGTCGCCGTCAACGACATCACCATGACGATCGGCCCCGGCGTCACCGGTCTGCTCGGTCCCAACGGTGCCGGCAAGTCCACCCTCATCAACATGATGGGCGGCTTCCTCGCCCCCTCCACCGGCGCGATCACCCTGGACGGCCGCCCGGTGTGGCGCAACGAGTCCGTCTACCGGGAGATCGGCGTCGTACCCGAGCGGGAGGCGATGTACGACTTCCTCACCGGGCGCGAGTTCGTGGTCGCCAACGCCGAACTGCATGGCCTCGGCGACAAGGAGGCGCAGCGCGCCCTGGCCACGGTCGAGATGGAGTACGCGCAGGACCGGAAGATCTCCACGTACTCCAAGGGCATGCGGCAGCGCGTGAAGATGGCCTCCGCGCTCGTCCACGACCCCTCGCTGCTGCTGCTCGACGAGCCGTTCAACGGCATGGACCCGCGCCAGCGCATGCAGCTCATGGATCTGCTGCGCACCATGGGCGACGAGGGCCGCACCGTGCTGTTCTCCTCGCACATCCTGGAGGAGGTCGAGCAGCTCGCCCGGCACATCGAGGTCGTCGTCGCCGGACGGCACGCGGCCAGCGGCGACTTCCGCAAGATCCGCCGTCTGATGACCGACCGTCCGCACCGCTACCTGGTGCGCTCCAGCGACGACCGGGCCCTGGCGGCCGCGCTCATCGCGGACGCGTCGACGGCCGGCATCGAGGTCGACACGTCCGAGGGCGCGCTGCTCGTCCAGGCCGTCGACTTCGGCCGCTTCACCACGCTGCTGCCGAAGGTCGCCCGCGACCTGGGCATCCGGCTGCACACGGTCTCGCCGTCGGACGAGTCCCTGGAGTCCGTGTTCTCGTATCTGGTCGCGGCGTAGGAGGCCGAAAGATGTACGACCCCACCGTCGCCCGGCTCACCTACCGGGCCCTGCTCGGCCGGCGCCGGGCCCTCGTGCTCGGCGCGCTGCCGCTGCTGCTGATCGTCATCGCCATGATCGTGCGCGGACTGACCGGCGCCGACGACCAAGTGGCCGCCGACGTCCTCGGCGGGTTCGCGCTCGCCACCATGGTGCCCATCATCGGCGTCATCGCCGGCACGGGCGCCATCGGACCGGAGATCGACGACGGCTCCGTGGTCTATCTGCTGTCCAAGCCGCTCAAGCGGCCGGCGATCATCTTCACCAAGCTGATCGTCGCCATCGCGGTCACCATGGTGTTCTCCGCCGTCCCGACCCTGATCGCGGGCCTGATCCTGAACGGCAACGGCCAGAACATCGCCGTCGCCTACACGGTCGCCGCGCTCGTCGCGTCCATCGCCTACTCGGCGCTGTTCCTGCTGCTCGGCACCGTCTCGCGGCACGCGGTGGTCTTCGGCCTCGTCTACGCGCTGGTCTGGGAGGCGCTGTTCGGCTCCCTGGTGTCCGGCGCCCGCACCCTGAGCGTCCAGCAGTGGGCGCTCGCGGTCGCCCACAAGGTCGCTGGCGGGGACCTGGTCACCTCCGACGTGGGGCTGACGACGGCCACCGTGCTGCTGGTCGTGGTGACCGTCGCGGCCACCTGGTTCGCGGGGTGGAAGCTGCGGTCGCTGACGCTGGCGGGCGAGGAGTAGGAGGCGGGCCCCGGGCACTTGACGGGGCCTTCACTCCCGCCTCGGCACACTGGAGAGAGTCGGAGACGCGGCGCGGAGGTGCGCGGATGACCGAGCGGACACCCCAGGACGGGGAGCCGGGACGGGACGACGAGCCCGGACGGGACGACGAGCCCGGACGGGACGACGAGCCCGGACGGGACGGTCCCGGCTCGTGGGACGACGTGGTCCTCGACGAGGACTTCGTACGGGACGCCGCCACCGTCGAGCCCTCCGCCCGCGCCCGGATGCTCGCCGCCCGCTGGCGCGCGGAGCGGCCCGAGCCGCAGCCGTGGCGCTCGGACGAACCGCCCGCGGGCTGGTTCTTCAGCCGGGCCCGCCGGCGCAGATGGCGGCGCCGGTAGCGGGGTTAATTCGGTGGCGCCGGCCATGAAGGGACGGGCACAGTAGGGGTGTCCCTTCCGCCGGGAAACTCCCGGCGCACCCGAACCGGGAGAGGAGCCGGATGATGCCTCTGCACGGCAGTACGTCCGGCTTCCGGCAGGGCGGCCCGAGGCGGACTCCGGTGTAGTTACCCACCGTCGAGCCCGCTCCGCACAGGGAGCCGCCCGGGGCGGCCGCTTCGAGCACGCGAAGTCGCTCTCGCGTGGGCCGCCCACCCGGAGGATTGGCCGAGTGGCAAGGCACCGGCTTGCTAAGCCGTGGTCGGGTGTGACAGCCCGCGCACGTTCGATCCGTGCATCCTCCGCGTGACCACACCCGATGGGGCGGGGACCGTTCTCGGTCCCCGCCCCATCGGGTTCAGCCTCGCTCGTCGAGCAGCCGCTCCAGCACCACCGCGATGCCGTCCTCCTCGTTGGAGGCGGTCACCTCGTCGGACACGGCCTTCAGGTCCGCGTGCGCGTTGCCCATGGCGACGCCGTGCGCGGCCCAGCCGAACATCGGGATGTCGTTCGGCATGTCGCCGAACGCGATCGTGTCGGCCGCCTTCAGGCCGAGGCGGCGGGCCGCCAGGGAGAGGCCGGTCGCCTTGGACAGGCCGAGCGGCAGCAGTTCGACCACGCCCTCGCCCGCCATGACGACCCCGACGAAGCCGCCCGCCGCGCCCTGGGCGGCTTCGGCCAGCTCGTCGGTGCTCAGCCGGGGGTGCTGGATGTAGATCTTGTTCAGCGGCGCGGCCCACAGGTCGGACACGTCGGTGAACGGCGTGCTCGGCAGGGCGCCGGTGCCGCTGACCGTGTAGCCGGGGCCGACCATCACATCGCCGTCCAGGCCGTCCCGGCTGGCGGCGATGTACAGCGGACCGACCTCCGCCTCGATCTTCGCCAGCGCCACGCCGGCCAGCTTCCGGTCCAGGGTGACCGAGGTCAGCAGGCGGTGCTGCCCCGCGTCGTAGACCTGGGCGCCCTGGCCGCAGACGGCCAGGCCCTCGTAGCCGAGGTCGTCCAGGATGTGCCGGGTCCAGGGGACGGCGCGGCCGGTGACGACGATGTGCGCGGCACCCGCCTCGGTGGCGGCGACGAGCGCCGCGCGGGTGCGCGGCGAGACGGTGTCGTCGCCGCGCAGCAGCGTGCCGTCGAGGTCGGTGGCGATCAGCCGGTAGGGGAGGTCGCTCACTTGGCGGCCGGCTCCAGCACCTCACGGCCGCCGAGGTACGGGCGCAGCACCTCGGGGACGCGGACCGAACCGTCGGCCTGCTGGTGGTTCTCCAGGATCGCCACGATGGTGCGCGGTACGGCGCACAGCGTGCCGTTGAGCGTGGCCAGCGGCTTGACCTGCTTGCCGTCGCGCATGCGGATCGACAGGCGGCGGGACTGGAACTCGGTGCAGTCCGAGGTCGAGGTCAGCTCGCGGTACTTGCCCTGGGTCGGGATCCACGCCTCGCAGTCGAACTTGCGGGCCGCGGAGGAGCCGAGGTCACCGGTGGCCACGTCGATCACGCGGAACGGCAGCTCCAGCGAGGTCAGCCACTGCTTCTCCCACTCCAGCAGGCGCTGGTGCTCGGCCTCGGAGTCCGCCGGGTCGACGTACGAGAACATCTCGACCTTGTCGAACTGGTGGACGCGGAAGATGCCCCGGGTGTCCTTGCCGTGCGAGCCGGCCTCGCGGCGGAAGCACGGGGAGAAGCCCGCGTACCGCAGCGGCAGCTTGTCGGCGTCGATGATCTCGTCCATGTGGTACGCGGCGAGGGCCACCTCGGAGGTGCCGACCAGGTAGAGGTCGTCCTTGTCCAGGTGGTACACGTCCTGCGCGGCCTGGCCGAGGAAGCCGGTGCCCGCCATGGACTGGGGGCGCACCAGGGCCGGGGTGAGCATCGGGGTGAAGCCCGCGGCGGTGGCCTGCGCCATGGCCGCGTTCACCAGGGCCAGCTCCAGGAGGGCGCCGACACCGGTGAGGAAGTAGAAGCGGGAGCCGGAGACCTTGGCGCCGCGCTCGGTGTCGATCGCGCCGAGGATCTGGCCGAGCTCCAGGTGGTCCTTGGGCGCGAAGCCCTCGGCACCGAAGTCGCGGATGGTGCCGTGCGTCTCCAGCGTGACGAAGTCCTCCTCGCCGCCGACGGGGACGCCGGGGTGGACGAGGTTGCCGAGCCGGAGCAGCAGCTCCTGGGTCTCGGTGTCGGCCGCGTCGCGCTCGGCGTCGGCGGCCTTCACGTCGGCCTTGAGCTGCTCGGCGCGCTTGAGCAGTTCGGCCTTCTCCTCGGGAGCGGCCTTGGGGATCAGCTTGCCGAGCTGCTTCTGCTCGGCGCGCAGCTCGTCGAAGCGGACGCCGGAGGACCTGCGCCGCTCGTCGGCAGAGAGGAGGGAGTCGACGAGCGCGACGTCCTCTCCACGGGCGCGCTGGGACGCGCGCACACGGTCGGGGTCCTCACGAAGCAGGCGAAGGTCAATCACGGGGCCAAGGCTACCGGTGCGGGGGGACGGGCCGGGAATCACTTCCCGGTTCCGCTCTGCAAAGATCGTCCGGAGTACCCCGGCTTGACCGGACTCCCTTGTGGCGGGCGGTACTTGGCGGCCGCCCTTGTCCACAGGAATCCACCGGGTGGGGAAAGTTATCCACAGGCTGTGCGAAAGGGCTGTGGATTTTGGAATTGATCACTCCGGAACGGGGTGCGGGTTCGAAGAATTCCTGGTTCAAACACGCATGACACCCACTTTCGGACGTAGATGGGTCACCTCAAAAGGTGAATCGAAGGAAACGGGTAGACGAAAGCCGATCTATATAAGGATCGTCGGCCTTGGACCGGCTAGGGCGATTTGTCGACCGTCGGGCCTGTTGTTGTCGACTTGTCCCCAGGTCGAGAAGCTGACCTGTGGATAACTTCTGTGGACAACGCGGAGGCCGCTAGAACCGGCCGTCCTGGCAGCCCGCCACCCAGTCGGCCGCCGCCAGGAACTCCTGGTCCGACGTGCCCGGCGGGGTCGGCCTGGCCTCCCCGGGCCTGATGTCCGCGCGCGGATAGGAACCGAGGAAACGCACCTGGAGACAGATCCGCTTCAGGCCCATCAGTGCCTCGGCCATGCGCCGGTCGGAGATGTGCCCCTCGGCGTCGATGCAGAAACAGTAATTACCGATACCTGCCCCGGTCGGACGCGACTGGAGCAGCGTCAGGTTGATACCGCGCCCCGCGAACTCACCCAGAAGGTCGCGCAGGGCACCGGGGTGGTCGTCCCGCTGCCAGAGCACCACCGAGGTCTTGTCGGCGCCGGTCGGCGCGGCGGGCCGGGCCGGGCGGCCGACCAGCACGAACCTGGTCTGCGCGTTCTCCGCGTCGTGGATGCCGGTCTCCAGCGGGACCAGGCCGTACCGGGCCGCCGCGAACTCGCCCGCGAAGGCCGCGTCGTACCGGCCCTCCTGGACCAGCCGGGCGCCGTCCGCGTTCGAGGCGGCGGACTCCCAGAGGGCGTCCGGGAGGTGGGCGCGCAGCCAATTGCGGACCTGCGGCTGGGCGGCCGGGTGGGCGGTGACCGTCTTGATGTCGGCCAGCTTCGTGCCGGGGCGGACCAGCAGCGCGAAGGTGATCGACAGCAGCACCTCGCGGTAGATCATCAGCGGGTCCCCGGCGACCAGCTCGTCCAGGGTGGTGGTGATGCCGCCCTCGACCGAGTTCTCGATCGGAACGAAGGCCGCCTCGGCCTCGCCGTTGCGTACCGCGTCCAGCGCGGACTGCACCGACACATAGGGGATCAGCTCACGGGTGGCCGCCTCCGGAAGCGTGCGCAGGGCGACTTCGGTGAAGGTGCCTTCGGGACCGAGATACGCATAGCTCGCTGGCATGACCTCACCCTAATGGCCGCGCGGGAAGCAGGCTCGGGCGTCTCACGACGGCCACTCGCACGGGTGGTTTCGATTGCCGGGCACCGCAGAGGTGCGGCTCAGCCCTCCAACAGCCGCTGCCCCACGTACTCGCCCTTCGCCGCGCCGCCCGGCACCGCGAACAGGCCGCTCGACTCGTGCCGCAGATAGGCGGAGAGCGCGTCCCCCCGGTCGAGCTTGCGCTGCACCGGGACGAAGCCGCGCAGCGGGTCCGCCTGCCAGCAGATGAAGAGCAGCCCGGCGTCGGGCGTGCCGTCCGCGTCGAAACCGTCGTGGAAGGAGAAGGGGCGCCGCAGCATGGCCACGCCGCCGTTGCGGTCGGGCCGGGTGATCCGGGCGTGCGCGGTGAGCGGCACCAGGTACTCGCCGTGGGCGTCCGTCTTCTCCAGGTCCATCGGCGTGGTCTCGTCGCCCCCGGACAGCGGGGCCCCGTCGGACTTGCGGCGCCCGACGACCGCCTCCTGGGCCTTGAGCGACAGCTTCTCCCAGTCGTCGAGCAGCATCCGGATGCGCCGGACGACCGCGTAGGAGCCGTTCGCCATCCAGGCGGGCTCCCCCGAGGCGGGGACGAAGATCCGCTTCTCGAAGTCGGGCTCGGCGGGCTTGGGGTTGCGGGTGCCGTCGATCTGGCCCATGAGGTTGCGGGCCGTCATGGGGTGCGCGGTGGCGCCCGGCGAGCGGTTGAAGCCGTTCATCTGCCAGCGGATGCGGGCCGCGTCCCCCGCCTCCTTCTGGAGGGCGCGCAGGGCGTGGAAGGCGACCAGCGCGTCGTTCGCGCCGATCTGCACCCACAGATCGCCGTCGCTGCGGGACGTGTCGAGGTGGTCGGAGGAGAAGGCGGGCAGCGGGTCGAGCGCGGCAGGGCGTTGCTTCTCCAGGCCGGTGCGGGCGAAGAAGGAGTGTCCGAAGCCGAAGGTGACGGTCAGCGAGGCGGGCCCGGCGTCGCGGGCCACGTCGGTGTCGTCGTGCGGCGCGGGCTCGCCCGCCATCAGCCGCTCCGCCGTCGTCGACCAGCGGCGCAGCAGGGCCGCGGCCTCCTTGCGGCCCGCGCCGGGCGCCAGATCGAAGGCGATCAGATGGCCGCGCGCCTGGAGCCCCTCGGTGATGCCGGGCTGATGTTTCACGTGGAACATCGCCCGGTCCGAGCCGAGAGAGGTGAGCGGAGCGGCGGGGGCGGGCGCGGCGGCGTACCCGACGGAGGCCCCGGCCGCGCCGAGTACGAGACCGGTGGCCCCGGCGGTGCCGAGCAGGGTGCGCCGGGAGACGCCCCGGGCGCCGGACTGCTCCGGTGCCGGGGTGCCGGTGTCCTCGCGGGTCTGGGGGACGGAGGGGTCGGGCATGGTGCGGTTCAGCCGATCTGCGCGTTCTTGGAGACGGTCGCCTGGTCGATGTCGGAGGTGCGCACGGTCACGGCGACCTTCCAGTCACCGGCCACGGGGATCTGCACCCCGGTGGCGGCCCAGTGGCCGTTCGTGATGTGTTCCGTCTTCACGGGCAGGGGGCCGATCTTCTTGGCCTCCTGGGTGAGGGCGACCTTCACCTCGGGGACGTCGAAGGGGCGGCCGTCGGGGCGCTGGACGTAGACGTGCATCTCGTTGCCGCCGACCCGCGCGGGGTCCAGGTCGATGCGGACCAGGCCCTTGCCGTTCTTGCCGCCGGTGTCGAAGGCCATGTCGAGCGTCAGCGCGCCGGAGGTGTCGGAGGCGGCGGAGCTGCCGGCGGACGTGCCCGCGGCCTTCGCCTCCTGCTCGGTGCGGCCCGGCTCGGTCTGGGTCAGCGCGGTGGTGACGGCGAGCAGGACGACGGCGACGGCCGCCTCGGTGAGCACCGAGCGGCGCAGCCCGGACCGGTTCGGGTCGGCGTCCCGCAGCCGCTTGCGCCGGGCGTCCGCCACGGCACTGCGCTGCCGGGCGAGCTGGGCGGTGCGCTCGGCGCTGTCCGTGGTGGTGGACGTGGTGCCCGCCGCGGACTTCTCGCCCTGCGCGGCGGCGGCCGTGGTGGCGGGCACGTCGGCCGCGTCATCCGCCTCGGGGGTCTCCCCCTCGGAGGTCTCCTCCGCTGCCTCGGTCTCCGGGTGCTCCGTCAGCCGTCCCGTCCACCGCCGGGAGATCCCCGCGACGGCGACCATCACGGCCACCAGGCCGATCTTCACCAGCAGCAGCTGTCCGTACCGGGTCTCGGTGAAGGCGGACCAGGAGCCGAGCTGGCGCCAGGACTGGTAGACGCCGGTGGCGACCAGGGCGAGCACCGAGCCGAAGGCGAGCCGGGAGAAACGCCGTACGGCCGACGCCTCGACCGTGGTGTCCGCCGGTGCCCGGTAGAGGGCGACCAGGAGGGCGGTCAGACCGCCGAGCCAGGCGGCGACGGCCAGCAGATGGACGATGTCGACCGGTATGGCGATGCCCGGCTGGAGCCCGGTGGAGGCGTGCTCGGCCATGGCCCAGCTCGCCGCGAGCCCGGCCGCGACGACCACGCCGCCGATGGCCAGCCCGAAACCGAGGTCCCGCTTCTCCTCGGCCTCCTCGCCGGTGGCGCTCTCCTCGGCGTCCTCGTCCCCCTTCGCGTACGCCCCGAAGAGCACCGCCACGAAGAGCGCGGCGGCGGCGAGCAGCAGCAGCCGGGAGACCAGCGCCGCACCGGCCTTGGTCTGGAGCACCTGGCCGAGCAGGGCCAGGTCGAAGACGTCCCCGAGCTTGCCCGAGGTGGTGTACGAGCCGCGCAGGAGCAGCAGCCACAGCGTGGCGCCGGTGAGTCCCACCCAGCCGCCGACCACCAGCCGCTGCAGCGCCCGTACTCCGGCGCCGCGCCGCCAGCAGGCCAGCACGAAGGCGGCCCCGCCGACCAGCACGATGTACCCGGCGTAGGACGCGTACCGCCCGACCGCGTACAGCGTGCCGACCACGCCGCCGCCGACCGTCGCGGTGCCGGAGACGACGGTCTGGGAGGGCGCCCCGATCGAGAAGGTGTAGGCGCCGGCGACGGGGTGGCTGTCGGCCGAGACGACTTGGTAGGTCACCGTGTAGGTGCCCTTGGCCAGGCCGCTCTTCAGCTGGACCGCGTAGGTGGTGCCGCTGACGTTGGCGGGCTTGCCGCGCTGGACGGGCTTGCCCTTGGGGTCGAGGACCCGCAGGGAGTCGTCGCCCATCGCGACCTGCTCGGAGAAGGTGAGCGACACCTGGGTGGGCGCCTTGTCGACCACCACGCCCTGGGCGGGGTCGCTGCCGGTCAGCGCGGCGTGCGCGGAGGCGGGCGCCGCACCCGCGAACAGCACGGCGGTGACGGCGAGAAGCAGCAGCACCAGAGGGCGCAGCCGGGGGGTGATGGTCCGGGTCACGATGGTCCCTCCCTAGTGGCCGGTCGACGGGTTGTACGTGGCGGACCGCACCGGCATCTCGACGGTGAGCGGTTTGGAGTGGGCGAAGCCGAGTTTCACCGTGACCCGCTGGCCCTCGCGCGGCTTGCGCTTGAGGCCCTCGAACATGAGGTGGTCGGCCCCGCTCTTGAACACCAGCCGGCCGTGGGCCGGTACGGCGAAGGAGGTCTGCTCCGTCATGGCGCCGCCGCTGGTGCTGTGCATGGTGACCTCACCGGCGATGTCGCTGCTGACGGAGGTCAGCTCGTCGGCGCCGCCGCCCTTGTTGGTGACGGTGAGGAACCCGGCGGCCATGTCGGCCGAGACCGGCTGGGGCATGTACGCGGCACCGGCGGACAGTTCGGGACGGCCGCCGGAGTCCGAGCCGCAGCCGGTGAGGGCGAGCGTCCCGGCGAGCGCGGCGACGGCGGCGAGCGGCAGATGACGCCTCACGGCTTCGCTCCCCGGACCAGCTTGGGCAGGTCCTTGGTGTAGTCGTCGACCGTGGCGTCCTCGCCGTAGAGGACGTAACCGCCGTCGGTCCTGGGGGAGAAGGCGATGACCTGGGTGCCGTGCACCGAGACGGTCTTGCCGTTCTTGTCCTTGGTGGTCGGCTCCACGGAGATGCCCAGGGTGCGGGCGCCCGCCTTGATGGTGGGGAAGTCGCCGGTGAGGCCGATGAAGCGGGGGTCGATCCCCTTGAGCCACTTGCCGAGTTCGGCCGGGGTGTCACGGCCGGGGTCGGTGGTGACGAAGACGACGCGCAGCTTGTCCTGTTCGGCCTTGGGCAGCGCCTTCATGGCGACGGCGATGTTGCTCATCGTCGTGGGGCACACGTCGGGGCAGTGGGTGTAGCCGAAGTAGACGAGGGTCGGGTGGCCCTTGGTCTCGGCGCGCAGGTCGTACTTCTTGCCGTGGGTGTCGGTGAGGACCAGGTCCGGCTTCTCGAAGGGCTGGTCGAGGACGGTGGCGGCCTTGCCGGAGTCGGTCTCCTCGGAGACGGACGAGACCGGCGACCTGGCGTCGTCACCGGAGCCGCAGGCGGTCAGGCCGAACGCGGTGGCGGCGAGCAGGGCGGCCGCGGCGAGGGTCTTCCCGCGCGCGGAGAGGGGCGCCGAGGGGCGCGGGGCAGGCATGGAGGGCATGGCAGAACTTCCCGAAAGGTGAGGAATCCGCCGCGCACCGGGGCCGCACGGGTGGTGCGTCCCCGGTGCGCGCGGACGGGTGGGTCAGGCGGTGCGGCGGCGGCCCGCGAGGACGCCGTAGCCGACGCCGGCCGCGCCGACGACGATGCCGACGATGCCGAGGACGCGGGCGGTGGTGTCGGTGCCGCCGTCCTTGTCGGAGGCGGCCGCGGTCTGCTCGCTCTTGCCGCCGGCCTTGTCGTCGGACGGGGCGCCGGCCGTGCCGGTGGCGGCGGCCTGGGTGCCGTGGTGGTCGTCCGTGGCGGCCGTCAGCTCCAGCGTCGGGGCCGGGTTCTCCGGCTCGTCCTGGCCCTTCTGCTGCACCTCGATCCAGCGGACGACCTCCTTGTTGGAGTACGTCTGCAGCGCCTTGAAGACGAGCTGGTCGGTGTCCTCGGGCAGGGCGCCCAGCGAGAGCGGGAACTTCTGGAAGTAGCCGGGCTGGATGCCCTTGCCGTCGGCGGTCCAGGTGACCTTGGTGACGGCCTCGTCGATCTTCTCGCCGTGCATGGTGAGCGGCTTGGCCAGCTTGGACTTGGTGACCTTCACGTTCCAGCCCGGCACCGGCTGCGGCATGACCGAGGCGATGGGGTGGTCGGCGGGGAGGTTCACCTCGAGCTTGGTGGTCGAGGCGTTGTCGCGCTCGTTGGGGACCTTGAAGTCGACGACCGCGTAGCCGCCCTTGGCCGCGGCGCCCTCGGGCTGCACGGTGACGTGCGCGAAGGCGGGGGCCGACAGCGCGAGGACGGCGGTGCCGGCGACGGCGGCAGCGGCGGCGATACGGGCGGTGGTACGGGAAACCTGCATGGCAGAGCACTCCACTCTGAGCGAGATCCGATGACGAAGAGGGGTGCGCGTGCGGTCGGTCCGACGCGTGCACGCGCGCGCCGCGTGACGGCGGCCCCTCTCCGCGTGGTGCCGGTGGTCCGGTTCCCGGGGAGTGGTGGTCGCGTCGTGTCAGGCGGCGAGGCGGAACGCGGCGGCGGGCGGGCCGCGCCGGATCACGGAGTGCTGGAGCGCGGTGGTGTGCGGGGCGGGCTGCTCGTCGCGGTCGTCGCGGCGGGCGCGCGGGTCGGGCCCGGTGGCGGGCAGCAGCCCGGCGCACAGGGCGCGCGCGAGGGCGAACGCCGCGCGCAGGGACCGTACGAGCGCGGCCTCGGCGACGCCGTGGGCCGACAGCCCGATCAGCCGCAGCACGGCCAGGTCGCCCCGGCGCAGCAGCCAGCCGACGGCCACGGCCGCGAGGACGTGCCCGAGCAGCATCTGCAGCGAGGGCAGCGCGGCGGCGGAGAAGCCGGTCAGGTCGTGGGCGTGCGGGGCGGCGGCCGCCGGGGTGCCCAGGAGGTGGCCCGACGGGTCGATCAGCCGTGCGTCGAGCAGCAGCTGATAGGCCCGGCCGGGGCTGAGCGTCGAGGGGGCGGAGCCGCACAGCAGCCGGGTGGCCCGCTCGACGAGCACGTCCTGGCTCGGGGCCACGGCGCCCATGTGCATGGACCCCATGCCGCCCATGCCGCCCATGCCGCCCATGTGCATGGACCCCATCGAACTCATGGAGCCCGCCGCAGCCGTGGACGTGTGCTGGCCGAGACCGAACAGCGTGTGCAGCGCGGTCTGGCCGAGCGCGAGGAGTGCGGCGATGGCGGGCAGCGAACGCGCCCGCCCCGCGAGCGGCGCCATGATCAGCAGCGAGCCCGCGAACCCCGCGCCGAGCGTCCACAGCGGGACGGTCGCGCAGGAGGCCATGGTGTGCCCGGCCGCGGCCAGCACGACACAGACCGCGGCGAACACCGCGGCCCGCAGCAGCCGGAACCGGGTTCCGGCGCGCGTCGTGCGCGCGTGGGGGGCAGTCATGGCGGGGCTCATCATCGCACTGCGCTCCCGGGCCCCGTACGCCAGGTGGCCGGATTCGGCGGCAGGGAAAGCGAAGGGGAGGCGACGGGACGGCGCCGGCGGAGCGCGGGGCACACGCGTGGGGCGCCCGGGGCCATACACCGATTCGTCCCCCGCGCGCATCGGCTCTATGGGCGACCTCACGCTCCGGAGGGGCTTACGCACGCGGAGCGGCGGCAATACGTAACGGTATGTCGAGCCGCGGCCTGGAGGCTGGAGCATGAGCATCTGGTGGTCCGTCCACTTGCGACGCGAGGCCGCGAGCGTGCCGCTCGCCCGCAGGCTCCTGATCGGCACGATGGAGACGGCGGGCGTCGACCCGGACGTCTCCTACGACCTGTCGGTGGCCCTGAGCGAGGCCTGCGCGAACGCGGTCGAGCACGGCGGAGACGGCGTGCGCGGCGGCGGCTCGGAGGCGTACCGGGTGACCGCCTACCTCGACGGCGAGAAGTGCCGCATCGAAGTGGCCGATTCGGGGCCGGGGTTCGGGTCCGTGCCCGAGGTCCGCCCGGCGCGGGCGGACGCCGAGGGCGGCCGGGGGCTGTGTCTGATCAGCGCGCTGGCCGATCACGTCCACATCGGGACGGGTGCGGGCCGGGGCGGCACGGTGGTGAGCTTCGACAAGGTCCTCAAGTGGAAGAAAGATCCTTCCCTGCTTACGGCATGAGGGGTTCCACCGGGCGCCCGCGCGGCTAGGGTGCGCGCATGTCTGCGGAACTCATTCAAAACCAGGAAATAACGGGTGGATTCACCCTGCGTGCCCTCGCCCCCCACGACGCCCCCGGGCTGGCCGCCGCCTATACCGACAACCGTGCCCACCTCGCCCCCTGGGAGCCGGTCAGGCCCGACTCCTTCTTCACCGCGGGCGGCCAGGCCGAGCGGATCGAGGGGCTGCTGCGGAGTTGTGCGGACGGAACCGTGGCGCCGTGGATCATCGAGACGCCGGACGGCCGGATCGCGGGGGCGATCACCCTGTCCGGCATCTCCCGGGGTCCTTTCTGCAGCGCGAGCGTCGGCTACTGGGTGGCCGCCGACCGGCAGAACCAGGGGCTGGCCAGCGCCGCCCTGGAGCGGGTCTGCGACCTCGCCCGCGACCGGCTCGGACTGCACCGCGTCGAGGCGTCCACGCTGACCGACAACACCGGCTCGCAGCGGGTCCTGGAGAAGTGCGGGTTCGCGCCGATCGGGCTCGCCCCGCGCTATCTGCACATCGACGGCGCCTGGCGGGACTGCCGCCTCTTCCAGCGCGTACTGCACGACCACGCCCCGGCGGCTCTCTGACCAGGCCCCCCCGAACGCACCGGCGGCCGGACACCCCGTGAGGTGCCCGGCCGCCGCCGTCGTACGAGGGAGAGCGCTCAGCCTCTGGGCCTCAGTCCTTGAGGCTCAGTTCCTGAGTCTCAGCCCTTGAGCCCGGCCATCCACGCCTCGACCTCGTCGGAGCGGCGCGGCAGTCCCGCCGAGAGGTTCCGGTTGCCGTCCTCGGTCACGAGGATGTCGTCCTCGATGCGCACGCCGATGCCCCGGTACTCCTCGGGGACCGTCAGGTCGTCGGCCTGGAAGTACAGGCCGGGCTCGACGGTGAGGACCATGCCGGGCTCCAGGGTGCCGTCGACGTAGGTCTCGGTGCGGGCGACCGCGCAGTCGTGCACGTCCATGCCGAGCATGTGACCGGTGCCGTGCAGGGTCCAGCGGCGCTGGAGGCCCAGCTCCAGGACGCGCTCGACCGGGCCCTCGACCAGGCCCCACTCGACCAGCTTCGCGGTGAGCACCCGCTGCGCGGCGTCGTGGAAGTCGCGGAACTTGGCGCCGGGCTGCACGGCGGCGATGCCCGCCTCCTGGGCCTCGTACACCGCGTCGTAGATCTTGCGCTGGACGTCGGTGTACGTGCCGTTCACCGGCAGGGTGCGCGTGACGTCGGCGGTGTAGAGGGTGTGGGTCTCCACGCCGGCGTCCAGCAGGAGCAGGTCGCCGGAGCGGACCGGGCCGTCGTTGCGCACCCAGTGCAGGGTGCAGGCGTGCGGGCCGGAGGCGCAGATCGAGCCGTAGCCGATGTCGTTGCCCTCGACGCGCGCGCGGAGGAAGAAGGTGCCCTCGATGTAGCGCTCGGAGGTGGCCTCGGCCTTGTCGAGGACCTTCACCACGTCCTCGAAGCCGCGCACGGTGGAGTCGACGGCCTTCTGCAGCTCGCCGATCTCGAAGTCGTCCTTGACGAGACGGGCCTCGGAGAGGAAGACCCGCAGCTCCTCGTCGCGCTCGGCGGTGACCTTGTCGGCCAGGGCCGCCTCGATGCCGGCGTCGTGGCCGCGCACGACTCGCACCGGACCGGTGGCCTCGCGCAGCGTGTCGGCCAGCTTGCGCACGTCGGCGGCGGGGATGCCGTACAGCGCCTCGGACTCGGTCAGCGAGTGGCGGCGGCCGACCCACAGCTCGCCCTGGCCGGAGAGCCAGAACTCGCCGTTCTCGCGGTCGGAGCGGGGCAGCAGGTAGATGGTCTCGCGGTGGCCGCCCTCGGCGGGCTCCAGGACGAGGACGCCGTCCTCGGTCTGGTTGCCGGTGAGGTACGCGTACTCGGTGGCGGCGCGGAAGGCGTACTCCGTGTCGTTCGAGCGCGTCTTGAGGTTGCCCGCGGGGATCACGAGGCGCTCACCCGGGAAGCGGGCGGACAGCTCGGCGCGGCGGCGCCGGGTCTCGGCGGCCTGGGCGACCGGCTTCAGGTCCCGCAGTTCGGTGTCGGCCCAGCCGCCGCGCATGTTGTCGGCCAGCTCGTCGGAGACGCCCGGGTACAGGCCGTTCTTCCGCTGCTTGATGGGCTCCTCCGCCTCGGACTCCGGGGTCTCCGGGTTGAGCTCGTCGGACACGTGATCCTCCTCCGTACGGCAAGTGGTCTCCCCGGGCTCGCGAGGTCCGCGACCGTGCCCGAGCTGGGAACCACCATCATCGTACGGTCGTACCGGGACGGACCGGGGCGTCGGTACGGGGCGGGGGCGCGGCGTCGATGCGGGGCGTGCGGCGTCGTGGTGGGCGCCGGCTCAGTCGAAGCGGGCCGCCAGCAGGACCACGTCCTCCTCGTCGTCCCGCGCGTCGAGGCCGTCCGGCAGGACCGTGCGCAGGACGTGGTCGGCGACGGCGCCCGGGTCGCCGCGCAGCGCGCGCGGGACGCTCGCGGCGGCCGCGCGCAGCCGGGCGAAGGCGCGGTCCATGGCCTCGCCGGTGCGGTGCAGCAGTCCGTCGGTGTAGAGGAGAAGCGTCTCTCCGGGCTCGGCGTGGAACTCCAGGCTGGGCGCCTCCCAGCAGGCGAGCATGCCGAGCGGCGCGGAGACGGAGGTCTCGGCGAACTCGGTGCGCCGCTCCCCGACGACCAGCGGCGGGCTGTGTCCGGCCCCGGCCAGGGTGATCTTGCGCAGGGCGGGCTCGCAGTAGGCGAAGAGCGCGGTGGCGGAGCGGGCGGGCTCGGTCAGCCGCAGCAGCAGCTCCAGGTCGGACAGGACGGCGACCGGGTCCTCGCCCTCCATCACGGCGTAGGCCCGCAGCGAGGCGCGCAGCCGGCCCATGGCGGCGACCGCGCCGGGTCCTGAGCCGGTGACGGAGCCGACGGAGAGGCCGAGCGCGGCGTCCGGCAGCGGCAGGGCGTCGTACCAGTCGCCGCCGCCGTGCGGCCCGGTGCGGTGCCGGACGGCCAGCTGGACGCCGGGCACCCGGGGCAGCCGGGAGGGCAGCAGCTCCTCGGTGATGGTCGCCGCGCGGGCGCGGGCGCGCTCCACCTCCGTGAGCAGGGCGAGGTGGGCGGCGGCGTGCCGGACGTACAGACCGATCAGATGACGGTGGTGTTCGTCGGGGGCGGCCGGTTCGTCGTAGAACCAGACGGCGCCGCCGAGTGTGCCCGCCGGCTCGGAGACGAGCGGGAGCGCGTAGCAGGCGGCGTAGCCGAGACGGGTGGCCACCTCGCGGTGGCGGGGGTCGAGGCCGTCCTCGGCGAACAGGTCGGCGCGGACGCTCTCGCCGCCCGGGACGGGGTGGAGCGGGCCGTGCGGGACGGTCTCCAGGTGGCCGATGTCGGCGCGGTCGAGGCCGAGTCCGAGGGTGGTGCGCGGGCCGCTCCCGTCGCCGGGCTCCAGCACGACGAGGCCGCGGCGGGCGCCGGCCAGGGCGGCCCCGGCGCGCAGCAGCTCCTGGAGGGCGGCGTCGAGGGTGCCCGTGCGGCACAGCCGTTCGGTCAGTTCCTGGAGGGTGGTGAGGTCCGAGACCCAGCCGGCCAGCCGGTCCTGGAGCAGGGTGCCGGGGGCGGGCGCGTGAGGGGCGGGGACGGCGGGTGCGGCGGGCGCGGTGTCCGGGGGGAGAGCGGCGTCCGGGACGGGAGGGACGGGCGCGACAGTGTGGGCGGGAGTGGCAACCGTGGGATCGATTCCGGCCACTTTCGCGGGGTGCGGGGCGGTCATGGCGTTCGGCTTCCGGGCCGGTGCGTCGTGCTGAAAAGCATCGCGAACCCCCATGTCGTTCTGCGCCGCTGGCAGTGTCTCCACATGTACACGGACTCGTGAGGGGATGTCCAGCATTGTCCTGCCGGTATTCCTGGTGTCCGTGCGTCTGACGTGCTTTTCCTTCGATGCCCTTGCCTTACTGGCAAGTTGGCTTGAAACTGCCTCGGGTAAGGCTCCTCTGCGGTCGACTGGCCCTGCTCCACGGAGCGTCACAGCGGTCGTGATGGGTACGTACTCGGAGAAGGCCAGGGGCGGTTGGGCGACAGCCCGGAACCTGGCGGCGGACCCGGGCGTCATACCAACCGACGGCCGAGCCCCATCCTCCCGTGGCGGAGGCGGAGAGAAACACGCGCGACGGCAAAACGCCAGGCTTCGCCACCCCCCGCGCCGCAGCCGTACTCCTGCTGGACGCACCACCGACGCGGCCGATGTTCGACCCCGGGGGCTCTTCCTGCCGTGCGCGGGGGCGTGATGCGCCACAAGGTACGCAGAGTGAAGTGATCGACACATGATGTGATTCCACGGTGTTGCCAGCGGTGCAACGGAGTTGCCCAGCGGTGCAACGGAAAGGAACGAGCGCTCATGCGCGAGATCCTCGGAAGGCGACGCGGGCTGCTGCCCGGGAGGCACGAGTCCGGGCCGGATCTGCCCGGCGCGGCCCTGACCTTCGCGACCGAGTGGCGGTGGCCGGTACTCCCGGGCGTGGCGCCGGACTCCGGCGGCCCGTCCCGCTGCTCCTGCCCCGACCCGGACTGCACGGTGCCCGGCGCCCACCCCTTCGACCCCGGCCTGCTCGCGGCCAGCACCGACGCGCGCATGGTGCGCTGGTGGTGGGGCCGGCGCCCGGCCGCCCCGATCGTCCTGGCCACCGGCGGCCAGGCGCCGTGCGCGGTCAGCCTGCCCGCGCTCGCGGCCGCCCGCGCCCTCGCCCTGCTCGACCGGCGCGGCAAGCGGCTCGGCCCGGTGATCGCCACGCCGGTCCGCTGGGCGATCCTGGTGCGGCCGTACTCCATGGAGCAACTGGGTGAACTCCTCTACGCCCAGGACCATGTCCCCGGCTCCCTCCGCTTCCACGGCGAGGGCGGCTATCTCGCCCTGCCCCCCTCCGAGACCGGCCAGGGCGCCGTCCGCTGGGAGCGCGCCCCGCTGCCCGGCTCGGCGCGGCCCTGGGTGCCCGACGTGGAGGCCGTGGTGCCCACCGTCGTCGAGGCCCTCACTCGTACGGGTGTGAGCGCGCCCGAGTTGTAGGGGTGTCGGGCGGCAGCGGGCCCGGACTGCCTTCCGGGCTCGTTATGTTCCGCCCATGCTGCGCATCCCCACCGGCCCCGGCGGCCGGGCCCCCGTACGGCCGCGTCTGCCGACCCTCGCCGGACTCGCGGTGGCGGCGGTGCTGCTGCCGCTGGGCACGGCGTCGGGACAGCCCGGCGGGCCGGACCGGTCCGGGGGCGGTACGGCGGTCGCCGGCGCGTCCGGTGGGCGTACGGCGGTTGCCGGCGCGCCCGCTTCCGGTGCGGGCGCCGCCGGCGGGTCCGGCGCGGGGGTGTCTGTCAGGGGTGTGCCTGCCACGGGTGCGCCCGTCGTGGGGGTGCCCGTCGGCTCCCCGTCCGCCGGCCGTACGCCCGCTGCCGTCCCGCCCGCTCCGGAAGCCGGCGTAGCCGGGCGGGAGCGCCGCCGGACCCTGGGGCTCGGGCAGGCCACCGCCGTCCGCTGCGGTCCCGGACTCTCCGCGCCGGACGGTGTCGAGGCGCAGACCTGTGTGCTGACCCGGGGCGGCGAGACCTGGGCCCGTACCTACTACCGCAACACCAGCGGTGACGCGATGGACGCCCTGCTGAGCCTCATGGGCCCGGGCGGCCGGACCGTGCTGACGCGCTGCGCGGCCGACGGCGACGACGAGCCCGCCACCTGCGAGACCCCGCGCGTGCGCGTCCGGGGTGCCGGGGGCGTTCCGGGTGCCTTCACGGCCGTCGCGGAGTTCGCCGGGCGGGGCGATGCCGCGCCACTGCTGCTGCGGGCCGGGAGCAACTTCCCCCGTTAGCAAGGGAGTTGGTGTCGCACCGCGGGTGCGTGACCGGCACGCGGGCATGGAAAGGCCCGGTTGCTGGCGACGGGGGATGCACCAGCAACCGGGCTACTGGAACGGTAACAAGAGATCGGCGGTTCGCAAATTCCGGCTCGGCCATTCGGCCACCGATTGCCTTGTCAGAACCGGGAGTTGTGACAGGCGTCACCCTCCCGGGTCACCGCCGTCCCGGCCGTTCTCAGCTGAGCGTGACCTGCCGGTTCGTCAGTCCGCCACGGGCCCGGCGCTCCTCCGGCGTGAGCGGCTCGGTGACCGCGAGGGCCTCGGCGAGCCGCTCGGCGAAGGCGGCGGCGGGCTTCTCGATGTCCTCGGCGCCGACCCCGGTGGGCAGGTCCCACACCGGCACGGTCAGACCGTGGGCGCGGAAGGAGCCGACCAGGCGGGTGCCTTCGCCGAGGCTCGACTGTCCGGCCGCGTGCAGCCGGGCCAGCGCGTCCAGCAGGCGCTCCTCCGGGTGCGGCATGACCCAGCGCAGGTGGTTCTTCTCCGGGGTCTCGCACCAGTACGCCGACTCGACGCCGGTCAGCTTCACCGTGGGGATCGCGGCGGCGTTGGCCCGCTCCAGGGAGGCGGTGACCTCGGCGCTCGCGTGCTCCGCGTCCGGCACCCAGAACTCGAAGCCGCTGTGCACGTCCGGGTCCAGCGGCGCGGCCGGGTCCAGCAGGTCCTGCAGCCGGGGTCCGTCGGCGGGGGCGCGGCGGGCCTCGACCGGGGTGCCGGGTTCCGCCTCCAGCGCGCGCAGCAGGGTGTCGGCCAGATCGCGGCTGATGTCGCCGGAGGCCGTGTCGTTCTGCAGGCCGAGCAGCACCGAGCCGTCGTCGCGGCGCAGCGCGGGCCACGCCATCGGCAGCACGGTGGCCAGCGTGACGGAGGGGACGCCCTCGGGCAGCCCTTCCCGCAGGGTCAGGGCGGCGGTGGCGGCCGGGACCAGCTCGCGCAGGGCCACCCAGTCGCACTTGCCGTTCAGCCCCTCGAAGGGGCGGTGCACCAGCTCGGTCGCCGCGTGCGCGGCGGCCCGGCCGTGGCACGCCTTGTAGCGCCGGCCGCTGCCGCAGGGGCAGGCCTCCCGGGCGCCGACGACCGGAATCTGTCCGCCGTCGGAGCGGGCCCCGCTCGGCTGCGGGCGCTTGGCCTTCGTCTGGGGTCGCTTCTTGGCCATCGTGGGTGTCTCCCGGTTACGGCTCCGTCTGGTACGCGGGGAGCCTAGCCGTTCGCGCCATCAGCGGCTCGGACCTGTGGACAACCCTCGGCGGCCCGGAACTCCGGGGCGCCCGGGGGCCGCCCGGGGGCCGTCAGTCCAGGGCGTCGAACACGTCCGCGAAGTCCAGTCCGTCCAGCGCCGGCAGCGACGGCACCGCCGTGACGCGCGTAGCGAAAGCGTGGTGTCCGCAGCGTGCGTCGGGATCGTGCACGTCGGCGTGGACGACCACCCAGACCGTCATCTCGCCGGGGACCTGGTCCCGGACGCCCCAGTCGTCGGCGAGCGCGTCGATGATGCTCAGTCCCCGGCCGCCGTGCGCGGTGACCGAGGGGCTCGCCGGAGCCGGGCGGGTCGGGCCGCCGCCGTCCGTGACCTCCACGATGAGCCGTCCCCGCGCGTCCACCCGCCAGGCCGCCCGCACCCAGCCGCTCCCGGCCGGGGCCCCGCCCAGGGGGCGTCCGTGCCGGTACGCGTTGCTGAGCAGTTCGGACAGAATCAGCACGGCGTCGTCGATGACCGACTCCGACACACCGCCGCCGCGCAGCTGCGCCCGCATCCGGTGCCTCGCCTTGCCCACGCCCGCAGGGCCATGGGGTACGGCCATGCTCGACGACGTGGGCACCTCCTGTGCCACCACCAACGCCACCCCCGAGACCTCCTTCGCCCCACGCCACGGTGTGGATGCCCCTTTGGCCTGTACCGGAAACCGGTCAGTCTTGTTCCGGCGACGCATTCGCAACGTCCGCACACGCACCGAACGCGCCGGAGCACTCCCTTGTGCTCCCTATGGCCCGGTGGCCGGATTTCGGTGGTGTGGCCGGGAAACGGAGGATGCTCCACCGCCGCCCCCGGGTCAAGGGCCGCGTGCCGGTCCTTACGGGACTCTTGGGCCGTACCGGACCGGAAGCCGTGGGGTCAGCCGAGCCGGCCCAGCCGGCCGAGCACCGCGCGCGGGCGGTTGGTGATGATGGCGTCCACCCCGAGCCGTACGCACAGATCCACGTCCTCGGGCTCGTTCACGGTCCACACATGGATCTGGTGCCCGGCCTGTTTCAGCCGTTCGACATATGCCGGGTGGCTGCGCAGGATGCGGATCGAGGGCCCGGCGATGCCCACCCCCTCGGGCAGCCGCCCGTCGCGCAGCCGGGGCGAGACGAACTGGGCGAGGTACACGGTCGGCAGGTTCGGCGCGGCTGCCCGCACCCGGTGCAGGGAGCGCGCGGAGAAGCTCATGACGCGCACCGGGGAGTCGGCGGGGTGCTCCGGCGCGTCCAGGCCGAACCGCTTGAGCAGCATCAGCAGCCGTTCCTCGACCTGGCCCGCCCAGCGCGTGGGGTGCTTGGTCTCGATGGCCAGCTCCACCGGGCGCCCGGCGTCCGCGACCAGTTCGAGGAGCCGTTCCAGGGTGAGCACGGAGGTCGCCTCGCGGTCCTCGGGCCGGTGCTCCCAGTCGGGCTCCTCGTCCCGCCCGCGCCCGGAGCCGCGCCCCTTCCAGGAGCCGAAGTCCAGGGCGGCGAGGTCGGCCAGCTCCAGGGCGGAGACCGCGCCGCGGCCGTTGGAGGTGCGGTTGACCCGCCGGTCGTGCACGCAGACGAGATGGCCGTCGGCGGTGAGTCTTACGTCGCATTCGAGGGCGTCGGCGCCGTCCTCGATGGCCTTGCGGTAGGCGGCCAGGGTGTGTTCCGGCGCGTCCTCGGAGGCCCCCCGGTGCGCGACGACCTGGATCGAGTGCTGTGATACATGGGTCACGGCGTCATCGTGCCACCGACACGACGTGCGGTGGGAGGCGTGAACGGTACGCGTGACGGGCACGGCGATACGCGGTAATTAATGCGTATATAAGTATTGCCGGAGATGTCCTGTGTAAAGGTTGTCACCGGACCCACAGCCCCCGCTTATGGTGCTCTGACGGCTCGTGGGAAAAGCTGCGTACATACAACAAGTGCGACCGACGACGACAGCCGTGGATCGAGGAGAAGAGCTGTGAGCACCGAGAACGAGGGCAACGCGGTACCCCCGGCCCCGTCCGCACCTCCCGTGCCGGTGGACGCTCCCGCTGCCTCCGCGCAGGGCGCCGTATCCGACGGCGGAGTACCGACGACTCCGCTGCCGCCGCTGCCCCAGGGCCCGCCCGGACACGCCGGGCAGGCTCCGGGACCGGCACCCGCCGAGGGCCCCCAGGCCCACGGTCAGGGCCCCGCCCCGCACCACTCCTACGGCACGCCCGCCCCCGACGGTTCCTGGCCGCCCCCCGCCCACGGCGACGCGGGCGGGGCCGGCGGCGCGGGCGGCGGCTGGGGCGCCTCGTACCAGCCGCCGGCCCCCAAGCGCTCCGGGCGCGGCGGGCTGATCGCCGCCGTCCTGGTGGCCGCGCTGGTCGCGGGCGGCGTCGGCGGCGGCATCGGCTACACCCTGGCCAAGGACAACGACGGCCAGGGCTCCACCACCATCTCCGCCACCGACAGCAGCGCCTCGCAGGTCAAGCGCTCGGCGGGCACCATCGCGGGCGTCGCGGCCCGGGCGCTGCCCAGCACCGTCACCATCGAGGCGGAGAGCAGCAGCGGCGAGGGCGGCACCGGCACCGGGTTCGTCTTCGACACCCAGGGCCACATCGTCACCAACAACCACGTGGTCGCCGACGCGGTCGACGGCGGCAAGCTGACGGCCACCTTCCCGGACGGCCGGAAGTACGACGCGGAGATCGTCGGCCACGCGCAGGGCTACGACGTCGCCGTGATCAAGCTCAAGAACGCGCCCTCGGACCTCAAGCCGCTCTCCCTGGGCGACTCGGACAAGGTGGCCGTGGGCGACGAGACGATCGCCATCGGCGCGCCCTTCGGGCTGTCCAACACGGTCACCACCGGCATCATCAGCGCCAAGAACCGCCCGGTGGCCTCCAGCGACGGCAGCTCCAGCAGCAAGGCGTCGTACATGAGCGCCCTGCAGACCGACGCGTCGATCAACCCGGGCAACTCCGGCGGGCCGCTGCTGAGCGCCTCCGGCGCGGTGATCGGCATCAACTCCGCGATCCAGTCGACCAACAGCGGCGGCTTCGGCTCCGGCCAGTCCGGCTCGATCGGCCTCGGCTTCGCCATCCCGATCAACCAGGCGAAGTACGTCGCCCAGCAGCTGATCAAGACCGGCAAGCCGGTGTACGCCAAGATCGGCGCCTCCGTCTCCCTGGAGGACTCCACCGACGGCGCGAAGATCACCGACCAGGGCGCGGCCGGCGCCGCCGCGGTCGAGTCGGGCGGCCCCGCCGCCAAGGCCGGCCTCAAGCCGGGCGACGTCATCACCCGGCTCGACGGCTCGGTCGTCGACAGCGGCCCGACCCTCATCGGCGAGATCTGGACCCACAAGCCCGGCGACAAGGTGACGGTCACCTACCAGCGTGGCGGCCAGGACCACACGGTCGACCTCACCCTCGGCTCCCGAGTCGGCGACAACTGACGCCCACCGCCCCCTCCACCCCGCGATCCCGGTACGCTGTACCCCGCTCCGCCCCAGGTGGGCGGCGCGGGGAGGCGTGCCCGAGCGGCCGAAGGGAACGGTCTTGAAAACCGTCGTGGCAGCGATGTCACCGTGGGTTCAAATCCCACCGCCTCCGCAGAGGTCGTAGAGACGAGTCAGAAGGGGTGCCCCTCATGGGAGGGGCACCCCTTCTGCGTGGGGCGGGGTCAGTCGGTGCTCGTTCGGGAGCCGGTCGCGCCCGGGGTCTTCGGGGCCCAGGTGGGGGCGTGGGTGGCGTCCTTGAGGCCCGGGGATTTCATCAGGACCCGCCAGTTCTCGCTGCCCGGGTCGCCATCGAGCCGGACGGTGAATTCCTGGACCTGGTGGGAGTTGTGGAAGTACAGGACGACGACCTGGCGCTCGGAGCCGGAGTCGTAGAAGTCGCCCGTCACCTTTCCGCGGGCGCCGGTGCCGTAGCCCTTGATCCAGTTCTCGGCGGTCTTGCGGGCCTCGGCCGCGGTGCTGTCGCTGGTGGCGAGCTTGCGCAGGTTGTCCGTCCTGCCGTCGGCGATGTCCCATACGAGCTGTTGGATCACCAGCAGGGAGCCGGTGGAGGGGTAGCCGGTCACGTGCAGCGGCTCGTGGTCGGCGTACGCCTGCTCGTAGGACGCGCCCGGCCCTCCGGCGTCGGCGAAGCCGCCGTCGAAAGCGGCGCATCCAGACGTCAGCAGCACTGCTGCCACGATCCATCCGGCCGCCTTGCGGCCCTGCTTCAACGTGGGCATCTCACGTCCTAGTCGGTTGCGGGTCCTGGGACGAGATCCCCGACCTTCGCGTTGTACTCGTGCGGAACGGCCGCGGCACTCCGCCATCTGGTTACGTGCCGCAGGAAGCCTGCGACCCGCCAGGAAGACGGAGTGGCGAACAGGCGGGTTCCTCGCGGGGGCGCCCCGCGTGACGGTCTTTCGGCCGAGCCGTCATGAACGGGGGAAACGAATCGAGCCGAGCGGCAGGTGCGACCGTCCGCACTCTCAGGGGAGGGGTGCCTCTTCCGCGCGCCGGGTTACGGGGCGGACGGCGACGGCCACGCACAGGGCCGCGAGCGGGAGTTCCGCGCACACCGCCATGGCGGCCGCGGTGGCCAGTTCCGGGCCGGGGGCGGCGGTGGCCAGGTCGAGGCAGGCGTCGGCGAGGAGGAGTGCCGCCGCGGCGGCCGCGGGTACGCGGTGCCGGGGGTCGCCGCGCAGCAGACACCCTCCCGCGGTGATCAGCGCGGCGGCCTCCAGCGCGTCGAGCGCGACCCAGGCGGCGGCCTCGGCGGGCGGGAGCGTGCCGGCGAGGTAGCCGAGCCAGGGCAGCAGGGCCAGGCCCGCGCCGGCCAGCACGCGGCCGTGCCAACGGGCCGTGCCACGGGCGCGGACGACGAGGGGGAGCGGGTGGTCGAGGGCCATGACGGAGGTCTCCTCCGGTGTCGTGAACCCGGCCTTCGGGCTCACGGTCAACCCTCCGGTTTCCGCCGGCCCGGGTCAGTAACGCCGCTGTCCGACCTGGGGTGGCACTGGCTACACCCCCGATACGGAAGGAAGTTGGATGGCCGTCCCCGTACCGGCCGCCTACCGTTGCGCCATGAGAATCCCGCCCCGGTCACGGCGCGCCCTCACCCGGCTGGCCCGTGACGCGTCCTTCCTCGCCCTGGGGGTGCCGCTTCATCTCTTCATGGGGGTCGCACTGTTCATGGTGTCCGGCCTGGTGTGGGAGACCCTCGCCGGAGGGGACGGCACGGCGCCGGTGATCCTGGGCTTCGCACTGCTGCTGACGGCGGGTGCCGTGCCGGTGCTGACCGTCGCCCAGCGCGGGCGGTTCCGCCGCTTCCTCGGGATCGACATCCCCGGCCCGGGCTGGCGGCGGCCGTGGCGCCAGACCGGGTACCACTGCCTCGCCGGGACGCTCTTCGGCGTCCTCGAAGTGCTGGTCGTAGGGCTGCTGTTGGCCTCCGTGGCCGCGTCGCTCACCTGGGCCTGGGTGTACGCCCTGCCCTGGGAGTGGCGGGTCGGGCACCTCGGCTACTCCGTACAGGCGGTGTACGTCTCCGCGGCCGGACTGCTCGTGCTGGCCGCCGTCCCGGGCGCGGCCGGTGCTCTCGTACGGCTGGAGAGCCAGGTGGTGCCCGCTCTGCTCGGACACAGCAGGGAGGAGGACCTGGCGCGGCGGGTCGAGGACCTCACCGAGAGCAGGGCCGGTGCGTTGGACGCCGCCCACGCCGAACGACGGCGCATCGAAAGGGACTTGCACGACGGCGCGCAGCAACGCCTGGTGTCGCTGGCGCTGAACCTGGGAATCGCCCGGGCCACGCTGACCCAACTGCCGCCGGAGGCAAGGGAGGTGATCGACGCGGCGCACCAGGAGGCGAAGGAGGCGATCGAGGAGCTGAGCAGTCTCGTACGCGGACTGCACCCGGCCGTCCTGGACGAACTCGGCCTGGATGCCGCCCTGTCGGGGCTCGCCGCCCGCGCCCCGCTGCCCGTACGGCTCCGCGTGGAGCTGCCCCGGCGGCAGTCCCCGGCGGTGGAGGCGGTCGCGTACTTCGTCGTCTCCGAGGCGCTGACGAACATCGCCAAGCACGCCCGCGAGGCGACTCGGGCGGAGGTGACGGTCACCCGGCTGGGCGGAATACTGCGGCTGGTGATCTCCGACGACGGCCCCGGCGGCGCCGATCCCGCCCGGGGCAGCGGACTGACCGGGCTCGCTCAGCGGGTGCGGTCGGTGGACGGAAGGTTCCGGATGAGCAGTCCGGCAGGGGGACCGACGACGATGAACGTGGAGCTGCCGTGCCCGAGTTGAGACGTGCCGTGATCGCCGAGGACTCCGTGCTGCTGCGGATGGGGCTGGTCAAGGTCGTTCAGATGGCCGGCTTCGAGGTGGCGGCCGAAGTGGGCGACGCCCAAGGGCTGTTGGCCGCCGTGGAGGAGTACGACCCGGCGCTGGCCCTGGTGGACGTCCGGATGCCGCCGGGTTTCACGGACGAGGGTGTGCACGCGGCCCTGTCGATCCGGCGGAGCCGTCCCGCGACCGCCGTCCTGCTGCTCTCCCAGTACGTCGAGGAGCGCTACGCCGCCGACCTGCTCGCCACCCACACCAGCGGAGTCGGCTACCTCCTCAAGCAACGGGTCGCGGACGTAGAGGAGTTCATCGAGGCGCTGCGGCGCGTGGCGGACGGCGGCACCGCTCTCGATCCCCAGGTCGTCGCCCAACTCCTCGTACGGCGCCGGAGCGATCCCCTCGACCGCCTCACCGCCCGTGAACGCGACGTCCTCGCCCTGATGGCCGAGGGCCGCTCCAACGCGGGCATCGCCGAGCGGCTCGTGGTCAGCGAGAGCGCGGTGGCCAAGCACATCAACAACATCCTCGCCAAGCTGGACCTGCCCCGCGCGGACGCGGACCACCGGCGGGTGCTGGCGGTGCTGCGGTTCCTGGGGGTGGGGGCGTGACACCGGGCCGCCGGGCAGACCGCGACGCCGGGCAAACCGGGCCGCAGGGCAAACCGGGCCGCCGGACAGACCGCGCCGCCGGGCGCACCGGCGTTATCCTTCCTGCCATGCGTATCCCGTCGTGCCTCAGCTGGTGGCGCTCCTCGTAGGAGCGGCCGCCTCTCGCGCATGACCCCACGGAAGGGCCGTTCGGACGGACGGCCCTTTTCCCGTACTCCCGGACCCGGGTGCGTGCCGTCCCGACGGCGCTCACGACGACCAGGAGACCCCGTGCACACAGACTCCGCGGACACCACCGTCCACCCCACCCCGCTCGAAGAGCGGATCACCCAGGACCCGGCCCGGTTCCGCATCCTCACCGGCGACCGCCCCACCGGCCGGCTGCACCTCGGGCACTACTTCGGCACCCTGCACAACCGGGTGCGGCTGCAGAACCTCGGCGTCGAGACGTTCGTGATCATCGCGGACTACCAGGTGCTGACCGACCGGGACCTGGCGGACGACCTCACCGGGCACGTCGAGGAGCTGGTCCTCGACCACTTCGCCGTCGGTGTGGACCCGGCCCGCAGCACGATCTTCACGCACAGCGCGGTCCCCGCGCTCAACCAGCTGCTGCTGCCCTTCCTCAGCCTGGTCTCCGTGGCCGAGCTGAGCCGGAACCCCACGGTCAAGGACGAGATCGCGCACTCGCGGCAGGCGGCCGTCAGCGGCCTGATGTTCACGTACCCCGTCCACCAGGCGGCCGACATCCTGTTCTGCAAGGCCGGCCTGGTCCCGGTCGGCCGGGACCAGCTTCCGCACCTGGAGCTGACCCGGACCGTCGCCCGCCGCTTCAACGAGCGGTACGGCGCCGGGATCTTCCCCGAGCCCGAGGCGCTGCTCTCCCGCGCCCCCGTGCTGCTCGGCACGGACGGCACCAAGATGAGCAAGGGCCGGGGCAACGCCATCGCGCTCGCCGCGAGCCCGGACGACACCGCCCGGCTGATCAGGGGCGCGAAGACGGACGCCGAGCGGCACATCCACTACGACCCCGAGCGGCGCCCCGAGGTCTCCTCGCTGCTTCTGCTGGCCGCGCTGTGCCAGGACCGCGCCCCCGAGGAGATCGCGGACGAGATCGGCGCCCTGGGGTCGGCCGCGCTGAAGAAGGTGGTGACCGAGTCCGTCAACGAGTACCTGGCGCCGGTCCGCGCCCGCCGCGCCGAGTACGCGCGGGACCGGGCCCAGGTCCGCCGGGTGCTGCGCGAGGGCAACGAGCGGGCCCGGGCCGTCGCCGACGCCACCCTCGCGGAGGTGCGGACCGCCATGAACAGCGATTACTGAAGAGCGCCGAGACGGATCAGGCGTCCTGCGGGTACCAGCGCAGTTCCACCGTGTTGCCGTCCGGGTCCTGGACGTAGACGGAGGTGGCGGTGCCCCGGGCGCCGCTCCGCTGGACCGGGCCCTGCAGGACGGGCACCGGGGCCGACTCCAGGAACTCGTCCCAGTCCAGCGGGTCCACCGTGAGACAGATGTGGTCCACGTTGGACTCGCCCCGGGGCTTGCCGACCATGTCGATGATCGTCTCCGGCGCGACCCGTACCGAGGGGAACGACGCCTTCCCCGCCCGCCAGGCGTCCACGTTGACCGGCTCCAGGCCGAGGAACCCGGTGTAGAAGCCGAGGGAGCGCTCGACGTCGGCGACGTTGAGGACGAGGTGGTCGAAGGCCTTGACGTGCAGTGCGGGCATGTTCCCCTCCAGAGGAAGACCGTGTGGATGTGTGTTCCACGATCCGCCGGGGCGGGGAGACCATCAAGCGCTGATCGTTCTATGTTCATTGAGCCTGGCTCAACGAACGGGGGACCTCGTGCTGGAACGGATCGAACTGGAAGCCTTCCTGGCGCTCGCGGAGGAACTGCACTTCGGCCGCACCGCCGAGCGGCTCGGCGTCTCGACGGGGCGGGTCAGCCAGGTGATCAAGAAGGTGGAGCGGCGGGTCGGCGGGCCGCTGTTCGAGCGGACCAGCCGGAGCGTCCTGCTGACCCCGGCCGGGCGGCGGCTCGCCGGTGACCTGGCCCCGCTGGCCGCCGGGATGACCGAGGCACTGCGCCGGGCTGCCGACGCCAGCCGGGGGATCACCGGGGAACTCCGGGTCGCCTTCCTCGGCGAGTGGACGGCCCCCGCGCTGCTGAAGGCGGTCACGCTGTTCGAGGAGCGGCACCCGGAGTGCCGGGTGACCGTACGGGAGGCCCAGCTGGCCGACTCGCGCGCGAGCCTGCTCGACGGCTCGGTGGACGTGCTCGTCGCCGCGTACCCCTTCGACGGCATGACCTGCGGGCCCGCGCTGCTCACGGAGCGGCGGCTGCTCGCCGTGCCCTCGGGGCATCCGCTCGCGCGGGAGGAGGCGGTGTCCGTCGAGGTCCTCGCCGAGCACCCGGTGGTGCAGTACCCCGAGGTCACCTCCGCCGGCTTCAAACGGGACCGCACGCCCGAGCGGACGCCTTCGGGGCGCCCGGTGCCGAAGGGGCCCGCCGGACGCACGTTCTCCGAGATGCTGACGCTGGTCGCCATGGGCCGGGGCGTCCTCCCCGTCGGAGAGCACGCCCGCCGGTACTACCCGCGCCCCGACCTCGCCTACGTCCCGCTGCACGACGCCCCGCCGATCCGGCGCGGGCCGATATGGCGGCCGGACAACACCAGCGCGCGGGTACGGGAGTTCGTACGGGCGACGGTGGACGCGGGGCGGGAGGGTTGACGCGGGGGACGGGCGACTGACGCGAGGACACGGCCGGGGCACCCGCCCCGCGCCCGTCAGAACGCGCCCGTCCCGTGCCGCCGGCGCCCGCCCGGGATCAAGGCGCCCGCCTCGTGCCGCCGGCGCCCGCCCGGGACCAGGGCGCGCACCCCGCGCCCGTGAGAACGCGCACCCCAGCCCCGTCAACGCTCCGCCCGGGACAGGGCGCCCGTCCCGTGCCGCCGGCGCCCGTCCGGGATCAGGGCGCGCACTCCGCGCCCGTGAGGACGCGCACCCCAGCCCCGTCAACGCCCCGCCCGGGACAGGGCGCCCGTCCCGTGCCGCCGGCGCCCGCCCGTGACCGGGGCGCACCCCGCACCCGTGAGAGCGCGCACGCCGCCCCCGTCAACGCCCCGCCCGGGATCAGAACGCCCGCCCCGCCACCCGCGCCGCCGACGCGATCGTGGCGCGGGCCTCCGGTTCCGGCAGGCCCGTGGTCAGGGCCGCTTCGAGGAGGGGGCCGGTCAGGGTGGGGCCGAGGCCGGACTCGTGGGCGCGGCAGGCGGCCCAGAACAGCCGGGTGTTGCGCTGGCCCTCGTGGGCGGTCAGGACGAAGTGCAGCAGCCCCTGGCCGTCGCCGGGGGCGCGCCGGAGCGTACGCCGGACCGGGCGGGGCGGCGGTACGAGCAGCCGCAGCAGGTTGCGCGGACAGGGCGCCGGGCGCAGCCGGGCCGTACCGGGGGCCGTGACGTAGACGCCGTGGGCGGTGCGGGAGCCGGGGCCGACCAGGTAGCCCCCGGCGCCCCGGACGTCGATGCCGGGGGCGAGGCGGCCCGCGGAGTTGGGCACGACCGTGTCCGGCGGGCCGGTGAGCCAGAGGTGGCGGCCGCCGCTCGGGGTCAGGACGACGACCGTCTCGGGGAGGGTGAACCGGAACCTGAGGCCCAGGGCGCGCAGCGCGGCCGGCGCGTCGGTGCCGGGCTTGGTGTCCAGGTCGATGCCGACGAGGTGGTGCGGGGGCAGGCCGCAGGCGATGCCGTAGCCGGTGGCCCAGGGGGCGGCGGCGAACAGGTCCCGGACGCGGTCGGGGTCGGCCGAGGCGTCGTGGACGCCGTGGCCGGGGCGGCCGCACTCCCCGTGGCAGGGCGGCCGCCCGGGGCCGTCCGCGCGGTGCGGCGAGCGCAGCGCCGGCAGCTTGGTCCGGGACAACGGGATGACGGCCAGGCCGCGTTCGGCGGCCGAGAGGGCGTGGGCGAGGGCCAGGGTGGTGACCTGCCGGCGGAAGATGGCCATGAAACGATGGTCGTACGTATGTTCGATGATCGCCAGAGGGCCTCGGGGCCGGCCCCGAGGACTCCTCAGGGTCAACCCTCAGACCGGGTGGAGCCGTACTCCACCCTCAGGAGGTGGGGGCGCGCCCGGTCCTCCGACCTGAGGCGGACCCCGCTTCGGGACCTGCGGGCGATCCGCCGGAGGGGCCCCGCTCCTAGCGTGGGAGTCATGACCGCACCCGTCTGCACCAGCGCCTCGGCCGCCGCCGCACCAGCGCGGCAGACCCTTCCGCACCCCCGGCTCCGTACCGCTTCGACCACGTACTCGTCGTTCTCCTCCTACGTCCGCGCCCGGCGCCCCGTGCTGCTGCGCACTGCCCGCTCGCTGACCGCCAACCCGAACGACGCCGAGGACCTGCTCCAGACCGCGCTCGCCAAGACGTACGCCGCCTGGGAGCGGATCGAGGACCACCGGGCGCTCGACGGCTATGTGCGGCGCGCGCTGCTCAACACGCGGACCTCGCAGTGGCGCAGGCGCAAGGTGGACGAGTTCGTCTGCGACGAGCTGCCCGAGCCGGAGGTGCGGGGCGGCGTCGCCGACCCCGCCGAACGCCAGGCGCTGCACGACGCGATGTGGCGTGCGATCGCCAAACTCCCCGCCCGTCAGCGCGCGATGGTCGTCCTGCGCTACTACGAGGACCTCAGCGAGGCCCAGACCGCCGAACTCCTGGGCGTCTCGGTGGGCACGGTCAAGTCGGCGGTCTCCCGCGCGCTCGGCAAGCTGCGGGAGGACCCGGAGCTGGGCGTCGTACGGCGGGACGGGTCGGACGCGGGGGTCTGATCCGGCTCGCCGGGAAGGGGGGCTCACCAGCGAGTTTCGGCCCCCCTAGTGACATACCGCGCGGTATGTGCGCAGAATCAGCGCGACTCTACTTCCGCTGAGGCAATGTTGCCGGGGAGGACGCCCGCCGTGCTGAGCACCATGCAGGACGTACCGCTGCTGATCTCGAGGATTCTCACCCACGGGTCGACCGTCCACGGATCGTCGCGGGTCACCACCTGGACCGGGGAGGGCGAGCCGCACCGCCGCACCTTCGCCGAGATCGGCGCCCGCGCGGCCCAACTGGCACACGCCCTGCGGGACGAGCTGGGGGTGGAGGACGACCAGCGGGTCGCGACCCTCATGTGGAACAACAGCGAGCACGTCGAGGCGTACTTCGCGATCCCCTCCATGGGCGCCGTGCTGCACACCCTCAACCTCCGCCTCCCGGCAGAGCAGTTGGTGTGGATCGTCAACCACGCCGCCGACCGCGTGCTCCTCGTCAACGGCTCGCTGATCCCGCTCCTCGCACCCCTGCTGCCCCAACTCCCCACCGTGGAGCACATCGTGGTGGCGGGCCCCGGTGACCGCGCCCCGCTGGCCGGCGCCACCGCGCGCGTGCACGAGTACGAGGATCTGCTTGCCGGCCGTCCGGAGAGCTATGACTGGCCCGAGCTGGACGAACGCCGGGCCGCCGCCATGTGCTACACCTCCGGCACCACCGGCGACCCCAAGGGCGTGATCTACAGCCACCGTTCGATCTACCTGCACTCCATGCAGGTCAACATGGCCGAGTCGATGAGCCTGACCGACTCCGACACCACGCTGGTCGTGGTCCCGCAGTTCCATGTGAACGCCTGGGGCCTGCCGCACGCCACCTTCATGTCCGGCGTCAACATGCTGATGCCGGACCGGTTCCTGCAGCCCGCCCCGCTCGCCGAGATGATCGAGTCCGAGCGGCCCACGCACGCGGCCGCCGTCCCCACCATCTGGCAGGGCCTGCTCGCCGAGCTGCGCGCCAAGCCCCGTGACGTCTCCTCCCTCGGCCAGGTCACCATCGGCGGCTCGGCGTGTCCGCCCGCCCTGATGGAGGCGTTCGACGAGCTGGGCATGCGGGTCTGCCACGCCTGGGGCATGACGGAGACCTCCCCGCTCGGCACGGTGGCCCGCCCGCCGGCCCACGCCCTCGGCACCGAGGAGGAGTTCGCCTACCGCGTCACCCAGGGCCGCTTCCCGGCCGGCGTCGAGGCCCGCCTCACCGGCCCCGGCGGCGAACGCCTGCCCTGGGACGGCGAGTCGGCGGGCGAGCTGGAGGTGCGCGGCCCCTGGATCGCGGGCGCCTACTACAACGGCCCCGACGCCGAACCCCTGCGCCCCGCCGACAAGTTCAGCGCGGACGGCTGGCTGAAGACCGGCGACGTCGGCATCATCTCCCCGGACGGCTTCCTCACCCTCACCGACCGCGCCAAGGACGTCATCAAGTCCGGCGGCGAGTGGATCTCCTCCGTCGACCTGGAGAACGCGCTGATGTCCCACCCGGACGTCGCCGAGGCGGCCGTGGTCGCGGTGCCCGACGACAAGTGGGGCGAACGCCCGCTGGCCACCGTCGTGTTGAAGGAGGGCGCCCAGGTCGGCTTCGAGGCGCTGCGGGCCTTCCTCGCCGAGGAGGCCGGGGTCGCCCGCTGGCAGCTGCCCGAGCGCTGGACCATCGTGGAGACGGTCCCGAAGACCAGCGTCGGCAAGTTCGACAAGAAGAAGATCCGCGAGGCACACCGGCTGGGCGAGCTGGACGTGACCCGGCTGGGCTGAGACCCCCGCGCCCCTTACGGGAACGGGCCCCACCGCGCGGTGGGGCCCGTACGGGTTTCCCCGGAGCCGTTCCGTACGGGTTTCCCCTGAGACCGTCCCGTACGGCCTCGTACGGCTAGTTCGTGCCGATCCGCGCCAGCAGGTCCACGATCCGCGCCTGCACCTCGTCGGTGGTCGCGCGCTCCGCGAGGAACAGCACCGACTCGCCCGAGGCCAGCCGGGGCAGGTCGCCCGGGTCGACAGTCGCGGTGTAGACGACCAGCGGGGTGCGGGTGAGCTGCCCGTTCGTGCGCAGCCAGTCCACGATCCCGGCCTGCTGCCGCTGCATCTGCGTCAGATCCATGACGACGAGGTTCGGCCGGAACTGCCCGGCCAGCGTCACCGCGTCCCCGTCGCTCGCCGCCCGCGCCACCTGCATCCCGCGCCGCTCCAGCGTCGCGGTCAGCGCCAGCGCGATCTCCGCGTGCTCCTCGACCAGCAGCACCCGTGGCGGATGCTGCTCGCTGTCGCGCGGCGCCAGCGCCTTGAGCAGGACGGCCGGATCGGCGCCGTACGCCGCCTCGCGCGAGGCCTGTCCGAGCCCGGCCGTCACCAGCACCGGCACCTCGGCGGCGACCGCCGCCTGACGCAGCGACTGCAGCGCCGTACGCGTGATGGGGCCGGTCAGCGGGTCCACGAACAGCGCGGCCGGGAACGCGGCGATCTGCGCGTCCACCTCCTCGCGCGAGTGCACGACGACGGGACGGTAGCCGCGGTCGCTCAGCGCCTGCTGGGTCGTGGTGTCCGGCGCGGGCCACACCAGCAGCCTGCGCGGGTTGTCCAGCGGCTCCGGGGGCAGCTCGTCGTCCAGCGGCTGCGGACGCGGGGTGTCCGCGACCTCGACGGCACCGCCGGGACCGTCCAGCGGCTCGGGCCCCTCGGCGGCGTTCGCGTCCGGTGCCCCTATGGCGTACGAGCGCCCGATGCCCTCGGTACCGGGGGCGATGCGGGCTCCGGCCAGGGACGGCTGCGCGGCCTCGGCGGCCGCACCGGGCCTGCCGGGCTGCTCCGGCTGCGCCTCGGGGCGCGCGGCCGGGGGCGTCCCCAGCTTGCGGCGTCGGCCACCGCCGTTCGTCCCGTGCGGGGGCGGGGTGGCACCGGGCTGCGGTGCCTGCTGCGCCTGCCCTGCCTGCTGCACCTGCGCGGCCTGCCGGACGAACGGCACGCCCTGGCCCAGCGTCCGCACGCTGAACGCGTGCCCCTGGGTGGAGGTCGGGTCGTACGCGGGCGCACCCGGCGCCTCCGCCGGCAACGGCTGCGCGGCCCGCGGCGGCAGCGCGGACGCCTGTGGCGCGGGCACACCGGCCCCGGCCGTGTCGTCCTCGTCGTCGTCGGGCCAGGGCTGCGGGAACGCGGGCGCGGCCGCTTCGGCGGGCAGCGGTTGCGGCCCTGCCTGCGCGGCCGCCTGCGGCGCGGCCTCGGCGGGGGCCGGGGCCTGCGCGGGAACGGCCTGGGCCGGGACGGGCATCCCCTGGGCGGGTACGGGCATCCCCTGCGCCGGGATCGGCGCGGGCTGCGCCGCCACGGGCGCGGCCTGACCGGGCACCGGCAGCGGCTGCCCGGCAGCGGGTACGGCGCCGCCGGGGGCCTGAGCCGGGAGGGCGACGGCCTGTCCGGGCACGGGTACGGGCTGCCCCGGCGCGGGTACGCCGGCTGCGGCTGCGGCGGGTGCCTGACCGGCCATGGCGACGGTCTGACCGGGCACCTGCACCGGCGGCCCGGCGACCGGCACGGCCTGCCCGGGAACGGGGAGCGCCTGGCCGGGAACCGGGAGCGCCTGTCCGGGTACGGGTACGGGCTGCCCCGGTGCCGGAACCGGCTGACCGGGTACCGGGACCGCCTGAGCGGGAACCGGTACGGCCTGGCTCGGGACCGGCGCGGGCTGCCCGGCCACGGCGACGGCCTGACCGACGGGGGCGCCCGGCTGACCGGCGGCCGGAACCGCCTGACCAGGGGCGACGGCGGCCTGCCCGGGCACCGGTGCGGCCTGCGCGGCCACGGCGGCGGGCTGCCCCGCGACCGCGACCTGCTGACCGGGAACCTGCGCCACACCCGGAGCCGGCACCTGCGCCGGAAGCCCCGGCACGGCACCCGGCGTACCCGGCGTGCCCGGCATCGCACCCGGCTGGGCCTGCGGAGCGACCCGCGCGACCCCCTGCGCCTCCCCCGTGGGCTCGCTCGGCTGGGCCACCGCGCGGCGGCGGCGTCCGGTGGGCGTGGTCGTGGGATGCGGCTGGGGCGGAGTGTGGTCGTCGGCCTGGTCGGCGGGGGCGGAGTCGTGCCGTCCCTCGCCGCCGGGAGCCGGAATAGGCGCCGGAAGCGGGGCCGGAATCGGAGCCGGCACGGGCGGCTCCGGCGTGCGGTCGGCCTCGGCCGGCGGCAGGGCGAAGACGGGCCGGGGCCCCTGGGCGGCGGCCTCCGGGGCGGCACCGGCCGCTTCCGGCGCGGCACCCAGCGCGCGGCGGCGCCGTCCGGTCGGCTGGACACCCGGGGTCACCCGAGGGTCGGGGGCGGCGGGCAGCGCGGGCGGCAGGGCCGCCTGCTCCTCGCGGCCGCCGGAGACGGGGACGCCCCTCGGCGAAACGGCGGCGCCGAGCCCCGAGGCCGCGGCGGCCGTACCGGCGGCGTGCTCGGCGGCCGTCGTCACGGCACCCTCGGCCACCGCGTCCTGCCCGGCACCGGCACCGGCACCGGCGTCGGTGGGCCGTGCGCGCCGTCGTCCCGTACCGCCGGACGCCGCCTGCGCGGTCTCCAGCGCGGCCGGGCCGCCCTCCTCCTGGGCCGGGGCACCGCGCCTGCGGCGCCGTCCGGTCGGCGCGGGGGCGTCCGCGTCGCCGCTCACCGGACCGGCGGCGGACAGGTCGCTGTCGAGGAACGCGTCGGTGGAGGACCGCCGGACCCGGCGACCCGCGTCCTGCGCTTCCGGAGCCGGAGCCTCGTCGGCCGCGTCCTCCTGGACGGCCGGGAGCCGCAGGGCGACCGTCCCGGCACCGCCGCCGAGCGGCACCTCCAGGACGTACGCGCTGCCGCTCATGCCCGGGACCTCGTGCGTCTGGAGCACACCGCCGTGCGCGCGGACGATCCCGCGCACGATCGGCTCGTGCACCGCGTCGCCCCCGGCGTACGGCCCGCGCACCTCGATCCGGGCGACCTCCCCGCGCTGGGCGGCGGCGACCACGACCGTGTTGTCCAGGTAACCGCCCGCCGAGACGGGCGCGTTGCCGGTGGCGTCCACACCCGCGACGTCCGCCACGAGGTGGGCGAGCGCGGTGGCCAGGCGCTGCGGATCGACCTCGGCCTCGATGGGCGGGGCGTGCACGGCGAACTGCACGCGCCCCGGCCCGATCAGCTCGACGGCGCCGTCCACACCGGCGGCGACCACGGCGTCCAGCATCACCTTCGTACGGGTGATGTCCTCGCTGCCGGAGTCCAGGCGCTGGTAGGAGAGGACGTTGTCGATGAGGGCGGTGATGCGGGCGTACCCGGCGGACAGGTGGTGCAGGACCTGGTTGGCCTCGGGCCACAGCTGGCCGGCGTCGTCGGCGGCGAGGGTGGCCAGTTCGCGGCGCAGCTCGTCGAGGGGGCCGCGCAGGGAGTCGCCGAGCAGGGTGAGCAGCTGCTCGTGCCGGGCGGAGAGGGCCTCGTAGCGGTCCTTCTCTCGCTCGGCGAGGGCCGCGTACCGCTCCTCGCCCGCCGCCAGCCGCTCCTCGTGCTTCTCGCGCAGCCCGGCCAGCTCGGTGTCGCGCTCCTCGCGCAGCTCAGCGAGCTTTGCGTCCCGTTCCTCGCGCAGCTCCTCCAGCTCGGCCACGTGCTTCTGGCGCAGCGCGGTCAGGTCGGAGGCGTGCTCCTCGGAGAGCTTCTCCAGCTCGTCGGCGTGCGCCTTCTCCAGCTCGGTCTTCTCGACCGACAGCGTCTCGTAGGCCCGCCGGTCGGTGAAGGTCATCACGGCGCCGACCAGCTGGTCCCCGTCGCGCACGGGCGCGGTGGTCAGGTCGACCGAGACCTCGTCGCCGTTCTTGGCCCACAGCACCTGCCCGCGCACCCGGTGCTTGCGCCCCGAGCGCAGGGTGTCGGCGAGGGGCGACTCGGCGTACGGGAAGGGGGAGCCGTCGGCCCGCGAGTGCAGGACGAGGTTGTGCAGCTCCTTGCCGCCCAGCTCGCCGGCGCGGTAGCCGAGGATCTGCGCGGCGGCCGGGTTCACCAGCACGATCCGCCCGTCGGTGTCCGTACCGACGACGCCCTCGGAGGCCGCCCGCAGGATCATCTCCGTCTGCCGCTGCGAACGGGCCAGCTCGGCCTCGGTGTCCACGGTCCCGGACAGGTCCCGTACGACGAGCATCAGCAGCTCGTCGCCGGTGAAGCCGGAACCGTCGTACGCCTGCTGGCCGTTCTCCAGGTTCGCGCTGGTGACCTCGACCGGGAACTCGGTGCCGTCGGTGCGCCGGGCGACCATCCGCGTCGGCTTCGTGCGGCCGCGCGGGTCCATGTGGTCGGGGCGGCGCATCGAGCCCGGGATCAGCTTGGAGTCGAACTGCGGCAGCAGATCGAGCAGCCCGCGCCCGACGAGCGCCGTGCCGGGGGCCTCGAAGGTCTCCAGGGCGATGGTGTTGGCGTTGACGACGGTCCCGTTGGCGTTGACCAGGAGCAACGCGTCGGGCAGCGCGTCGAGTATGGCTGCGAGGCGAGCAGCGCCTCGGGATGGCCTGCTGCTCACGAGACGCTTCCTCCCTGTTACCGCACCTTGCCTACCGCTCGGGCCATCTTGCCAACCGGCCCGCGGGGTGTCACGCGAGGGAGTCTAAGGGCACCGGTCGGGCTCGCGGCGCCGGATACGGGGGAGGTCCCACGTGGAAGTGACCCCGAACATGTGCGCGCGTGGGAGGCGGGGGCGTGTGTGTGCGGGACGCGACGGCGTGTGCGCGCGCAGGACGCGGCGGCGTGTGCGCGCGTTCCCCTTCTCCTCCCTTCCTTCTCTCCCCTCTCCCTCCTCTCTCCCTCCTCCGTGACGTCCGCCGTGACGTCCTCCGCCACGCCAAAGAAGCCCTTTGCCCTGCGGCCCCCGTGCCTAGTACCGTGGGGGTCGATTGGTGACGCGGCGCTCGCCTGTGTCATCATCTGCACGCACCGATCGCGCGCTCGCGTGGGAGCGGTTGTGCTGGAGGCGTCGCCTAGTCCGGTCTATGGCGCCGCACTGCTAATGCGGTTTGGGCCTTACAGCCCATCGAGGGTTCAAATCCCTCCGCCTCCGCACCATCCCGAAGCCCCGGTCCCCAGGACCGGGGCTTCGGTGTTTCCCGCGCCCGTTTCCCGCCCACGGTTCCCGCGCACGTTTCCTGCTCACGGTTCCCGCGCACGTTTCGCTGTTTCCACCCCGCGCCCGGCTCCGGCGACGCCGGCCCCGCCCCACCCCAGATCCACGTTTCCGCAGGTCAGAGTGGGTGATCGGAACGGATTTCACATGACGGCGGCAGTCATGTAATGTTCTTCCTGTCGCCGGGACGGGCCGAAAGGGCCGGAACGGAAGACAAAAATAAAAGAACAAGCACTCGTAGCTTAACGGATAGAGCATCTGACTACGGATCAGAAGGTTGCAGGTTCGAATCCTGCCGAGTGCACAGCGAAGAGGCCCCGGAGAGATCCGGGGCCTCTTGCGTTTCCTGCGCCGGCACCCCTGGGGCCGGCGAGTCAGGACGCGATGAGGCGGCTGGTGAAATCCGAGCAGGGTGATGTTCTGCCGGAAGGGAACCGTGTCAGAGGCCCGGTCTAGGTTTGGTCTGTGGATCACAGTCTTCCCGACGCCGGGGCGCCCGGTGAGCCCGGCTTGCCGTCTTGTCAGGTGGTCCTGGCGGAGACGGATTGGGGTTCGCTCCAGACGGCGTTGGGGAGTGGTGGGGACCTTCCCGGGGTGCTGGTGCGGCTGTTGGAGCCTGATTCCGGGGTTCAGGTTGCCGCTTTGTCGGAGCTGGGGGAGTTGGCCGGGCACCAGAACACCGTCTATGAGGCCACCGCCCCCGTCGCGATGTATGTCGCCGGCGTCCTCACCCACCCGGCGGCCATGACGCTGCGGGCCTATCGCAACGTCCCCTTCCGCGCGACGCTGTTGAGCTGGCTGGCTTCCACGGCTTACGACGCCTCCGACGAGGTTGCCGGCCGCACGGAGCGGTACTTCCCCGGCTTCCTCGCCCCCGGCACCGTCGTGGCGGACTTCCGGGAGCTGCGTCCGAGGCTTTACCGGGCCGTCGCGCCCTTCCTCCGGGACGGTCACGAGGACGTGCGCGAAGCCGCCGTCGTCGCCGCGCTCATCCTCGCCGAGCACCCCGCGCTCGCCGGGCACCGCGATCACCTCGCCGTGCACGCACGCGCCGTCCTGGACACCGGCGCCGACCCCAACCGGCGGGTCGCCCGGAAGGCGCTCGAAGCATGGGGCCACGACGTCCCCGATCCTGAGCCTTTCCGGGAGGAGCCGTGGGACCAGGGACCGCACAGCGACGGCCGCGGCGATCTCGAACTGCCCTTCTGACCGATACGCGCAGGGCCCGGTGTGGACCGGACATGGAGGCGGAGTTGAGCGTCACGGGTGTGTGGGCCGTCGGAACGGTGTCGGACCGGACGCTGGACGAGCTGTTGCGGGCGGCGGTGCGGGCCTCGCCGCCGGTGCCGGGGCCGTCGTACGTTCATGTGCCCGAGGGGCTGGCCTGGTGGCGGGGCAAGGGGACGGAGTCTCTGTTCAGCGCGTCCACGGATTCTCCCGGCGCTTGGGTGGCCGGCGAGGACGCCTTCCGGCTGAGCGCGTTCTTCGACAGCTGCTACGACGACTCCGAGCCGGTGGAGGCGCTGGGCGACGCCGTGATGGGGGCGTTCCCGCCCGAGGGGGACGAGGGGCTGTTCGCCGCCGTGACCCGCAAGGCCGGCCCCTTCTCCGCTCTGGCCTACGCGCTCGGCCCCGAGGCGGCGCAGCTGCTGCCGGGCTGGTTCGGTGACTTCCTGCTGCGCGCCGACGAGGTCCGCGCCCGGCTCCCCGAGGCCGAGGAGGCCCTGGCCCTGACCGGACCCCGGCGGCGCGACGTGGTCGAACGGATCGACCAGTGGATGACCGCTCTGGGAGACAGCCCCGACCACGACGCCGAGGAACTCCTGGACGGCCCGCTCCGCGTCCTCCACCACGCCGCCCGCACCGGCCTGGGCGCGGCCGGCGTCGTCCGCTGGTACTGACGTCAGGGGGAGGCCGGCGGACGCCCCTCGCGGGGCGGTGACGTCACCCATACTCCGCCCCGACGCGGGTCACGGCGTCCGGTACGGCGGCCACGCGGACGCGGCGCCGAGGGGCGGGGGCGGGGTGGGGAGAACGCGCTGGTGGGGGCGGGAAAGGGTGCGGAATCGATACCTCTGTCTTCTATCGAGTGAACGTGCTTCATCCGTACGGCCGTTGATGGGCGGCTTCCCTAGCTTCCGGGGTGGAGGTGATGCTCGATGTACGAGCAGGACGGCACAGCCGCGTCACGGGCGCGGGACGCCATCGACATCAACGACTTCGTTTTCGCGGCCACCGGGGCACGCGTACGGAGGCTGACCGCGCCGGACGGTGAGCACTGGTTCGTGGCGGTGGATGTCGCGGTGAGTCTGGGCTACGTGAATACGCGACAGGCCCTGTTGTGGCATGTCTCAGTGGACGACCACCGCACTCTCGACGATCTTGTGCGAAGTATCTGTGGAGCAGACGCTTTGCGCAGCGTTGCAGGTCACGGGCTCAAGAAGTCGATGCGGATGGTGAATCTCCAGGGGTTGATCACGCTCGTCAACGGCTGCACCAAACCAGAGTGCGCACCCTTCAAGACCTGGGTCTCCGAAGTCATCGCCACCATCCAGCGCGACGGTTCCTACACCCTCGACCCCGCCCCCGTGCAGCCCGCCGCCGGCGGAGGTACCGCCTATCTCATGCCCGAGGAAGTCGCGGAGGCCATCGTCCGGCTGGAGGAGCGGAACATCCGGGCCGACGAGGCGATGGCGGTCGCGCGGCTGGAGGAGATCGAACAGGCGCGGCGGGCGAACGAGGAGCGTGGGCGGACCAACGACCACCTCGGCCGGGTCAGTGATCAGCTCGGGCACACCAATCAGCACCTCGGCGCCCTCGACTCCCGAGCCGGAGGGCTGCATCACGTGCTCGGCCGGATCGCCGACACCCTCGATCTCATCGCGGAGCGGCTCCAGCCCCAGCCTCAGACCGCGCCCACCGGCAATCCCCCGCCCCTCACCCCCCAACACCTCCTCGCGACCTGGCGGGCCCGCAACCTCGTCGTCACCGACGACGTGCACGCCGTGGCCGCCTGTCTCGCCCCCGACCTCGTACGCGGCCCCGTCCACTGCAAGCTCGACGAGGTAGCCGAGCGCACCGGACTCACCCTCGACCGCGTCCACGACTGCGTACGCATGCTGATCAAACGAGGATGTGTACGTCAGACCGGAAACGCGGCCGACGGCGTCCCGGTGTACGCCCTGCCGTAGCACCGGTGTCAGTGCCCTCCCCTACCCTCACCACCCATGACAACCCCCCGCATCTGGAGATGCTCCGGACTCCGCTGGACCCCGGAGGGCCCCGCGCTGGTGTGGGACGGTGGGCGGCGCAGTCCGCTGGGCCGGGGGAAGCGGGTCGCCTTCGCCGTGGCGGAGGACACCACGCGCCGGTGTACAGGCGCGCGCGGGAACGACTGTCCGGTGCGCGCGGCGGTGTCGGGAAGAAGCACCGGTGCCCGGTGCGAGGAGTGCGCACGGTTGGACCGGGCCCATTCGGTGGCCGCCGACACCCTGGCCGACGATCCGCGCCCGTACCGTGTCTATCTCGCCTGGTTCGGACCCGGCATGACCAAGGTCGGCATCACGGCGGCCGAGCGGGGTTCCGCGCGCCTGCTCGAACAGGGCGCCGTCTGTTTCAGCTGGCTCGGCACCGGCCCCCTGATGGCGGCCCGCCGCACCGAGGAGCTGCTGCGCGCCGCGCTGAACGTGCCGGACCGCGTGCCGTACGCCGAGAAGCGCGCCGTACGGGCCAAGTTGCCGACGACCAGCGCCGAACGCGCCGTAGAAGTAGAAGAGTTGCACGCCCGAGCACGTGCACTTCCCGCCTGGCCCGAGTCCCTCACCCCCGCCCCCTGCCAAGTCGTCGACCACGTAGAGGCGTTCGGACTCCGGGAGGCCGAACCCGCCCTCGGCGCCGTACGCGAGCTGGTCCCCGGCGGTGCCCTCGGCGGAGAACTCGTCGCCGTCGCCGGACCCGATCTGCATCTCGCCGTCGTCGGCCAGGGAGTCGTCGTCCTCGACACACGGCTGATGACCGGCTGGGACCTCGTCACCCCACAGTCGCCGCACAGCGGTGAACTGACCGTCCCGGTAAGGAAGTTCACGGCACACAGGGCCGGCCGTCAGGACGGGCTCTTCTGACGCGCCCCGCCCTGCGCCGAACGGATCGGCAATTCCCCATCAAACTCCCAAAGAAGCCCCACCCAATTCCCAAGGAATCCCCTGATCGGCCCCTTTCCGATCACCCCTCGCGCATTTCTCAGTGAAATCACAGATTCCCGAAAGTCTCTTCTCAGAGGCCCCGGACATGGTTCCGCCATGACCACGACCTCGCCCCAGGGGCGCACCGAACTGCTGAGGCCGGACGGCAGCCCCGTCCGCGTGCTGGTGGTGGACGACGAGCTGTCCATCACCGAACTGCTGAGCATGGCCCTGCGGTACGAGGGCTGGCAGATCAGGAGTGCCGGGGACGGTCAGGGCGCGCTGCGCACCGCGCGGGAGTTCCGGCCCGACGCCGTGGTCCTGGACATGATGCTGCCGGACATGGACGGCCTGACCGTGCTGAGCCGGCTGCGCCGTGAACTGCCCGACGTACCCGTGCTGTTCCTCACCGCCAAGGACGCGGTGGAGGACCGTATCGCCGGGCTCACGGCGGGCGGCGACGACTATGTGACCAAGCCGTTCAGCCTGGAGGAGGTCGTGGCCCGGCTGCGCGGACTGATCCGGCGCTCCGGGGCGGCCGACCGGAGGTCGGACTCCATGCTGGTGGTCGGCGACCTGACCCTGGACGAGGACAGCCACGAGGTGACCCGGGGCGGCGACTCCATCCACCTGACCGCGACCGAGTTCGAGCTGCTGCGCTTCCTCATGCGCAACCCGCGCCGGGTGCTCAGCAAGGCGCAGATACTGGACCGGGTCTGGTCGTACGACTTCGGTGGGCAGGCCAACGTGGTCGAGCTGTACATCTCGTATCTGCGGCGGAAGATCGACGCGGGCCGGGAGCCGATGATCCACACCCGGCGCGGCGCGGGTTATCTGATCAAGCCCGCCGTGTCATGAGCGGGCGCCGGCGGCCGCCCCGGACCGGCGGCCGCCGCACCGCGCGGCCGCGCACGCTGCGGACCCGGCTCGTCGTCGCGTCCGTGGCGCTGATCGCCGTGGTGGCCGCGGTGATCGGCACGGTGACCACGCTGGCGCTGCACGAGCTGCTGTACAAGCAGCTGGACCACCAGGTGTCGGACATCGCCCGGCGCGCGGTGGGCCGCCCCTTCCAGCTCCCCGGCACCGGGAACCCCGGCGGTCCGGCGGGCGGGGTCGCCGCCCCGGTGGACACCTCCGCCACCCCGGCCCAGAAGGTCGGCACGCTGCTCACCAAGGGCCCGACGCCGAAGACGGCCGTCGCCGCGTACGTCAGCGGCGGCAAGGTCGTCTCCGCGGCGGTGGCCCGGCAGCAGAACGACGACTTCGACCGGTTCCAGCGGATGCGCGCCCAGCTGCTCACCGAGGCCCAGGTCGAGGCGCTCGCCGCCGTCCCCCGGGACGACGGCCGGCACACCGTGCGGCTGCCGGGGCTCGGCGACTACCTCGTCCGGTACGCGCACAGCCAGGACGGCGCCGACCGCTTCTACATCGCGCTGCCGACCGCCGTGGCCGACGGCACCGTGGACACCCTGATCCTGGTCGAGGTCTGCGTCACGCTCGCCGGGCTCGTCGCCGCCTCGCTGGCCGGAGCGGTCATCGTCGGCGTGGCCACCCGCCCGCTGCGCAAGGTCGCCGCCACCGCCACCAGGGTCTCCGAACTCCCGCTGCACAGCGGCGAGGTGAACCTCAGCGAGCGCGTCCCGGAGGCGGAGTGCGACCCGCACACCGAGGTCGGCCGGGTCGGCGCCGCGCTCAACCGGATGCTCGACCATGTGCACGGCGCCCTGCACGCCCGCCAGCAGAGCGAGACACGGGTACGGCGCTTCGTCGCCGACGCCAGCCATGAACTGCGCACCCCGCTCGCCTCGATACGCGGCTACGCCGAGCTGACCCGGCGCGGCCGCGAACCCGTCGGCCCCGACACCCGGCACGCGCTGGGCCGTATCGAGTCCGAGGCGGCGCGGATGACGCTGCTCGTGGAGGACCTGCTGCTGCTCGCCCGCCTGGACGCGGGCCGCCCGCTCCAGTTCGAGCCGGCCGACCTGGTCCCGCTGGTCGTGGACACCGTCAGCGACGCGCGCGCCGCCGGGCTCGGCCACAACTGGCGGCTCGACCTGCCCGACGAGCCCGCGCTCGTGACCGGTGACGCCGCCCGGCTGCACCAGGTCCTGGTCAACCTGCTGGGCAACGCCCGCAGCCACACCCCGCCGGGCACCACCGTGACCGCGCGGGTGCGTCCGCGCGGCCCCTGGATGTGCGTGGACATCGAGGACGACGGGCCCGGCATCCCGCCCGAGCTGCTGCCGCACGTCTTCGAGCGGTTCGCGCGCGGCGACTCGGCGCGCACCCGGGCCACCGGCTCCACCGGTCTGGGGCTCGCCATCGTGCGGGCCGTCGTGCTCGCGCACGGCGGTGACGTACGGGTGGAGAGCGCGCCGGGCCGCACCGTGTTCACGGTCCGGCTGCCGCTGACGCCGGGCGAACCGCTGCCGTCCAGCCGCCCGGAACAAGTACCCCTGACGCACAGTCAACCGGAACACCGGCCTCACTCACAGCCGGACCACAGCGTCACCACACGTGCGCGACAGGGCTTCTGACCAGAGTCACTTCCATGCGAAGCGACTCTTCTCCCGGCACCCTGCCGGCGCGGGAGCACATCCCCGCCGACGCCGCGGGCACGCCGGTCCTGGACGTAGTCATCCCGGTCTACAACGAGGAGAAGGACCTCGAACCGTGTGTGCTCAGGCTGCACGAGCACCTGACCCGCACCTTCCCGTACGGCTTCCGCATCACCGTCGCGGACAACGCGTCCACCGACACCACCCCGCTCGTCGCGGCCCGCCTCGCCGCCGCCCTGCCCGAGGTGAGCGTGCACCGCCTGGAGCAGAAGGGCCGGGGCCGCGCCCTCGCGACCGTGTGGTCCGCCTCCGACGCGCCGGTCCTCGCCTACATGGACGTCGACCTCTCCACCGACCTCAACGCCCTGCTCCCGCTGGTGGCCCCGCTGATCTCCGGCCACTCCGACCTCGCGATCGGCTCCCGGCTCAGCCGGGCCTCCCGGGTGGTGCGCGGACCCAAGCGGGAGTTCATCAGCCGCGGGTACAACCTGATCCTGCGCGGCTCGCTGCAGGCCCGGTTCTCCGACGCGCAGTGCGGCTTCAAGGCCATAAGGCGCGATGTGGCCCAGGTGCTGCTGCCGCTGGTGCGGGACACCGGCTGGTTCTTCGACACCGAGATGCTGGTGCTGGCCGAGCGGGCCGGGCTGCGCATCCACGAGGTGCCGGTGGACTGGGTCGACGACCCCGACTCGACCGTGCACCTCGTGCGCACCGCGACCGAGGACCTCAAGGGCGTCTGGCGCGTGGGCCGCGCGCTCGCCACCGGCTCGCTCCCGCTGGACCGCCTCGCCCGCCCCTTCGGCGACGACCCGCGCGACCGCGAGATCTCCGACGTGCCCGGCGGACTGGCCCGCCAGCTGGTCGGCTTCTGCGTGGTCGGCGGCCTGTCCACCCTGTTCTATCTGCTGCTCTACAGCGTCTTCCGCCAGTTCTCCGGCTCCCAGGTCGCCAACGCGCTCGCCCTGCTGCTGTCCGCGCTCGCCAACACCGCCGCCAACCGCCGCCTCACCTTCGGGGTGCGCGGCCGGGGCGGGGCCGTACGGCACCAGGCGCAGGGCCTGGTCGTCTTCGCCATCGGACTCGCCCTGACCAGCGGCTCCCTGGCCGCCCTGAGCGCGGCCACCACGCAGCCCGCGCACTCCACCGAACTCGCGGTCCTCATCGCCGCCAACCTCGCGGCGACCGTCCTGCGCTTCCTCCTCTTCCGCGCCTGGGTCTTCCCGGACCGCGCCGAACCGGCCCCACCCGCCCAACAGGCCCCGTCCTTCGCCCCGTTCACCCCCACCGCGAAGCACGCCCGGACCGGGTACGACACCGAGCCGGCATACGCCCAGCAGGCCCCGTACGCCCCACAGACCCCGTACGCCCCGCAAGCCGCGTACGCCTCCCAGTCCCCCTACGACTCCCCCACCCCGTACGACGACCCGACCGCCCCGCACCCGACGCACCCGACGCACCCGACCACCATCACCCGACCGGGGGACACCCGATGACCACCCACTACGACCGGTTCACCCCGCCGGAGGCACCCGCCCCGGCCGGCCCCGAACCGGCCGCCCAACACGCCGCCCCCCGGCCCCCGTTCGCCCGCAGGGTGTGGCGCGGCCGGCCCGAGGACCCGGCCTGGGCGCGCCCCGCCTTCCTCGGCCTGCTGGCCGCGACCTTCCTGCTCTACCTCTGGAACCTCGGCGCCAACGGCTACTCCAACTCCTTCTACGCGGCGGCCGTCCAGGCGGGCGGCACGTCCTGGAAGGCGTTCTTCTTCGGCTCGCTGGACGCGGCCAACGCCATCACCGTCGACAAGCCCTCGGCGTTCCTGTGGCCGATGGAGCTGTCGGTCCGGATCTTCGGCCTCAACACCTGGGCGCTCCTCCTCCCCGAGGTCCTCATGGGTGTCGGCACGGTGGCGGTCGTGTACGCGGCCGTACGGCGCCGGTTCAGCCCCGCGTCCGGGCTGATCGCGGGCGCGGTGCTCGCGCTGACGCCGGTGGCGGCACTGATGTTCCGCTTCGACAACCCGGACGCGCTGCTGGCCCTGCTGATGTCGCTGGCCTGCTACTTCGTCGTCCGCGCGGTGGAGGACGGGCGGACGAAGTGGCTGGTGTGGGCGGGGGTGGCGATCGGCTTCGCGTTCCTCGCCAAGACGCTCCAGGCGTTCCTGATCCTGCCGCCGCTGGCGCTGGTCTACGCCGTCTGCGGGCCCACGCCCCTGCGCAGGCGGCTCGGTCAGCTGGCGCTCGCGACCGGCGCGCTCGTCGTCGCGGGCGGCTGGTGGGTCGCGGTGGTCGAGCTGTGGCCCGCGTCCTCCCGCCCGTACGTCGGCGGTTCGCAGAACAACAGCTTCCTGGAGCTGACCTTCGGCTACAACGGCCTCGGCCGCCTCAGCGGCGACGAGACCGGCAGCGTCGGCGGTGGCGGCGGCCGGGGCGGCGCCGGTGGCGGCGGGGCCTGGGGGACGACCGGCTGGGACCGGATGTTCGGCGACGAGGTCGGCAGCCAGATCTCCTGGCTGCTCCCGGCCGCGCTGATCCTGCTGGTGGCCGGCCTGTGGGCGACGCGCACGCTGCGGCGCACGTCCGTCACCCGCGCCTCGTTCCTGGTCTGGGGCGGCTCGCTGCTGATCACCATGGTGGTCTTCAGCTACATGGCGGGCATCTTCCACCAGTACTACACGGTCGCCCTCACCCCGTACCTCGGCGCGGTGACCGGCATGGGCGCCGGGCTGCTCTGGGAGCGCCGCAAGGAGACCTGGGCCGCGCTGGTCCTGGCCGCCGCCTCGGTGGCCGGGGGCGCGTGGGGGTACGTGCTGCTCAACCGCACGTCCGGCTATCTGCCCTGGCTGAGGTGGCTGGTCCTGGTCGGCGCCCTGGTGGCGGCGCTCGGGCTGGTCTTCGCCGGCCGGCTGGGCCGCCCGCTGGCCCTCGCCGCGGCCGGGCTCGGTCTCGCGGCGGCGCTCGCCGGTCCGACGGCGTACACGCTGAGCACGGTGAACTCGGCGCACACCGGCTCCATTCCGACGGCGGGTCCGGCGGGCGCGAGCACGATGGGCTTCGGGGGCGGCGGCCGGCGCGGCGCGCTGCGCGGCGGCTTCCCGGGCGGCACGGGGATGCCGGGGCCGGGCGGGAACCAGCAGGGCGGCCAGGGCGGCCAGACCCCGCCGAACGGCAACGGCAACGGCAACGCCAACGGCGGCGGCAACGGCAACGGCTTCCCGGGCGGCAACGGAATGCCCGGCCAGAACGGCAACGGCTCCGCGAAGGGCCAGCGGGGCGGCACCGGCTTCCCCGGCGGCTTCTCCATGGGCGAGCGCGGCCGGACGGGCGGTGGCATGGGCGGTCTGCTCGACGGCGCCAAGGTCTCCGCCAAGGCGAAGAAGCTCCTGGAGTCGGACGCCGGCGCCTACACCTGGGTCGCCGCCTCCATCGGCTCCCAGAACGCCGCGAGCTACCAACTCGCCACCGGTGACCCGGTGATGGCCATCGGCGGCTTCAACGGCACCGACCCGTCCCCGACCCTCGCCCAGTTCAAGAAGTACGTGGCCGACGGAAAGATCCACTACTTCATCGCGGGCGGCGGAATGGGCGGCGGAATGGGCGGCCGTGGCGGTGAGGGCGGCCGCAGCGGCGGCTCCTCGTCCGGCATCAGCACCTGGGTGGAGGCCAACTTCACCAAGGTGACGGTCGGTTCGGCCACCTTCTACGACCTGACCCAGCCGAAGAAGAGCTGACCCCGGCGCCACGGAACAAACCCGCTGTACACCGTATAGTCACCGCTATACGGTGTACAGCATGTCCGTTTCCTCCGAGCTGCCCGCGCCCCAGGCTCCCCGCGCTCCCCAGGCACCCGAGGGGCACGCCCGCCGCTGGCTGATCCTCGGCGTCATCTGCCTCGCCCAGCTCACCGTGCTGCTCGACAACACGGTGCTGAACGTGGCGATCCCCTCGCTCACCCGGCTGCTGCACGCGGGCACCGCCGACATCCAGTGGATGATCAACGCGTACTCGCTCGTGCAGTCGGGCCTGCTGCTCACCGCGGGCAGCGCCGCCGACCGCTTCGGCCGCAAGAAGATGCTGCTCGCCGGCCTCGCGGTGTTCGGCACGGGCTCCCTGGTGGCCGGACTCGCCCAGAACACGGGCCAGTTGATCGCCGCACGGGCCGGGATGGGCGTCGGCGGCGCGCTGCTGGTCACCACCACGCTCGCGGTCGTCATGCAGATCTTCGCGCCCGCGGAACAGCCGAAGGCGATCGGCATCTGGGCGGCGGTCAACTCGCTCGGCTTCGCGGTGGGCCCGCTGATCGGCGGTTTCGTCCTGGACCACTTCTGGTGGGGCGCCATCTTCCTGATCAACATCCCGGTCGCGGTGCTCGGCGTCATCGCGGTGGCGGCGCTCGTACCCGAGTCGAAGGCGGCACCCGGCCAGGCACGCGGCGGCCGCCCCGACCTGCTCGGCGCGCTGCTGTCCACCATCGGCATGGCCACCCTGGTCTACGCGGTCATCTCCGGCCCGCACCACGGCTGGACCTCGCCCCGCGTCCTCGGCACGGCGGCCGTGGCGGTCCTGGTCCTCGCGCTCTTCGCGTACTGGGAGAACCGTGTCCCCGAGCCGATGCTCGACCCGCACTTCTTCCGCGACCGCAGGTTCACCGGCGCGGTCGCCGGGCTCGTGCTCATCACCTTCGGGATGGGCGGGGCGCTGTTCCTGCTCACCCAGCACCTCCAGTTCGTCCTGGGCTACGGCCCGCTGGAGGCCGGGGTGCGCACCGCGCCGCTCGCCCTGACCGTCGTGGCGCTCAACTTCTCCGGCCTGTCCGCGAAGTGGGCCGGGAAGCTGGGCACGCCGGTGGCCATCGCGCTGGGCATGGTGCTGATGGCGGCCGGGCTCGTCTCCATCGCCGAACTGGCCTCCGCCGGGTACGGCGGCACGCTGCTCGGCCTCGTGCTGATCGGCGCCGGGTGCGCGGTCGCCAACCCGGCCATGGCGCACGCCATCATGAGCGCGATCCCGCCGGACAAGGCGGGCGTCGGCGCGGGCATCAACGGCACGCTCGCCGAGTTCGGCAACGGTCTCGGGGTCGCCGTCCTCGGCGCGGTGCTCAGCTCCGCCGTGGCCTCGGGACGGTCGCTGTCGGCCGGGCTCGGGCAGGGCCAGCTGGTGGGCGCGGCCGCCGTCCTCGCGGGCGGGTTCGTGGCGGCGGCGCTGCTGCGGCGCGCGGAGCGCACGGCGGCCTGAGGGGCGGAGGATGGGGGTAGGCGGGCGGAGGGCCGTCCGGCGGTTCTGGCATCGTGACCGGTGACCGGGAGAATGTCGAGGAGGGTGCGCCGATGGTGAAGGCGGAGCGGTCGGCGCGGGACAGCGTGTGGCTCGGCGGCAAGGAACGGCGCGGCACCCGTGCGGGCCAGCCCTCGGGGCTCGACCGGGAGCGGATCACCGCCGCGTCGCTGCGGCTGCTGGACGCCGAGGGACTGGCGAAGTTCTCCATGCGGCGCCTGGCGGCCGAGCTGAACGTCACCGCGATGTCCCTGTACTGGTACGTCGACACCAAGGACGACCTGCTCGAACTCGCCCTGGACGTGGCCTTCGGCGAGCTGCCGCTGCCCGACTTCGAGGACGCCGGCGCCGACTGGCGCGACCAGCTGCGCGCGCTGGCCACCGCCTACCGCTCGCTGCTGGTGCGCCACCCCTGGCTGTCCCCGCTCGCGGGCCGTTACCTCAACATCGGCCCGAACTCCCTCGCCTTCTCCCAGGCGATTCGGACCGCGGTGCGCCGGGCGGGCCTGCCCGCGCACGGGGTGACGGGGGCGATCTCGGCCGTCTTCCAGTTCGTCTACGGTTTCGGCACCATCGAGGGGCACTTCTTCGCCCGCATCGCCGCCACCGGCCTGAGCGCGGACGAATACTTCGCCCAGGCCATGGCCTCCGTCTCCGAGGTCCCGGGCACCGACGAGATGGTCAGGGAGTCCGGCGAGCTGATGGAGGCGCGCGGCGGCGACACGGTCGCCGAGATGCTGGAGCGCGACTTCACCTTCGCCCTGGACCTGCTGATCGCGGGCATCGAGGCGATGGTCGCGCGCGGCTGAGCGGCGAGAGCTAGTCGCCCTCCACCAGCCGGGCCGGGAAGCCGCCCGTCGCCACCGGACCCCACCGCTCCGGCGTCACCCGGATCACGGACTTGCCCTGGCGGATCATCGCCTGCCGGTACTCGTCCCAGTCGGGGTGCTCGCCCGCGATGTTGCGGTAGTACTCCACCAGCGGTTCGAGCGAGTCGGGCGCGTCGATGACCTCGGCCGTGCCGTCGACCTGGACCCAGGGGCCGTTCCAGTCGTCGCTGAGCACGATCACGCTGACCCGGGGGTCCTTCCTGATGTTCCGGGTCTTGGCCCGCTCCGGGTAGGTGGCGGCCACGATCCGCCCCGAGTCGTCCACTCCGCAGGTCAGCGGGGACCCCTGCGGCCCGCCGTCGCCCCGCCGGGTGAGCAGGATCCCGCGGTGGCGGGGGCGTACGAAGTCCAGCAGCTCGTCGAGCGTCACGCGGGTGTTCGTCGCGATATTCGGCATGGCGGCAGCCTAGGGGGTGACGTTTGGATCAGGCCGACGACGCGGCGCCTGGCACGCGCATCTGCCGCGTTGTCGTCGGTCACCAACGCTCCGCGTTGATTCCCTCCTCCGCCTTGCAGCTGCACGCACCAGACCCCGCTCGGGTCGGCCACCATCGCACCGGAGTCACCTGCGCCGACCTGATCCAAACACCACCCCCTAGGACGACAGTGGCCCGACCGGGTGGTGCCCGGCCGGGCCGTGTCGGATTCGTACGTCGCGTCAGGACGCTTCACGTCAGGACGCGTCGCGTCAGAGCGCCGGCAGCGAGTCTCCCTGGACCGCCTGGATGTCCAGTTCCACGCGGAGGGTGGTGCCGATGGCGGCGATGCCCGCCTGGAGGACCTGGTTGTAGTTCATCGCGAAGTCGTCGCGGTGCAGCTCGGCCGTCGCCCGGAACGCGGCGCGGGTGCCGCCCCAGGGGTCGGCGCCGGTGCCGAGGTAGGCGAGGTCCAGGTCGACCGGCCGTACGACACCGCGCATCGACAGCTCGCCGTGCACGGTCCAGCGGTCGGGCCCGGCCAGGGTGAGGCCCGAGGAGCGGTAGGTCAGCTCCGGGTGGTGCGCCACGTCCAGGAAGTCGGCGGAGCGCAGATGGGTGTCGCGCATCGTGTTGCCGGTGTCGATGGACTCGGCCCGGATCACCGCCTCCACCCGGGACTTGGCGAGGTCGTCGGGGGCGATCTCGATGCTCCCGCCGAACTCCGTGAACCGGCCCCGCACACTGGAGATCCCCAGGTGCTGGGCGACGGCGCCGACGCTGGAGTGCACCGGGTCGATGGTCCAGGGCCCGGGCGGCGGCAGCTCGGTGCCGCCCTGCCGGGCCAGGGTCACCGTGCCGACCTCGGCCCGCCCGCTCGCGGTGACCAGCGCGCTGGAGGCGACGGGCGCGTACCCGACGGCGGTCACGATCACTGTGTACGCCCCCGGTGCCAGCGCGGTGCCGTCGCGCACCGCGCCCTCGGCGTCGGCCTCGGCCCGCAGCACCTGCGCACCGGTCATGTCGGCCACCGTGACCACCGCGTGCGAGACGGCCCAGCCGTCACGGGTGCGGATTCTCGCGGTCAGTGCCATGGCGTTCTTCTCCCTGCGCGGCTGAGCGCGCGTCGGTCAGGGGACCGGCCCGTGGCCCGCCGGCGAAGGCGGGCCACGGGCCGGTCGGGTGAACTACTCGCCGGGATGGGCGAGTTCGATGTCGTGGCCGTCCGTGCCGGTACCGGAGACGGTCAGCGCGGTGGCCACCGGCGGGTACCCCGTGGCGATCACGGTGTAGTCGCCGCCGTCCAGGTCGGTGAAGGCGTACGCGCCGTCCGAACCGGTGGTGGCGGTGCCGACCACGTTGCCCGCCTGGTCGACCAGGGTGACGCGGGCGTCGGCCAGCGGCCCGTGCGGGGCCCGGACGACACCGCTGAGCAGCGCGCCGGTGTCCAGGTCGACCTCCACGCGGGTGACCCCGGTGGTGGCGACCTCCACGGGCAGCGCCCGCGGCCGGTAGCCGACGGCGTTGACCGCGACCGTCACCGTGCCGGGCACCAGCTCGGTGAACCCGAACTCGCCCTGCTCACCGGTCTGCGCGGCGGCCAGCAGGTCCCCGCGCACATCGGTGACGACGACCATCGCGTCCTTGACCGGCAGCGCGCTCCCGGAGGCCCGCACCACACCGGTCAGCCCGCTGGTGCCGCTGAGCAGGATGTCGTAGGTCAGCGGCTCCTCGCCCACCACCACGGTGGAGGCCTGCGGCTGGTAGCCGTCGGCGGAGGCGATGAGGACGTACGAGCCGGCGCCCGGCGCCCGGACGCTGTACGAGCCGTCGGCCTGGGCGACCGCGCGGCCGAGCTGGCGCCCGGTCAGCGAGATCAGCGTGACGGCGGCCTGCGGGACCGGCGCGCTCTCGGCGCCCCGGACGTGCCCGCCGACCGGGATGCCCCCGCCGGAGCCCGTCTCGGACCCGGCGACGGAGGCGGTGGCGGCGGCGGGCGCGGTGACCGCGGCCATGCCCTCGCCCTGCGGCTCCGCCTCGCCGATGGCACCCACCAGCACCGGGACCTCCTGGGACTCGGCGACCACCGGAGCGGCGGCCGGGTCGATCGGGGCCTCGGACTCGGTGCTCTGCGCCAGCGCGCCCTTGGTCCGCAGCGGGACCTCCTTGATGAACAGCGTGATCAGGAAGGCGACCGCCGCGAGCAGGCCCGCGATGAAGAACACGTCCGCGATGCCGTGGCCGTACGCGCTCTCCATGAGCGTGCGCAGCGGCGCGGGCAGCTTGTTCATGTCCGGGATGGTGTCGGTCGAGCTGGAACCGGCCAGCGCGGCCTGGTACTTCGGGCTGAGGGCGGAGACGCCGTCCTTGACGTAGTGCGTGATCCGGTGGGCCATCACCGCGCCGAGCGCCGAGACGCCCATCGCGCCGCCGAGGGAGCGGAAGAAGGTGACCGTGGAGCTGGCGGAGCCGAGGTCCGCGGGGGACACCTGGTTCTGCGTGGCGAGCACCAGGTTCTGCATCATCATGCCGATGCCGAGACCCAGCAGGGCCATGAAGACGGCCATCTTCCAGTAGTCCGTGTCGTACCGGATGCCGCCGAGCAGCAGCAGGCCGGCCGTGACCAGGACGCCACCGCTGACCAGCCACGCCTTCCAGCGCCCGGTGCGGGTGATGAACTGCCCCGAGACGGTCGAGGAGATGAACAGACCGCCGATCATCGGGATGGTCAGCACGCCCGACATGGTCGGGGACTTGTCGCGGGCCAGCTGGAAGTACTGGCTGAAGAACACGGTGCCGCTGAACATCGCGACGCCGACGAACAGCGAGGCGAGCGAGGCGAGCGTGATGGTGCGGTTCCTGAACAGCCGCAGCGGGATGATCGGCTCGCTGGCCTTGGCCTCCACGAGCACGAACAGCGCGCCGAGCACGATCGCGCCGGCGATCATCGTCCAGGTCTGCCAGGAGATCCAGTCGTACTTGTCACCGGCGAAGGTGACCCAGATCAGCAGCAGCGAGACGGCCGCCGAGATCAGGAACGCGCCGCCCCAGTCGACCTTCACGTCCCGCTTCACGACGGGCAGGTGCAGGGTCTTCTGGAGCACGATCAGCGCGATGACGGCGAAGGGGACGCCGACGTAGAAGCACCAGCGCCAGCCCAGCCAGGAGGTGTCGGTGATGACACCGCCGAGCAGCGGGCCGCCGACGGTCGCGACCGCGAAGGTGGCGCCGAGGTAGCCGGAGTAACGGCCGCGCTCGCGCGGGGAGATCATCGCCGCCATGACGATCTGCGCCAGGGCGGACAGACCGCCGACGCCGATGCCCTGGACGACACGGCAGGCGATCAGCGTGCCGGCGTTCTGCGACAGGCCGGCCGCCATCGAGCCGAGGACATAGATGACCAGGGCTATCTGGACGAGGGCCTTCTTGCTGTACAGGTCGGCGAGCTTGCCCCACAGGGGGGTGGCCGCCGTCATCGACAGCAGGGCGGCGGTGACCACCCAGGTGTAGGCGGACTGGCCGCCGCCGAGGTCTCCGATGATGTGCGGCAGGGCGTTGGAGACGATCGTGGACGACAGGATCGCCACGAACATGCCGAGCAGCAGCCCGGAGAGCGCCTCCATGATCTGCCGGTGGGACATCGGGGCGTGGTCGGCGCCACCCCCGTGCTTGGCGTGAGCCCGCACACCGGCCGGTGTGGTCGTTGCCATGGGCTTCCTTTTCTTACGTGTTCGCGGGTGTACGGGTTTCCTCGACTACGGGGGCGCTCTGTCTCGGCAGCCCGCTGCGGCAGTCCCCGAAGGACGCGCGCAGCCGGGTCATCAGCCGGATGAGCTGGCCGACCTCGTCGTCGGTCCAGTCGCTCAGCCGCTCGGCCAGCAGCCGTCCGGTGCGCAGCGACAGCTCGTCGAGCTGCCGGGCTCCGGCCGGAGTCAGGCGCAGGATGCGCGAGCGCTTGTCGGCGGGGTCCGGTGACCGTTCGATCCAGCCGCGGGCCGCGACGTGCGCGACATGCCGGCTCGTGACCGACATGTCCACGGCGAGCAGCTCGGCGAGCCTGCTCATGCGCATGGCCCCGTGCCGGCCGAGCAGCGTCAGCACGGCGGCGGAGCCGGCCGGGCAGTCGGGGGGCAGGATGCGCCCCAGATCGCGTTTCACGGCGCCGACGGCACTGAGCTGACGTGCCAGTTCCAGGAACTGCGCCTGCTCGGCCATCACACCTCCCGTATTCGTTGCTTGGGGCAACCATAAGAGTGTTTGGTTGCCACAGGCAAATAAACAGGGGTGGTTCGGCGCAAAAACTTGGCAAAGGCAAGTATTGCGATCGTAAATGCGCAGGTGGCTGCGGGCGGGCTGCGGGTGACGTGCCCGCGTCTGTCCCGGTGGCCCCGCACTTGGGCCGCAACCGGGGATTCGCTAGTGTCTCGGCCCATGGCTAACACCCAGGGCCCGCAGGGCAATTACGACCCCGCCGGCAGCACCCAGATGTTCCGCGCGTTCGTCGACGACGCTCCCCCGCCCGTCCAGCAGCAGGCGGCCTCGTCCGGTCCGCGCGTCGGTCTGATCATCGGCATCGTCGTGGCCGTGGCCGTCGTCGCCGCGGTGGCGTGGCTGGCGCTTAGTTAAGGGACGGGCTCCGGGAGGAGCCCCTCCGACTCGCATGATTCATGGCGGACCCGGCGTGGAGTGACTGCTCCACGCCGCCGCCTTTTTCCGCGTCCTCGGGCCGGCCGCCTCAGTCGGCGACCAGGCCCTCCCGCAGCTGGGAGAGGGTGCGGGTGAGCAGGCGGGACACGTGCATCTGGGAGATGCCGACCTCCTCGCCGATCTGCGACTGCGTCATGTTCGCGAAGAAGCGCAGCATGATGATCCGGCGCTCGCGCGGCGGCAGCTTGGCCAGCAGCGGCTTCAGCGACTCGCGGTACTCGACGCCCTCCAGGGCCGTGTCCTCGTAGCCGAGGCGGTCGGCCAGCGAGCCCTCGCCGCCGTCGTCCTCGGGGGCCGGGGAGTCCAGCGAGGACGCCGTGTAGGCGTTGCCCACCGCGAGGCCGTCGACCACGTCCTCCTCGGAGACCCCGAGGGCGGCCGCGAGTTCCGGCACGGTCGGGGAGCGGTCCAGGCGCTGGGACAGCTCGTCGCTGGCCTTGGTGAGCGCCAGGCGCAGCTCCTGGAGCCGGCGCGGCACCCGCACCGACCACGAGGTGTCGCGGAAGAACCGCTTGATCTCGCCCACGACCGTCGGCATGGCGAACGTCGGGAACTCCACGCCCCGTTCGCAGTCGAAGCGGTCGATTGCCTTGATCAGGCCGATGGTGCCGACCTGGACGATGTCCTCCATCGGCTCGTTGCGCGAGCGGAAGCGGGCCGCCGCGTACCGCACGAGCGGGAGGTTCAGCTCGATCAGGGTGTCGCGGACGTAGGCGCGCTCGGGGCTGTCGTCGGCGAGCGCGGCCAGCCGCAGGAACAGGGAGCGGGACAGGGTGCGGGTGTCGAGGTCCGCCGTCTGGGGGACGGGGGCCGGGGCGGCGGCCGCGGCGGGCGCGGCGTCGAGAGCCGTGGGGCCCTCGAAGGAGTCGAGGACGTCGAGAGCGTCGAGCTTCTTGGGCGCTGCCTCGCTCTTCGTGGGCGTGAGCACCTTCGAGCTGCCCTGTTCTGCGGACATGCCACCCCCTTTGGGTCGCGGGACGGTCGGCGCGCTGCCTGGAGGCAACGCGACCTTCACCTGAATACCGGAGCCGGAGCCTCGGCAAACGCGCTTCCCGCAGAATGTCACATGTCGGCAACGCGCTGAAGTGACATGTCGACACGTGAGACGTCAATCGCCCCTGGAAGAAGGCGGTCTGACGGGCTTTCGGCGCACAACTGTCGGCATCTGACCGGATGCGTGATTCGCTCCGGACGGTGATCGTTCGCTCCTGCTTGCGAACGCGTGCTACCTGCGGTTTTCGGGTTTGTGCTCCCGTGCGCCGGTCATGCCTCGATCCGGTTGGCGGATCTGAGCCGCTGGAAGCTGCGCGCGAGCAGCCGGGAGACGTGCATCTGGGAGACACCGAGCTCGGCGCTGATCTGCGACTGGGTGAGGTTGCTGTAGTAGCGGAGCAGGAGGATGCGCTGTTCCCGTTCGGGAAGCTGGACGAGGAGGTGGCGGACCAGGTCGCGGTGCTCCACACCGTCGAGCGCCGGGTCCTCGTAGCCGATGCGGTCGAGCAGCCCGGGCAGCCCGTCGCCCTCCTGGGCGGCCTCCAGCGAGGTGGCGTGGTACGACCGCCCGGCCTCGATGCAGGACAGCACCTCCTCCTCGCTGATCCGCAGCCGCTCGGCGATCTCGGCGGTGGAGGGGGAGCGGCCCATGGCGGTGGTGAGGTCCTCGGTGGCGCTGTTCACCTGCACCCACAGCTCGTGCAGCCGGCGCGGTACGTGGACCGTGCGGACGTTGTCCCGGAAGTACCGCTTGATCTCGCCCACCACGGTCGGCATCGCGAAGGTCGGGAACTGCACGCCCCGCTCCGGGTCGAAGCGGTCGATGGCGTTGATCAGGCCGATGGTGCCGACCTGGACCACGTCCTCCATGGGCTCGTTGCGGGAGCGGAAGCGGGCGGCGGCGTAGCGCACGAGGGGGAGGTTGGCCTCGATGAGGGCGCCGCGGACCCGGGTGTGCTCCGGAGTGCCCGGCGTCAGGTCCTTGAGCTGGGCGAAGAGGACCTGGGTGAGGGCGCGGGTGTCGGCGCCGCGGCGCTTCTCGGGTGCGGGCTGTTCGGGGGGTGCCGGGGCGGGGGCGGGCGCCTCCGCCTGGGGCGGCGCAGAACTGGCCGACACGGTCAACGCCACCTCTTCATCGGTCAATCATCCGTCAAAAGCGGTCATAGCATCACAAGACATGTGCACTGTGTGCAAGCACCGCATCACGCCGTGTTGGGCTCAAACGCCCCCAACTCGGGTATCCGGAAACGCCGAAAAGCCCCCCGCCGTCGGTGGCGGAGGGCCGGGGGCGAGGGGCCGGGAGGCCTGTGGGCCGCCTCAGAACTCGTAGTCGGCGATCACCCACGTGGCGAACTCCCGCCACAGGGCGACGCCCGCCTGATGGGCGGGGTGGTCGATGTAGCGCTGGAGCGCGGCGGTGTCCTCGACGGAGGAGTTGATCGCGAAGTCGTAGGCGATGGGGCGGTCGGAGAGGTTCCAGCCGCACTCCCAGGAGCGCAGCTCCGGGATCACCCCGCCCAGCTCCTCGAAGAGGGCGGCGCCGGCGACCACACGGGGATCGTCGCGCTCGACACCGTCGTTGAGCCTGAAGAGGACCAGGTGCCGGATCATGGGATGTACCTCAGCTCTTTCCGCCGTTGGCGGCCCAGGTCATGAAGTCGCCTATGGCCCCGGCCGCGTCCGATATGCCCTCGAAGACTATCTGGACGTAACCGGCCGCCTTGGCCGGGTCCGTGATGATCACGTACAGCGCGAAGACCACGAGCGCGTACACGATGATCTTCTTCGCGTTCACCGCCACCGCGGCCTCCCCTGTCCCTCGGCTGTCCCTCGGCCCCCATGAGCCCCTGCCGCAAGCGGCGAGTGTAACCGTCACGATCTTTTTTGGGGATCAACGCGCGCCCGGGCCCCGGCAGTTGACGCCCGGGGCCGGACGCACGAAGGGCCCCGTCTCTCGACGGGGCCCTTCTTCGGCGGTAGCGGAGGGATTTGAACCCTCGGTGACGGGTTACGCCACACTCGCTTTCGAGGCGAGCTCCTTCGGCCGCTCGGACACGCTACCGAGGGAGACCTTACAGCAAGGTGGGGCATGGTCTGAAATCGGTTGCCGCGGGGCCCCGGGGCAGGGCCGCGGCGCCCGGTTCAGCGGTCCCGGAAGAAGTCCGTGAGCAGCCGTCCGCACTCCTCGGCGAGCACGCCCTCGATCACCTCGGGGCGGTGGTTGAGGCGCCGGTCGCGCAGCACGTCCCACAGGGAGCCCGCCGCGCCCGCCTTGTCGTCGCGGGCGCCGTAGACCACCCGGTCGAGCCGGGACTGCTGGAGGGCGCCCCCGCACATCGTGCAGGGCTCCAGGGTGACGACGAGCGTGCAGCCGGTCAGCCGCCACTCGCCGAGCACCCGGGCGGCCCGGCGCAGCGCGAGGATCTCCGCGTGGGCCGTGGGGTCGCCGGTGGCCTCGCGCTCGTTGTGCCCGGTGGCGAGCACCGTCGTACCGTCCGGGGACAGGACGACGGCGCCCACGGGTACGTCCCCGCCGAGCGCGGCCCGCCCGGCCTCGGCCAGCGCGAGCCGCATGGCGGGCTGCCAGGGGGCGCGCACGGGGTCGGGTACGGGTTCGGTGCCGGGTCCGGGGCCGGACGTGCCCCGGGTTTCGTCGGGGGCGGTCAGCGGACGGTCTCCAGCACCTCCGAGGCGCCCAGCGCCTCGGCGATCGCGCCGAGCGCGTCGTCGGCGCCGAGCGCGCGCAGCTCCTTCTCCCCGATGCCGAGGTCGTCGAGGATCTCGCGGTCGCCCACGGGGCTGTGCGGGACGGCGTCGGCGGACGGGGTGTCCTCGTCGTCGTCCTCCTCGTTCTCGCCGTCCTCCGTGCCGTCGAGGTCCAGCGAGTCCAGGTCGGGGCCGTCGTCCGCGCCCGGTTCGCGGCCCAGCAGCTCGTCGGTGAGCAGCAGCTCGCCGTACGCGCTGCGGGCGGCGGCGGCCGCGTCCGAGACGTAGATACGGGGGTCCTCCTCGCCGTCCACGCGGACGACGCCGAACCAGGAGTCCTCCTGCTCGATCAGGACGAGGACCGTGTCCTCCTCGGGCGAGGACTCGCGGGCCAGGTCGGCCAGATCCGACAGGGTCTCCACATCGTCGAGCTCCGTGTCGCTCGCTTCCCACCCGTCTTCGGTGCGCGCGAGCAGTGCGGCGAAGTACACCGTGACTCTCCCACTGGTCATAGGTGTGCCGGTTGGCGGTCCCCCCGGCGGAGGTCTCTGGACGGACGGGGTTGTCGCCCCGGGGTCCGCCCACTGGGAATCGTGGCAGAAACAAGTCCGTCAGGGGACGTCTTCGGCTCCCTGTGTCTCGCTGTTTCGATCGTGCGTCCATGGGGACTCACCAGCACGCCCGTCGCCGCCACCTGCGGATCGTACGCGGCTTTCCGGGCACCTACGCACGCCCGCCCCTCCCGTCACGGCGGAGGCGGACGCGGTCCTGCTCACCGGGGCTTTTCCCGCGGCCTTGCACACAGGACCGTACGCCGCGAAGGCCCGCCGACGGAACGTTCACAGGGGCGTGGCGTGGCGGGGCGCTGGGCGCTGGGCCCTGGCGGGGGCGTGTGTGAACGGTGCCGATCGGTGTGGGGGTGCGCTGCGGTGGGGGTTGGGCGTGGTGAGGCGCGGTGTGGGGGTCGGCTGACGGGCGGCCCGGAGCCGTCTGCGCAGGTCGTGTGGTCCTGCGCCGGGCCGAATCCGCAGGGGCGCCCTGCCGCACCGGACCTGCCCGCACCCGCCAGGGGCCCGGCGGCCGGCCGGTCACGTGGACACCTCGCCGTACCGGCCCCGCCCGCGCGGGCCGGGACTGGGGGCCGGGTGGGCGCGGTGGAGGCGTTCGGGCTGACGCGAGCCGGGACCGGGGCCCGGTTACTGTTAGAGACATGCGTCTCCACGTCGTCGACCACCCTCTGGTCGCTCACAAGCTCACCACGCTGCGCGACCAGCGCACCGACTCCGCCACCTTCCGCCGGCTCGCCGACGAGCTGGTCACCCTGCTCGCGTACGAGGCCACGCGGGACGTGCGTACCGAGGCCGTCGACATCCAGACGCCGGTCGCGCGGACCACCGGGGTGAAGCTCGCCCGGCCGCGTCCGCTGGTGGTGCCGATCCTGCGCGCCGGTCTCGGCATGCTGGACGGCATGGTCCGGCTGCTGCCGACCGCCGAGGTGGGCTTCCTCGGCATGATCCGCAACGAGGAGACGCTGCAGGCCGAGACGTACGCCTCCCGGATGCCGGAGGACCTCTCCGGCCGCCAGGTCTACGTGCTCGACCCGATGCTGGCCACCGGCGGCACCCTGGTCGCCGCGATCCAGGAGCTGATCAAGCGCGGCGCCGACGACGTGACCGCCGTCGTCCTGCTGGCCTCCCCCGAGGGCGTCGAGGTCATGGAGCGCGAGCTGGCCGGCACCCCGGTCACCGTGGTCACCGCGGCCGTGGACGACCACCTCAACGAGAACGGCTACATCGTCCCGGGTCTGGGCGACGCGGGCGACCGCCTGTACGGCGCGGCCGAGTAGGACCCCCGCTCCCGGCCGTCACCCGGCCGGGATCAGCAGTTCTTCTTGTCCTTCTTCACCACGGCCGCCGTCTGCGCGGGTTCGGTCAGCTTGATCACCGCCTGGTCGGCGGCCGTGCGCTGGTCGAGGGTCTTGAAGCGGTCCCCGATGATCAGGTCGAGCGTGGCGCCCTTGCGGGCCGCGTCCGTACGGCGCTCGGCGCCGGTCAGCTGCGTGCCGAGCACGGGGAGCGAGGTGTCGAGGGCGGTGGCGGGTCCGAGGAGGACCCCGGTGCCCTTGACCTTCTTGTCGAAGTCCTTGCTCGCGTTGCCCACGTCGCCGATCTTGAAGCCGCGCTTCTTCAGCTCGTCGGCGGTCTGCTTGGCCAGCCCCGAGCGCGTGGTGGCGTTGTAGACGTTCACCGTGATCGTGCCGGGCTTGGGCAGCGCCTTGACCGGGGCCGGGCTCGCCTTCTTGAGGCAGGCCGCGGACGCGGCGTCGGAGGCGTGCCGGTGGCCCGTGAAGACGTCGACGAGCTGGAGCGTGCCCCAGCCGACCAGGCCCAGTGCGGCGACGGAGGCCACGGCGGCGGCGACGAGCCTGCCCCGCCGCCGGGGCGGGCGCATCCGAGGGTATGTCTCCCCCGTGATCCGGTACTTGCCGCCCATGCCGGGGGGAGTCAGCATACTCATGAGCCGCAGCGTAGTGCGCCGCGGCTGGGATGCCTATTAGATGATCAGCAGACGGAGTACAGCCCGACCCAAATGGGCTAACACCGGTACCGCGTACGGCCGTCGGGGGCGGTTCAGCCCAAGTTCAGGCCCGGATCAGGCCCCGTCCGGGCTCAGCCCAGTTCGAGCACGCGCGCGTGCAGCACCTGACGCTGCTGCAGGGCGGCGCGGACCGCGCGGTGCAGCCCGTCCTCCAGATAGAGGTCGCCCTGCCACTTCACGACATGGGCGAAGAGGTCGCCGTAGAAGGTCGAGTCCTCGGCGAGCAGCGTCTCCAGGTCGAGCTGCTGCTTGGTGGTCACGAGCTGATCGAGGCGGACCGGGCGCGGCGCGACGTCCGCCCACTGCCGGGTGCTCTCCCGGCCGTGGTCGGGGTACGGCCGGCCGTTTCCGATGCGCTTGAAGATCACACGGAAAGCCTACCGGCCCAGACGTTCCGGGCGCAGCCATGGCGGCGTAGTGCGACGCTGAAAAAGCCACCGCACGTCATGGCAAGGCAGGACAAAGGTGGCATACCGGAGAGCATCGGGGACGAGACCGACGGGAACAGGGGCCTGAGATGACCGACCCGGAGACCGGCGGCACAACGGGGGGCGGCGCGACGGCGGGTGACGGCGCGACGGCGGGTGACGGCGCGACGGCGGGTGACGGCGCGACAGGCGGCGACGCGGCACTCGCCGCTCCGGCGCGGCGGATCGCCGCCGGGTACGCCTTCACCGGACCCGCCCTCGACCTCGGCGCCCTGCTGTGGGACGGCGCCTGCCACCCCGGCGCGCAGATCCGCGTCCCGCTGCCGATGCTCAACCGCCACGGCCTGGTCGCGGGCGCCACCGGCACCGGCAAGACCAAGACGCTCCAGCTGATCGCGGAACAGCTCTCCGCGCAGGGCGTCCCGGTGTTCCTCGCGGACGTGAAGGGCGACCTCTCCGGCATCGCCCGGCCGGGACCCGGCGGCGACAGGGTCACCGCGCGCGCCGCCGAGACGGGTCAGACGTGGACACCGGCCGGATTCCCCGTGGAGTTCCTGGCGCTCGGCGGGATCGGCCACGGCATTCCCGTACGCGCCACCGTCACCAGCTTCGGCCCGGTCCTGCTGTCCAAGGTGCTCGGGCTGAACCGCACCCAGGAGCAGTCCCTCGGGCTGATCTTCCACTACGCCGACACCAAGGGCCTGGAGCTGATCGACCTCAAGGACCTGCGCGCGGTCGTCGCCTTCCTCACCTCCGACGAGGGCAAGCCCGAGCTGAAGGGCATCGGCGGGCTGTCCACCGCCACCGCCGGGGTCATCCTGCGCTCCCTGACCGCGTTCGAGGCGCAGGGCATGGCGGACTTCTTCGGGGAGCCCGAGTTCGACACGGCCGAGCTGCTGCGGACGGCGCCGGACGGGCGCGGTGTGGTCTCCGTCCTGGAACTGGCCGCCGTACAGGACAAGCCGGTCCTCTTCTCCACCTTCCTGATGTGGCTCCTCGCCGACCTCTTCCACGACCTGCCCGAGGCGGGCGACCTGGACAAGCCCAAGCTGGTGTTCTTCTTCGACGAGGCGCATCTGCTCTTCCACGACGCCTCGGACGCGTTCCTGGACGCCATCACCCAGACCGTGCGGCTGATCCGCTCCAAGGGCGTCGGCGTCTTCTTCGTCACCCAGACCCCGAAGGACGTCCCCTCCGACGTGCTCGGCCAGCTCGGCAACCGCGTCCAGCACGCGCTGCGCGCCTTCACGCCCGACGACCAGAAGGCGCTGAAGGCCACGGTGAAGACCTTCCCCGACTCCCCCTACGACCTGGAGGAACTGCTCACCGGGCTGGGCACCGGCGAGGCGGTGGTGACCGTGCTCAGCGAGACCGGCGCGCCCACACCGGTCGCGGCGACCCGGCTGCGTGCCCCGGAGTCCCTGATGGGTCCGGTGGACGCGGCGGAACTGGACCGGGCGGTCCGGGAGTCCCCGCTGTACGGACGTTATGCACAGGCTGTGGACCGCGAGTCGGCGTACGAGAAGTTGAGCGCGCGGGCGGCGGAGACGGTGCCCGAGGAGCGTCCGGCGGCCAGGGGCGGCGGCCGGAGGAAGGCCCCGGCCGAGGAACCCACGCTGGTGGAACAGGTCGTCGGCAGCGGGATGTTCAAGTCGCTGGCCCGCTCGGTCGGCACGCAGCTGGGGCGGGAGATCACGCGGTCGCTGTTCGGTACGGCCCGGCGGAGGCGCTAGGACGTCCCCGCCGGGTGCGTCTCAGCGGCGGTCCTCCTCCGGCGGGCGCTGCGGCTGCCGGTGTGCCTCGCTGTCGGGCCGGGGCCGGGCGCTGCGCCGGGCCTCCGCGCGCAGCAGGGCGCGCAGGATCGCGTACGGGTCGATGGGCATGGCGGTGTTCCTCGCGTCGTACGGACAGAACGGTGCTCGGGGGACGGGCGGTTCTGTCAGCAGCGCAGGACGACCGTGTGGAGATGGGGCGCGGGGGAGAGTGCGGTGGGCGCGGGGCGGGTGCGGGGTGTGCCCGGTGCCGGGTCCGGGGCGGGCAGGGGAGCGGGGGCGTCGGGCCGCGGTACGGTCCGGCCGGCGCTCCGGGACGGGGTGACGGGGACCTCGTGCTCACACTCCGCGACGACCGTGCCCGTGGGTGCTGCCTGGGCCGCGGCCTCCACGTGCGGCACCAGCAGGACGAGCAGCAGCAGGAGGGCCCGCACCAGCGGGCGAAGGCTGCGGGCTCGGTTTCCTGCGGTGCTCACGGAGGGTCATCTGCCCATGGGACACCGGGGACTCATCAAGAAGCGGGGCAGATCCGCCCGCACGGCGTACGGGCGCGGGGCGGGGTTGACGTCCTCGCCCCACGCACTCCGCCGAAGCCGGGCCGGGCTGGGCGCCGGGCTGGGCTGGGCCGTGCCGGGCCGGCTCCGGCCGGGTCACACCGTCTTGGGGATCTTCTTCGCCCGGCTCCGGATGCTGAACGAGGTGATGATCTCGACGATGCCCACCACGATCAGCCACCAGCCGCCGACCAGGGTCAGCACGGCGATGGACTCGAAGGGGGAGTCGATCAGGACGATGCCGGCGATGAAGGTGACGATGCCCAGGAAGATGTGCCAGCCCCGGGCGGGCATGTGGGTGTCGGAGATGGCGGCCATGGTCTGCGTGACGCCCCGGATCAGCCAGCCGATGCCGATGAACAGCGCGAGCAGCAGGATCGACTGCATGGGTCCGCGGAAGCAGAACAGACCCAGCACGATCGACAGGGCGCCGCTGATGAAGGCCAGCACCCGCAGCGAGGTCTTCTTGTGCGTGCCGAAGGCGGAGATCAGCTGGAACACACCGCTGACCAGCAGGTACAGGCCGAACAGCACCCCCACCGCCAGCAGCGTGGCACCCGGCCAGACCAGCACCAGGATGCCCAGGATCAGCGAGGCGATACCGGTGAGCAGCACGACCTGCCAGGCGGCCTGGGACAGGGCGTGCAAAGGCCCCTCGAACGGCGCCTCCAGTTCGGCGTGCTTCCCCTGCTCGGGGCGAGCCGCCTCTGCGGTGCCGGGCGCCCCGGCCGGTGTCGGACCCGTACGGGCCTTCGCGTCGTCGTAGGCGTTGCCCCTGGTGGGGCCGTCGCTCGGTGACTCGGTCATGTTCCATGCTTGGACCGGGCGGGCGAATTCCGCCACTCGGGGAGGCGCGGGGAGCCGGGCGGGGAGGTGCGCGGGAGCCCGGCGGGGAGGTGTGCGGGCCGGGGGCTACTTCCCGGTCTTCGTCGCCTTCGCCGCCTTCGCGGCCTTGGCCGCCGCCTTCAGCTCCTGCTTGTGGGCGCGGACCTTGGCGAGGGAGTCGGGGCCGGTGATGTCGGCGACGGAGCGGTAGGACTTCTCCTCGCCGTACGCGCCGGCGGCCTCGCGCCAGCCCTCGGGGCGCACGCCGAGCTGCTTGCCGAGGAGGGCGAGGAAGATCTGCGCCTTCTGCTTGCCGAAGCCGGGGAGGTCCTCCAGGCGCTTCAGGAGGGCGGCGCCGGAGCCCGCGTCCTGCCAGACGGCCTCGGCGTCGCCGTCGTAGTGCTCGACCAGGTACTGGCAGAGGGTCTGGACGCGCTTGGCCATGGAGCCGGGGTAGCGGTGGACGGCCGGCTTCTCGGAGAGGAGCGCGGCGAAGGCCTCCGGGTCGCGGGCGGCGATGTCGTGCGCGTCCAGGTCGTCGGCGCCCATCCGCCGCGCGATGGTCTCGGGGCCCTTGAAGGCCCACTCCATCGGGATCTGCTGGTCGAGCAGCATCCCGACGAGCGCGGCGAGCGGACTGCGGCCGAGCAGCGCGTCGGCGGCCGGGTCCTGGGCGAGGTGCAGGGTGACGTCCATGGACCGATGATCCCGCGCGGACGCCCCCTGTGCCGTGTCAGTCCGCGCGCCAGTACCCCAGCGCGTGCACGCGGGTCTTCGGCAGGCCCAGTTCCTTGCGGACGTACGCACCGAGCGCGCGGGTCGTCCTCGTGTCGCAGGCGATCCAGACGTACGGGTTCTCGGTGCCGGCCAGGACCTCGGGCAGCTCGGCGCGGACCCGCTCGACCAGGTGGGCGCCCGCCTCCTGGCGCGGTACCTCGTGGAACCGGTGACGGCCGGGGTCTGCGGTGGAGGGCAGGCCCTCGCGCGTGCCCTCGAACCAGACCGTCGCCGGGGCCGAACCCAGTTCGCCGAGCAGCGAGTTGATCGCGGGCAGCGACGCCGTGTCGCCGATGATCGCGAGGTGCGAGGGCGCCGGGTCCGGGTGCTCGAACCCCGTGCCCTGGACGGTCGCCTCGATGGTGTCGCCCGGCTTCGCCGCCCGCGCCCAGTCGGAGGCGCGGCCCTCGTGCAGGGCGAACTCCAGGGCGAAGGTGCCGGTCTCCGGGTCGGGGTCGACCAGGGTGTAGGCCCGCTGGTGGGGGCGGCCGTCGTCGGAGAACCAGAGGCGGACCCACATGGTGGGGTGGACCCCGGTCGCGGCGAGCAGGCCGCCGTCGGTCAGCCGCAGCCGCCGGTAGTGCGGGGTCACGTCCTCGGCGCCGGTCACCGTGAACGTGAAGTCCTTCGCCCGCAGCAGTTTGAGGACCGCTCCCTCCCAGCCTCGCCCCTGGCCCATCGCCACTCCACCCCTCGCGTACGATTCCTTCACCTGTCAGTCAGGTTAGGCAAGGCTAACCTAAAACGAAGGGGTGCTCCAGGGTGACCACCGAGACCTACCGCGACGCCTGGGGCATCCCCCATCTGCGGGCCACGAGCGCCCGCGAACTCGCCCGCGCCCAGGGCCGGGTGACCGCCCGCGACCGCGCCTGGCAGCTGGAGACCGAACGTCACCGCGCCCAGGGCACCTCGGCCTCCTTCCTCGGCGCCGCCGCGCTGCCCTGGGACGTGTTCGCCCGCCGCGCCCGCCTCGACGACACCGCCAGACGCTGTTTCGCCGCACTGGAGAGACGCGACCCGGAGACGGCCGGCTGGGTGCGCGCCTACGTGGACGGGGTCAACGCCGGCCTGCCCGAAGGCGCCGCCCGCACACCGGAGTTCGAGCGCGTGGGCCTCGCCCCCGGCCGCTGGGAGCCCTGGACCCCGCTCGGCGTCTGGCTCTCCACGCACATCCTGTTCGCCGGCTTCCCGGCCAAGCTCTGGCGCGAGGAGGCGATACGGCACCTCGGCCCCGAGGCGGTCGGCCTGTTCGCCACCGACGGCCCCGGCACCTCCGGCAGCAACGGCTGGCTCCTCGCGGGCACCCGCACCGACACCGGGCTGCCGCTGATCGCCGGAGACCCGCACCGCTTCATCGAGGACCCCGGCGTCTACCAGCAGCTCCGCCTGTCCTGCCCGGAGTTCGACGTCGTCGGCATCGCCGTCCCGGGCGTGCCCGGCATCGCCCACTTCGGCCACACCGGCACCGTCGCCTGGGCCATCACCAACGCCATGGCCGACTACCAGGACCTCTACCGCGAACGGCTGCGCCGCACCGGCGCGGGCGTCCAGGCCCTCGGCCCCGACGGCGCGTGGCACCGGGCGAGCCGGCACACCGAGTCGGTCGAGGTGGCGGGCGAGGAACCGGTCGAGATCGAGGTCATCGAGACCGAGCGCGGCCCGGTGATCGCGGGCGGTCCCGAGGGTCTTGAATCAGGTTCCCCCGAGCCCGAGTTGGCCACCGCCCTCGCCCTGCGCCACCCGCCCCGCGTCACCGAGGACCTCGGTTTCAGCGCCCTGCTCCCGCTGCTGCGCGCCCGTACCGTGGACGACGTGGACGGCGCCCTGGACGCCTGGGCCGAGCCGGTCAACGTCGTCCAGGCCGCCGACACCGGGGGCGGACTGCTGCACCGGGTCGCGGGCCGCGTACCGGCGCGCTCCGAGGCCAACCGCCTGCGCCTGGTGCCCGCTTGGGAACCCGGCCACGAGTGGCAGGGCTGGCTGGAGACCCCGCACGCCCAACTCGCCGACGGGGTGGCGGTGATGGCCAATCAGCGCGGGCTGGCCACCCCGCTCGGCGTCGAGTTCTCCGCACCCCACCGCGCCGACCGCATCCGCGCCCTGCTCCAGGAGCACCGCGTCTGGTCCGCCGCCGAGCTGCCCCGCGTCCACACCGACACCTACCTCGGCTCGACCGGCGCCCTCCTCGACCGCGCCGCCGCCCTCGAAGACCTCACCCCCGAAGCGGCCGCACTACGCGGTCAACTCCTCGGCTGGAACCGGCACATGGACGCCGACAGCGCCGACGCGGCGGCCTACGCGGCGCTGCGCTCGGCGGTCGTCCGCCGCCTCGCCGCCCACCCGGCCCTCGCCGCCCTCACCGAACCGCCCACCTACCCCGAGGTCCTCCTCCCCTGGATGTCCCTCACCGCGCGCATCGGCTACGCCCTCGAACACCTGCTGCACGCGGAGGAGTTGTACGGCATCGACCGCGACGACGCCGTACGCGCCGCGCTGGAGGAGACCGCCGCCGCACCGCCCGCCGGGACCTGGGCCGACACCCACCGCCTGGCCCCCTGGCGGGCGCTGCCCGGTGCGCCGTACGACGAACCGGGTCTGGCCGGCGACCACGACTGCGTGCTGTGCACCTCCGCCGTCCCCGGCATCACCGACCTCGCGGCCCGGGGCCCGGCCGCCCGTTACGTCTGGGACCTGGCCGACCGCGCCAACAGCCGCTGGGTGGTCCCCTTCGGCGCCGACGGCGTGCCCGGCAGCGCCCACCACCGCGACCAGCTCCCCTTGTGGCTCAAGGGAGAACTGGCCCCCGTGGTGACCGACTGGACCCTCCTCACCCTCGAACACACGGAAAGCGACGAGGACTTCGATGTCTGAGACAGCCGAGATGTCTGACCGGAACACCTTCGAGCAGACCGTTGCCGGCTTCGGCACGGTCCGCATCCGCCCGCTGGACCCGGCGGCCGACGCCGGGGTCGTCCACGCCTGGGTCAGCGAGGAACGCGCCGCGTTCTGGGGCATGAACGGCCTCACCCAGGACCAAGTGACCGAGATCTATGCCCACATGGCAGGCCTCGACACCCACCACGCCCACCTCGTCACCCGGGACGACGAACCCGTCGCCCTGCTCCAGACCTACGAGCCCGCCGCCGACCGGGTGAGCGAGGTGTACGAGGTGCGCCCCGGCGACATCGGCGTCCACCTCCTGCTCGCCCCCGCCGAAGCGGGCGGCCACCGCCCCGGCTGGACCTCCGCGCTGCTGACCGCGATGGCGTCGTACGTCCTGGTCGTGCTCGACCGCGAGCGCGTGGTGGTGGACCCGGACGTGCGCAACACCAAGGCCATCGCCCGCTTCGCCCGCCAGGGCTTCACCACCGGACCCGAGGTCGTCCTCCCGGAGATCGACCTGCCGGACGTGTACCTCCCCGAGAAGCGGGCCCAACTGGCCTTCCTGACCCGGGAGACGGCGTTCGCGGCCGGAGGCGGCACCGTTACCGTGTGAGCGCGGCGCCCCCGGCGTCCGTACGGAACGGGACACGCGGGACACACGGTCACGCGCGGGACACGGAGGGCGGACCACGTGCGCGGTGCGGAGCGGGAGGGGCGACGGCGCGTGGTGCTGGGGCGCGGGGCGCCGGGGCGGTCCATGGTGCCGCTGCGGTCCATGACGCCGGTGCGGTCCATGGTGCCGGCGTGGTCCATGACGCCGTACGGGCTGCTGCGCGGGGCGCTCACCGCCTGCGCCGCCCTCGTCCTGCTCGTGCTCGGCGCCGCCGTCCCCGCCTCCGCGCACGCCACGCTGCGGGGCTCGGACCCGGCCGACGGAACGGTTCTCCAGCGGGCCCCCCGCGAGCTGACCCTGACCTTCAGCGAGTCGGTCGGCCTGCTCACCGACTCCTTCCGCGTCTACGACCCCCGCAACCACCGGCTGCGCACCGGTGAGGCCGGCCATGCCCCCGGCCACTCCGACACCGCCCGCCTCGCCCTGCCCGCCCGCCTCGGCAAGGGCACGTACACGGTCGCCTGGCGGGTGGTGTCGGCCGACAGCCACCCCGTCTCCGGCGCCCTCACCTTCTCGGTCGGCGAGCGCACGGCCACCCCGGTCACCGCGCTCCCCGACGGCACCGAGAACCAGACCACCACGGGCCTCTACAACATCGCCCGCTACCTCGCGTACCTGGCGATGGCACTCCTGCTCGGCACGGCCGGGTTCGCGGTGTACTGCCGCCCGCCGAGCCGGGGTCAGCTGCGGCCGCTGCTGCTGGTGGGCGCGTGGACGCTCCTGGGTACGACGCTGGCGCTCCTGCTGCTGCGCGGGCCGTACGAGGAGGGCACCGCCCCGTCGAACGCCTTCTCCACCCTCGCCCACACGGTGACCACGCGCCCGGGCGAACTGCTCCTGGCCCGGCTGCTGTTGCTGCTGATCGCGGCCGCCGGCGTCCTGACCCGGCGGCACTGGCGCCGCCGGACACCGCGCCGGGCGGCCCTCGCGTCCGCCGCCGTCCTCGCGGTGGCCCTCGCCCTCACCTGGTCCGCGTCCGACCACGCCTCGGCCGGCATCCAGGTCCCGGTCGCCCTCGTCTCCACCACCCTGCACCTGCTGGCCACGGCGGCCTGGCTCGGCGGCCTGGCCGCCCTGCTGCTGACCCTGCGCCGCGCGACGGACGCGGAGGCACTGCCCCCGCGCGTGGTCACCCGCTTCTCCCGCGTGGCCCTGACCTCGGTCGTCGTCCTGGTGATCACCGGCACCTACCAGTCCTGGCGCGGCCTCGGCTCCTGGCAGGCGCTCACCGGCACGTCGTACGGCCGCATCCTCCTGGCCAAGCTCGCGGCGGTGACGCTGCTGCTCCTGGCGGCGGCGTGGTCGCGGGTGTGGACGGCGAACCTGGCGCGGCCGGTGGCGGCGGAGCGGGTGCGGGTGCCGGTGCCGGAAGGGGCGGGGGAACGGGTGCGGCTGCCGGAGGGGGCGGGAGCGCCGACGGTCTCCGAGGCTCCCGAGCCGGTCGCTCCCTCCCTGATGCTCACGTACCTGCGCCGCTCGGTGCTGGCGGAGGCGGCCGTCGGGGTGGTGGTCCTGGTCCTGACGACCCTGCTGACCAGCACGTTGCCGGGCCGCGCGGCGGAGGAGTCGACGACCGGCGCCGGTACGGGAGCGGGGGTCGCCGGCATCCCGTCGGCCTCGGTCACCACGATCCCGTTCGACACCGGCTCCCCCGGCGGACACGGCAAGGTCCAGATCACCCTCGACCCCGGCCGGGTCGGCCCCAACTCCGTCCAGGCGGTCGTCTACGGCCCGGACGGCGGCCTGGCCACCGTCCCCGAGCTGCGTGTCGCCTTCGTTCTGCCCAGCCGTGACCTGGGCCCGCTGGACACCAAGGTCACCAATCGCGGTGGCTACTGGGCGGCGGACACCTTCAGCCTGCCGATGCCGGGTACATGGGTGATGAAGGCGACGGTGCGCGTGTCGGAGCTGGATCAGGTGACGGTGGAGCGGCGGGTGCGGGTGGTGCGGTGAGGTACGGGCGGAGGACCGCTTGATGGCCGCAGGGGCGGAGACGACCACCGAGCTGCTGCGGCTGGACGGCGCGGATTTCGTCCTCCGTCTGACCCGTCGCGCCTCTCACCTGGGCCTCCTCGCCCTGCACGGCGGTGTGGAGGGCGGCACGGCGGAACTCGCGGAGGAGGCGGCGGCGCGGACGGGCGCGACGTGTCTGACCTTCACGCAGCCGACGACTCCGCGGGTCCACATTTCGTCCCACCTCCTGGCACAGGCGCCGTCGCGGACGCTGGAGGCGTTCCTGTCCGCCGTCTCCCTGACGGTCTCCCTGCACGGCCACCTGAGACCGGCCACGCCCCACGCGATCTTCCTGGGCGGCACCAACCGGGCGGCGGCGGAGACCCTGGCGGCGGCGCTGCGCACCCTGACCCCGTCCTTCACCCCGGTGACGGACCTGGCGGAGATCCCGCCGGGCCTGCGCGGCCTCCACCCCCGTAACCCGGTGAACCTGACCCGCGAGGGCGGAGTCCAGGTCGAACTGCCGCTGACGGCAAGGACGCAGGGGCTGCGGGACGTACCGCCGGAGGAGGTGGTGGCGGGCGTGACGGAGGGCGTACGACGGCTGCTGGGGCCCTAGTCGAAGCCGGGCGCCTAGTCGGAGCTGCTGTGGCCTAGTCGAATACGAGGCTCCCCGTCCGCTCCCGCTTCAGCTCGAAGAAGTCCGGGTGTGCGGCGAGCGTCCGTACGGCGTCGAAGAGTTGGGCCGCCTCCTCACCGCGCGGGATGCTGTTGAGCACGGGCCCGAAGAACGCCGTACCGTCGATGTGCAGGGTCGGCGTCCCCACGTAACTCCCGGCCGCCGGGTCCTTCCCCGCGTCGTGGCTGCGCCGCAGTCCGTCGTCGTACTCCGTGCTCCGCGCCGCCTCCGCGAGCTGCGCGGGCAGGTGGGCCTCGGCCAGCGCCTCCACGATCACGGCGTCGAAGTCCTTGTTCCCCTTGCCGTGGATGCGGGTGCCGAGGGCGGTGTACAACTCCCGCAGCACGCCCTCGCCATGAGCCTCGGCAGCGGCGACGGCGACGCGGACGGGTCCGAGGGACCGGTCCACCAAGTCCCGGTACCAGTCGGGTAGTTCGCGTCCCTCGTTGTGCAGATACAGGCTCATGACGTGAAACCGCACGTCGAGATCGCGCAGCGGCTCCACTTCGAGAATCCACCGCGAGGCGATCCAGGCGAACGGGCAGGCGGGGTCGAAGTAGAAGTCGACTCGGGTGGGGGGCTGGGGCGTTGACGCGTCGGTGGTCATGTGGGCGAGGTTAAGGACGGGGGTGGCACGGCCGCGAGGTCCAATTCGGGGCGGGGATCGTGGTCCACTGCGCGTGCTCACGCGTGATGCGATGTGCCCCGGCCGGACATGCGGGTGCATCCCGTTCCTGTTGGGCGGGATGTGTACAGCCCGGTGGTCCAGTGGGCCACGCCCGACGGCCGGACGCTGAAGGCCACCTCGTCGGTCTCGGGCAGCGACATCGGCGACGTCCGCCCCGGCGGTCCTCGGCGCCCCGGCGTCCCCGCTCATGGCAAAGAGACGCGAAAACCCCACGTGCGATCGACCCCATGCCGATCATCCGACGGTACGTTGACCGGCATGCGCGCCCACCCCACCCCGCGGCAGACCGCCCGCACCTCGGCCTCGCGGAGCGATTCCGCGTGGACGTGATCCTCGGCTACATCCTCACCCTGCCCGCGCTGATCGTCGTGGGATGGCTCGTGTCGTGGTGGGGGAGCCCACGGGTCCGGCGGATCGTGCTGGGGGCCGGAGCCGCCGTCTCCGTGCTCTGCGTCCTTGCCGTCCGGCAGTCGGCGGCCCCGCCGGCGCAGACCCCGCGGCCCCCCGGCTGCTCGGCGGCCCTCGCGTGCGTGGGGGATCTGCGTCCGGGCTTCGTGGCCCTGGGCGGGGTGATCGGCCTCGTCTGCTGTGTCGTACTGCTGCTCCTGACGATCGGCGTCGAGGCGATGCTGAGCTGGAGAGGGAGAACGCGTCCGGGGTCTTGTTGAAGTCCAGACCAATGGACAAGCTGTGTTCATGACATGTCGGGGGTGCCACGGGGTGCCGTCGCGTACCCCGTGGCACCCCGCCGGAGACGTCACAGCGGACCCGCACGCCTTTCCCCCACGGAGGTCGGACAGATGCGCCCGAGATGTGCCAAGCCGCGGCGCGGCAGCTGGCGGAGAGTGCTCAACCTGGTGTCCGTCGTCGCGGTCATGACCGCGACGACCGCCGTCGCGTCGATGGACGCCCAGGCGGCGGTGCCCCCCACGCCGTCGGGCTTCACCCTCACCTGGAGCGACGACTTCAACGGTGCCTCCGGCACCGGCATCGACCAGAACCTGTGGAAGTACGACACCGGGCCGGGCAGCAGCTTCGGCACCGGTGAGATCGAGACCATGACCAACAGCACGTCGAACGTGTACTACGACGGTCAGGGCCACCTGGTGCTCCAGGCCCTCCACTCCGGCTCCGACCCCCGCTCCGGCTGGACGTCCGGGCGCGTGGAGACCCAGTCGGCGGGCTTCGGCGCCGCGGCGGGCGGAGTCGTCCGCATCGAGTCGGTCCTCCAGCAGCCGAACGTCACCACCGCCAACGGCGCGGGCTACTGGCCGGCGTTCTGGATGCTCGGCGCCCCGCTGCGCTCCGGTGTGACCTGGCCCAAGTCGGGCGAGATCGACATCATGGAGGACATCAACGGCCGTGGTTCCGTCTTCAGCACCCTCCACTGCGGGGTGAACCCCGGCGGCCCGTGCAACGAGTCCACCGGCATCGGCTCCGGCGAACGCGCCTGCCCCGGCTGCCAGACCGGCTTCCACGACTACGCGGCGGAGATCGACCGCTCGGTCTCGCCCGAGCAGATCCGCTTCTACCTCGACGGCAACAACTTCTTCACCGTCAGCGCCAACCAGGTGGACGCCACGACCTGGGCGGACGCGGTCGACCACCCGTTCTTCATCATCTACGACCTCGCGATCGGCGGCGGCTTCCCGGACGCCTTCGGCGGCGGCCCGAACGCGGCCACGGTCTCCGGCGGCAAGCTGGTGATCGACTCGGTGGCCGTGTACAACAAGGGCCCGGGTTCCGGTGGCGGCGGCGGTGGTGGCGGCTCGGTGACCGGCCAGACCATCACCGGTCCCGGCGGCAAGTGCGTGGACGTGTCGGGCGACGACACCGGCGGCGACGGCACCGCCGTCCAGCTCTGGGACTGCCAGCAGGCGGCCAAGGACCAGCACTGGACCTGGAGCGGCCAGACCCTCCAGACCCTCGGCAAATGCCTGGACATCGCCGGCGGCGCGAGCGCGGCCGGCACCAAGCTCCAGCTGGCCACGTGCAACAGCGGCGGCTACCAGAACTGGGTACGCCAGCCCGACGGCACCCTGCGCAACCCGACCTCGGGCCGCTGCATCGACTCCCCCTCCGGCGCCACCGCCAACGGCACCCGCCTCCAGATCTGGGACTGCAACGCCTCCGGCGCCCAGCAGTTCGCCATCGGCACCCCGGTCTACGGCCCCGGCGGCAAGTGCGTCGACGTGGCCGGCGACGACACCGGCGGCGACGGCACAGCCGTCCAGCTCTGGGACTGCCAGCAGGCCACCTCCCTCGACCAGAAGTGGACCTGGACCGGCCAGACCCTCCGCACCCTCGGCAAGTGCCTCGACATCGCCGGCGGCGTCAACGCGAACGGCACCAAACTCCAACTGGCCACCTGCAACGGCGCCGGCTACCAGAACTGGACCCCCACCCCCGACGGCTCCCTCTCCAACCCCACCACCGGCCGCTGCATCGACTCCCCCTCAGGCGCCACCACCAACGGCACCCGCCTCCAAATCTGGGACTGCAACGGCTCGGGCGCCCAGAAGTTCTCCCTGGCCTGAGGCCGGGTGGCCCCGGCGTTCCGCACGAGCCGGGGCCACACGCGTCGAAGGGCCCCTTGCGAACAGTGGGGCCCTTCGACGTTCCTGTTCCTGCCAGCCCTCTACGGCGGGGCAGGGCGATCGTGCTCATGGGAAGCGACCCACCAGCCTGAACCTTCCCCGGGCTGGTGTCATGCGCCCAGTAGCTCGGTGAGTTCTTCCGGCCTCATGCGGGAGCCCTGGTCGGCGGTGTCCCCGTAGAAGACGACGCCCTCGCGGCGCAGTGCTTCCGCCGCGGTTTCCGTGCGTTCGGGGTCCAGCCAGTGGAAGTCGATGCTGACGCGTCCGTCGGCCATGAGCACGCGCCATGCATGCGGGCATTCACCGCAGTGGGTGAGGTGGGTGCTGACCGGGCGGGCGTGACTGCTGACAGCAGTGGCCAGGTCTCCGTACGTCGTCCAACGTCCGGGGGGTATGGCGGCCAGCACGGTGTGGAGATCCGCCCAGTTCTTGCCCGCGGGTTCGACGTTTCGCACCTGATCGGCCAGCTGAGTCAGATCGATGCCCGCCAGATTGGCCCACTGGTCGGGATCGACGCCCGGCGGGACGTGGTCGGCATCCACCTCCCACCAGGTCGTGCCTTGGATGCTGGAGGGGGAATATCCCATCACGACGGTGAAGATGTGCTTCGCCAGGCCGGTGGCGGAGTACTGCTGTCCGTTCGCACTCCACGTGAGCTGGTCGGCACTGGTGTTCGTCCAAACGGCGGTTGCCCGGCCGTTCGTTTCGGCTGCCCAGGCGGCTATCCGTTTCCGGATCTCCCTAGTCGCGCGGTGCTTCGGCGCCAGGCGCAGCAGTGTCCCGTCCGGCAGGATTTCCGCGTCGACGAGGTCGGGCACGGCCCGCTGCTTCTGCGAACGCTTCTTGATCTTCCTGGTTACCGCTTCGGCCTCCACACGAGCGGGGGCGAGAGTGAACTCCTCGACGTCTGGTATCGGATACATCTTGGCGAAGCCCGCGACGAGATGCCCCTTCACCTTCCACAGACTGACCTGGACCAGGTCGATGTCCAGGTTCATCTCAGAGAGCCACACGACGGTGTGGGTCACGGGCTTGGGGAATTCGGCCGCGATGATGACAAGCCGGGGACGCCGGAGAACTTCCTGGTCCCACTCGCCGTCCACATGATCGAGCAAGCGCTGCCGGCACTCGTCCACCGCCACCGTCTCACCCCGGCCGGCGAGGAACCGGTGGTACGCCTGAGCGAGGGTGTCGAGGTCGAACCGGGACACCAGGGCCGCGTACGTGATCGCCTGGAGATGAACGTCCTGGTCTGCCTTGCCGCGCTTGAGTTCCACCACCACGAGCTGTCCGGTCGCGTCCAGCCCCAGAATGTCCAGCCGGTTCTTCGCGCGCTCACCATCGGCATCGGCCCAGTGATCGAACTCCGCCGTGATGACCAGCATCGACTCGCCGAGCACCTGCGGGTGGGCGATGACCCACTCCTGGAGATCCCGTCGCTCCTTCAGGTCCTCTTCCGCCAGCTTGGTCCGTGCCACCGGAGTCGCCTTCTGGCCGGACACGGTAAAGAGGTGATCCACGTTCAGTCCCCATGACTTGCCCCGTACCTCGCGAGGCGTCGCAAGCGCCGAAGGGCCCCACTGCAAGCAGTGGGGCCCTTCGACTTAGTGCCCGGTGAGGCACTTGGCGGAGGATACGAGATTCGAACTCGTGAGGGGTTGCCCCCAACACGCTTTCCAAGCGTGCGCCCTAGGCCTCTAGGCGAATCCTCCGCCGCAAACATTACATGACCGCGGAGGGTGCTCGCGAACCTCGTTCCGCGAGCTCGGAGGGGCACGGGGGGCGGGCTCGGGTGAGGTACCTCGTGGGGGTCCGGATCGGGTACTCTTTCGGCAGCCCCCCACGCGGTGCTATCTGACTGAACTCCCCCAGGGCCGGAAGGCAGCAAGGGTAGGTCGGCTCTGGCAGGTGCGTGGGGGGCCCTTGTTTTTCCGGGGCGTACCGGGAAAGCCAGGCTGTGACCTGCGATGGCTTCCGGGCCGCTTCCGTCGCGCGGCCGGTTGTCGGTGCTCCCCTATAACCTCGTATGCGTGTCGTCTCTCGCGCTGTACCGCCGCTACCGACCCGAGACCTTTGCCGAGGTCATCGGGCAGGAGCATGTCACCGACCCGCTGCAGCAGGCGCTGCGGAACAACCGGGTCAATCACGCGTACCTGTTCAGCGGGCCGCGCGGATGTGGCAAGACGACCAGTGCGCGCATCCTGGCCCGCTGTCTGAACTGTGAGCAAGGTCCCACGCCCACGCCCTGCGGGGAGTGCCAGTCGTGCCAGGACCTCGCGCGCAACGGCCCGGGTTCCATCGACGTCATCGAGATCGACGCCGCCTCCCACGGTGGTGTGGACGACGCCCGTGAGCTGCGCGAGAAGGCCTTCTTCGGCCCCGCCTCCAGCCGGTACAAGATCTACATCATCGACGAGGCCCACATGGTCACGTCGGCCGGCTTCAACGCCCTGCTCAAGGTCGTCGAGGAGCCGCCGGAGCACCTCAAGTTCATCTTCGCCACCACCGAGCCCGAGAAGGTCATCGGGACCATCCGGTCGCGGACCCACCACTACCCCTTCCGGCTCGTCCCGCCCGGCACCCTGCGCGAGTACCTCGGCGAGGTCTGCCAGAAGGAGAAGATCCCGGTCGAGGACGGCGTCCTGCCCCTCGTCGTGCGCGCCGGTGCCGGTTCCGTCCGTGACTCCATGTCCGTCATGGACCAGCTCCTCGCCGGCGCCGGCGAGGACGGTGTGACGTACCCCATGGCCACCTCCCTCCTCGGCTACACGGACGGCTCCCTGCTCGACTCGGTCGTCGAGGCCTTCGCCACCGGTGACGGCGCCGCCGCCTTCGAGGTCGTGGACCGCATCATCGAGGGCGGCAACGACCCCCGCCGCTTCGTCGCCGACCTGCTGGAGCGGCTGCGCGACCTGGTGATCCTCGCCGCCGTGCCGGACGCCGTCGAGAAGGGGCTCATCGACGCCCCCACCGACGTCCTGGAGCGGATGCAGGCCCAGGCCGAGATCTTCGGCGCCGCCGAGCTGAGCCGCGCCGCCGACCTCGTCAACGAGGGCCTGACCGAGATGCGCGGCGCCACCTCGCCCCGCCTCCAGCTCGAACTCATCTGCGCCCGCGTCATGCTTCCGGCCGCCTACGGCGACGAGCGCTCCGTCATGGCCCGCCTCGACCGCCTGGAGCGCGGCGTCAGCTTCTCCGCCGGCGCGGCCCCCGCCGCCGTCCCGGCCATGGGGTACGTCCCCGGTCCCGACGCCCACCCCGGCATGGCGGCGGCGGAGCCTTCGGGGCCCGCGGTGCCGCCCGGTGGCGGGGCCGCCGCAGCCCGGGCCGCCGTACGGGGACAGGGCGCGGGTGCTCCCGCCAACCCCGTACCTCCCGCCAGTCCCGTACCCCCCGTCGCTCCGGCTCCGGTCGCCCAGGCCCCCGCCGCGCCCCCGGCCCCCGCGCCCCAGGCTCCCGCCGCCCAGCCCCCGGCCGCCCCGGCCGCCCCGGCTGCCCCCGCGGCCTCCGCCCCCGCCCCCGGCGCCTGGCCCACCGCCGCCCCCGCGGGCAGCGGCCGCCGCCCCGGTGGCTGGCCCACCGCCGCCCCGGCCGGTGGCGGCCCCGCGCAGCCGCAGCAGCCGCAGCAGCCGCAGTCCCCGAGCCGACCGCAGCCGCAACAGCCGCAGACCCCCGCCGCCCCCCAAGCCCAAGCCCACGCTCAAACCCCCGCCCCCGCCGGCGGCCTCGACCCCCGTGTCCTCTGGCCGAACATCCTGGAAGCCGTCAAGAACCGCCGCCGCTACACCTGGATGCTGCTCAGCCAGAACGCCCAGGTCGCGGGCTTCGACGGCACCACCCTCCAGGTCGCGTTCCTCAACCAGGGCGCGCTCGCGAACTTCGCGGGCAGCGGCAGCGAGGACGTCCTGCGTCAGGCGCTGGCCGAGCAGTTCAACGTGCAGTGGAAGATCGACGCGGTGGTGGACCCCTCGGGCGGCGGCTCCGCGCCCCCGTCCGGCCCCCCGCAGGGCTACGGCTCCGCCGGAGGCTACGGCGCACCGGCGTCCGCCCCGGCCCCCGCCGCCGCACCCCAGCCCGCCCCGCAGCAGCAGCAGCCCTCCGCCGCTCCCGAGGCGAGAACCCCGGCCCCGGCGGCCCCCGCACCCCGGCCCGCCCCCGTCCGCCACGTCTCCCCCGAGGACGACACCCCCGAGGACGACGACCCCGACCTGGACGAGTCGGCCCTCTCCGGCCGCGACCTCATCGTGCGGGAACTGGGCGCCACGGTCGTGGAGGAGATCTCCAACGACCAGTGAGCGGCGACGCGGACTTGTGGGATCGTACGAACTCACCGGCCTCCGGAGTTCGGCAACCCAGCCGATAGGCTGACCCTGTGAAGGTCCTCGTCATCGGCAGCGGCGCCCGCGAACACGCCCTGTGCCGCTCCCTGTCCCTCGACCCCGACGTCACCGCGCTGTACTGCGCACCCGGCAACGCCGGCATCGCGGAGGTGGCCGAGCTGCACCAGGTCGACGCGCTCGACGGCAAGGCCGTCGCCGCGCTGGCCGGTGAGCTGGAGGCCGACCTCGTCGTGGTCGGCCCGGAGGCGCCCCTGGTCGCCGGTGTGGCCGACGCCGTACGCGACGCGGGCATCCCGGTGTTCGGCCCCTCGCAGGAGGCCGCGCTGCTGGAAGGCTCCAAGGCGTTCGCCAAGGACGTCATGGCGGCGGCCGGGGTGCCGACCGCCCGCTCGTATGTCTGCACCACGCCCGAGGAGGTCGCCGAGGCGCTCGACGCCTTCGGCGCGCCGTACGTCGTCAAGGACGACGGGCTGGCGGCGGGCAAGGGTGTCGTCGTCACGGAGGACGCGGAGGCGGCGACGGCCCACGCGGCCGCGTGCGAGCGCGTGGTGATCGAGGAGTTCCTCGACGGCCCCGAGGTCTCGCTCTTCGCGATCACCGACGGTGTGAGCGTCGTACCGCTCCAGCCCGCCCAGGACTTCAAGCGCGCGCTCGACGGCGACGAGGGCCCGAACACCGGCGGCATGGGCGCGTACTCGCCGCTGCCGTGGGCCGACCCCAAGCTGGTGGACGAGGTGCTGCGTACCGTCCTCCAGCCGACCGTGGACGAGATGCGCCGGCGCGGCACGCCCTTCTCCGGGCTGCTGTACGCCGGGCTCGCCATCACCTCGCGCGGGGTGCGGGTCATCGAGTTCAACGCGCGCTTCGGTGACCCCGAGACGCAGGTCGTGCTGGCCCGCCTGAAGACCCCGCTGGCCGGGGTCCTGCTCGCCGCCGCGAACGGCACCCTCGGCGACCTGGAGCCGCTGCGCTGGAGCGACGACGCGGCGGTCACCGTGGTCGTCGCCTCGCACAACTACCCGGGCACCCCGCGCACCGGCGACCCGATCACCGGCCTGGACGAGGTGGCCGAGCAGGACGCCCCGCACGCCTACGTCCTGCACGCCGGGACCCGGCGCGAGGGCGGGGAGACCGTCAGCGCGGGCGGCCGCGTGCTGTCCGTCACGGCGGTCGGCGGGGATCTGGCGAAGGCGCGCGAGCGGGCGTACCGCGCGCTGACCCGGATCGGTCTTGACGGCTCGCAGCACCGTACGGACATCGCGGCGCGGGCGGCCGAGGCGTAACCCCAGGTTTTTCCGATCAGGCCCCGGACATGCGTGAATCCGGGGCCTGATCTTTGCTTTCCGTCACTCAGCTCTGACCAGAGCCATTCCATCGAGTGAGCAATCAGCTATCCGGCTGACGGGGGCCGGGGCCCCAACTATGGTGCGGCGCAAGCATTCCGGCACTTGGCCCACCGGCATTGCGATGTCAGTGGTGGGTGCCACAGTGGGGGAGTGGGCAACGCCAGGAGAGCACGGGAGCGGCACGGAGGGGGTGAGCTCCGCTCATGACCGGAATCGGTGGGGAGGCGGGCGCGCGGGCCGCGCGTTCGCGGGCCCTGGCCGTGCTGCGGGTCCGGGGCCGCGCGCTGGGCGTGGCACTGCTGCCCGCGGCGGCCGAGGTGATCCTGCTGACGGGCGGCGCCACCGGCCAGTTCGCCGGGCCGGGCTGGGACCTGGCCCGCTGGATCGTGGGCGGCTTCGCGCTGGTGGTGCTGCTGGCGGCCGCCGGCATCGCCCTGGTCGTGGCCCGCGCGCGCCCGGCCGAGACACCCACGGTGCCGGTCCCGGAGCGGGCCGCGCCGGATCTGTACCGGCTGGTGCGGGACCTGGCCGAGCGCCTCGACGTGCCCGCGCCCTCCGCGATAGCGCTCACCCCGGACTGCGACAGCTGGCTGGAGGACCGCACCCACCCGGCGCACGGGCCGCCGCCGGAGACGGCACCGGCCGCACAGGTGCCCGGCCTCGCCACCGTCCCCGGTGACGACCGCGCCACCGGCCGTGCCGCGCCCGCGCCCGTCCTGGTCATCGGCTCCCCGTTCCTGTGGTGGATGCGGGTGGCCGAGCTGCGCGCGGTGCTCGCCCCGGTCGTCGCCGGTACGGGCCCGTCCGCGCAGCCGGACATAGCCGCGGCCCGGCGTTTCGTACGGGGTCTCGACGCGGCGGTGGCCGTCTCCGCGACGAGCGGGCGATGTCCGCTGACCCGGGGGGTGTGCGGGGGGCTCGGCTGGGTGGCCCGGCTGCTGCTGCGCGCCTGCCGGGAGCACGCGGTGCTGATGGAGCGCGGGGTCGCCTCCGCGGCGGCCGAGCGGGCGCAGGCGGTGGACTACGGCCCCCGGATCGTCGCCCAGGAGCAGGTCGGGCTCGCCTACGCGGGCTGGGACCGGCTGCTGACCAGGGTGGCGCTGCCCGCCTGGCGGATGGGCCGCTGGCCCTCCCGGCTGGACGCGGGCGTGGTCGCCGCGCTGACCGAGCTGTCCCGGCGCGACCGGCTGGCCGAGGGCTTCACCTCGCGGCTCGGCGAGCGCCCGGCCTGCGACCTCCTGGAGGAGCCGGGGGTGGCGGACGAGGCGGTCTCGCTGCTCGCCGCCCGCCTCTTCCACGGCGCCCCCGCGGGACCCGGCCCCCAGTGGGCCCCGGTGGACTGGCACGCGTACCCGGAGGAGGTCGTCGACCGCACCTGGCGCGCGGAGGCGGCCCGTCTGCACCGCGTCCTGGACGCGCTCCCCGACCGCCCGCCGGCCCCGGGCGGCGCCACCCTGGCCCGAATCCTGGACCACCTGGCGGATCCGCCGGGGGTTCCCGGGCGGAGGATGCCGGACGACGACACCGTCCCGGCCCCCGCGCACGAGGACGACACCGCCCCGGCCCATACGCACGAAGGCGACGACCCCGACCCCACCACCGAACGCGGCTCCGCGCTCGCCGCCGGTCTCAGCGCCGAGCTGGCCCGGGAGGAGAGCAGCGTGCCGCACGGCGCGACCGCCTCCGGGCTCGGGCGGGACTCCGCGTCGTGGGACGACGGCGCGCTGCCGCTGTTCCCGTTGCAGCCGCCCCGGACCGGCCGGGAGCTGCTCGTCGCACACGTCACCGCGATGGTGTGCTGCGCGGCCGTCGACTCCGCGGGGGCCGCCCCGGGCCTGGACTGGCTCGACGGCCCGACGCTGCTGCTGGGCGGCAAGCGGGCCGCCGATCTCGGGCCGCGCGTGCTCAGCCTGATCGAGGAGGGGGACCCGGGGCCGCTGCGGGACTGGCTCGCCGCGGCCGGGATACGCCCGGAGAAGCCGGTCCGGCTGGGCTGACTTCGGCCGATAACGGAGCACCGACTTCCACTTCAGGCCAATTCACAACGAATAGTGACCGGAGCCGTGCGTTATGTGATGTGCTGAGACCGACACGCACATGGCATCGGCATAAGACACACCGAGCAGAACCGCACCGAGCAGCACCGATCAGCACTGAACAGCACCGAGCGAACACGGCACCACCCGCACCACCACAACGGCAACGGGGGCATGAGGGAGGGGAGCGCCCATGGCCTCGGACCACATCCGCCGCTGGGAGTCCGGCGCACTCGCGCACGCCGTCACCGACCCTTTCGGCCTGGGCCCCGTGCCCTGGCTGCGCGGCAGTGAGACCTACTTCGACGACACCGGTCACGTGGTGCCCTGGTACGTGGACACCACCCAGCCGCACACCACCACGAGTGCGAGCGGCACCCGCGTCCCCGCTCCCCGTTCGGCGGGCCCCGGCCCCCGCTCGGCCGACGACGTGCACCGCCAGATCAAGGGCTTCGCCTCCACCGGCGCGGTCGAACCCGGCAAGGCGATCGACTTCCACATCACGGTCGACCCGCCCCAGGAGTTCAGCGTCGACATCTACCGCATCGGCCACTACGCCGGGCACGGCGCCGCGAAGATCACCAACAGCCCCCGGCTCTCCGGCATCGTCCAGCCCGAGCCGCTGACCGCCGACCGCACCGTCTCCTGCCACCACTGGTGGCTGTCCTGGCGCCTCCAGGTCCCCGAGGAGTGGCAGGTCGGCGCCTACGTGGCCGTCCTCACCACCAGCGACGGCTACCGCTCCCACATCCCCTTCACGGTCCGCGACGACCAGCCCGCCGACCTGCTCCTGCTGCTGCCCGACGTCACCTGGCAGGCGTACAACCTCTACCCGGAGGACGGCCACACCGGTGCCAGCCTCTACCACGCCTGGGACGAGAAGGGCCGGCTGCTCGGCGAGGCCGACGCCGCGACCACGGTCTCCTTCGACCGGCCGTACGCGGGCGCGGGCCTGCCCCTGCACGTCGGCCACGCCTACGACTTCATCCGCTGGGCGGAACGGTACGGCTACGACCTCGCCTACGCCGACGCCCGCGACCTGCACGCGGGCCGCGTCGACCCCACCCGCTACCGGGGCCTGGTCTTCCCCGGCCACGACGAGTACTGGTCGGTGCCGATGCGCCGGGCCGTGGAGAACGCCCGCGACCACGGCACCTCGCTGGTCTTCCTGTCCGCCAACACCATGTACTGGCAAGTGGAGTTGGCGGACTCCGCCTCCGGTGTCCCGGACCGGCTGCTGACCTGCCGCAAGCGCAAGGGCCCCGGCAAACCGGTGCTCTGGCGCGAGATCGACCGCCCCGAACAGCAGCTGATCGGCATCCAGTACGCGGGCCGCGTCCCCGAACCCACCCCCCTGATCGTCCGCAACGCCGGCCACTGGCTGTGGGAGGCGACCGGCGCCCGCGAGGGCGACGGCATCGAGGGCCTGGTCGCGGGCGAGGCCGACCGCTACTTCCCGCGCACCGCGCTCCCCGAGCACGAGGAGCGCATCCTGCTGGCGCACTCCCCCTACCTGGACGGCGACGGCGTACGACGCCACCAGGAGACCTCGCTCTACCGCGCCCCCTCCGGCGCCTGGGTGTTCGCCTCCGGCACCTTCGCCTGGTCCCCGGCGCTGGACCGCCCCGGCCATGTGGACCCCCGCATCCAGCGGGCCACGGCCAACCTCCTGGACCGCATCTGCAAACGCGACTGACCACCCCGGCGCCACCCTCTTCGCCGTATACGGGAGAATCGAGGCAGTTGGACAGAACCACGGGGAGGAACCGTGTCCGGATTCGTAGAAAAGCCCGAGCCGATCGAGGTTCCGGGTCTGGTGCACCTGCACACCGGCAAGGTGCGCGATCTGTACCAGAACGAGGCGGGCGACCTCGTGATGGTCGCCAGCGACCGCATCTCCGCCTACGACTGGGTGCTGCCCAGCGAGATCCCCGACAAGGGCCGCGTGCTGACCCGGCTCTCCCTGTGGTGGTTCGACCAGCTCCGCGACCTGGTGCCCCACCATGTGATCAGTACCGAGCTGCCCGAGGGCGCCCCCGCCGACTGGGAGGGCCGCACCCTGGTCTGCAAGTCGCTGCGCATGATCCCCGTGGAGTGCGTGGCCCGCGGCTACCTCACCGGCTCGGGCCTCGCGGAGTACAAGGAGTCCCGCACGGTCTGCGGCCTGGCCCTGCCCGAGGGGCTTGAGGACGGCTCGGAGCTGCCCGGGCCGATCTTCACCCCGGCCGCCAAGGCCGAGGTCGGCGAGCACGACGAGAACGTCTCCTACGAGGAGGTGGCCCGTCAGGTCGGCGCCGAGACCGCCGCCCAGCTCCGCCAGGCCACCCTCGCGGTGTACTCCCGCGCCCGCGACATCGCCCGCGACCGGGGCATCATCCTGGCGGACACCAAGTTCGAGTTCGGCTTCGACGGGGACACCCTGGTGCTCGCCGACGAGGTCCTCACCCCGGACTCCTCCCGCTTCTGGCCGGCCGACCAGTGGCAGCCGGGCCGCGCCCAGCCGTCGTACGACAAGCAGTTCGTGCGCGACTGGCTCACCGGCCCCGACTCCGGCTGGGACCGCACGGGCGAGCAGCCCCCGCCCGCGCTCCCCGAGGAGGTCGTGGCGGCGACCCGCGCCAAGTACATCGAGGCGTACGAGCATCTGACCGGCACCCGCTGGTAACGCGAGAAGCCCCCGGTGAGAACCGGGGGCTTCTTCATGGAGCGGACGACGAGGCTCGAACTCGCGACCTCAACCTTGGCAAGGTTGCGCTCTACCAACTGAGCTACGTCCGCAGTGCGCCGTGGCGCGGAGCCAACTATACCCAACCCCGCTCCCGGGCGAGACGCACCGCCGCGTGCCGGTTCTCCGCGCCGAGCTTGGTGACCGCCGAGGAGAGGTAGTTCCGCACGGTCCCCGGGGACAGCGCGGCCCGCTCCGCGATCTCCGCGACCGGCGCGCCGTCGGCCGCCAGCTCCAGCACCTCGGCCTCCCGCGCGGTCAGCGGGGAGTCCCCGGCGGAGATCGCGTCGGCGGCCAACTCCGGGTCGACGTACCGCTGTCCGGCGTGCACGGTACGGATGATCTCGGCGAGCCGCTGCGCGCTCACCGTCTTCGGGACGAACCCGCGCACCCCGGCCGCGAGGGCGCGTTTCAGATGCCCGGGGCGGCCGTGTCCGGTGACGATCAGCACCCGGCAGCCGGGCAGTTCGGCCCGCAGCGATGTGGCGACCCTCACACCGTCGGCGCCCGGCATCTGGAGGTCCAGCACCGCGACGTCCGGCCGGTGGGCCCGCGCCATGGCCAGCGCCTCGGGTCCGCTCGCCGCCTCCGCGACCACCAGCAGGTCGTCCTCAAGCGAGAGCAGGGCGGCCAGCGCGCCCCGGATCAGATGCTCGTCGTCGGCCAGCAGCAGCCGTACCGGACCGTTCATGGGGCGACCTCGCTCATGTTCCGTACCTTCGCCGCCGGGACCGTACGGCACAGCGGCACCTCGGCCACCAGCCGGAACCGGTTCCCGCCCGCCGGCCCCGCCTCCAGCACGCCGTCCACGGCGGCCAGCCGCTCCCGCAGCCCGGCGAGCCCCGAACCCCTGCCGCTCCCGGCCGCCCGGCCCGGGCCGCCCCCGCTCCCGGCCGCCCGGCCCGAGTCGTCCACGCCGTCGTTCTCCACCGTCAGCACCGCCCGCCCCTCCCGCACCAGCACCGTCACCGCGCACCGCTGCGCGTCCCCGTGCCGCAGCACATTGGTGGCCGCCTCGCGCACCACCCAGCCGAGCGCGGACTGCGCCTGGGCAGGCAGCTCCGGCGCCTCCGCGCGCACCTCGCAGGCGATTCCGGCCGCCGTCAACACACCCTGCGCACCGGCGAGTTCGACGGCGAGGTCGGCCTCGCGGTAACCGCGTACGACCTCGCGGACCTCGCGCTGCGACTCCTGCGCGATCCGCTGCACCTCGATCATCTGCTCCACCGCCTCCGCCCGTCCGCGCCGGGCGAGCTGGACGGCCAGCTCGCTCTTCAGCGAGATCACCGAGAGGTTCCGGCCCAGCACGTCGTGCAGATCCCGCCCGAACCGCAGCCGCTCCTCGGCGACGGCGAGCCGGGCGCGCGTCTCGCGGGCCTCGTCGAGCGCGTAGACGGCGTTCAGCAGCCAGACGGAGAAGAGCGAGGTGAACGCGAGGAACCCGCCGCCGATCAGCACCGCCAGCATCGTGCCGAGTCCGGTGAGCCCGGGGATGTGGAGCGGGAAGGTGTACAGCCCGGCGCCGGCCGCGAAGCCCGCCACGATCGCGAGCACCCGGCGCCGGTCGCGCACACCGAGCGCGATGGTGCCGCCGCCGAAACTGAGCGAGCCCGCGAAGAGCGTCCCCGTCACCGCGGGCATGCCCTCGCCCTGCGGGCCGCGCTGGGCGATGGCGAGGCCGGCCGTCGCCACGGCGGCGGTGACGGCGGCCAGCGCCCACAGCAGCCGTACCGGCTGGGGGCGCAGGCCGCGCGTCCAGTCCAGCGACCGGGACGCGGTCACCGCGCAGACGGCGGCGTGCAGGCACACCAGCAGGACCAGCCACACGCCCGGCCGGCCCGGCAGGTGCGAGAGGGCGGGCAGCCCGACCGAGGCGACTTCGAGCACGGCGAAGCAGTGGAACGACCACCGTGTGTACGCCTCGACCTTGGCCGGCGTGCTCTTCCCACGCCACCAGCCGACCGGCCCTCGCATGGTCCGCCCCCTTCGTCCCGCGCCGGTCCGGCGCCGTCGGTCCCGCCCGGAACGGCGCCGTTCAGCGCCGAGGTTCCCACCGGAACCATCGCCGTACAGCAAACACGGCGACGCCCGTCCAGGCCAGCGCGACGATCACGGCCCGTACGGCTTCGCCCGCGCCGAGGTCGCCGGTCCAGCCGGCGCGCACCAGGGTGATCGCCGGGGTGAGCGGCAGCAGTTCGCAGAGGCGGGCCAGCCGGTCGGGAAGGAGCTCCAGCGGGATGGCGAGGCCGGAGCCGAGCGCCGAGAGGAGCACCAGGGGGACGGTGGTGATCTGGGCGCTCTCGGCGGTCCGGGTCCAGATGGCGGTCACCGCGGCGAACGCGCCGCACAGCACCACGCCCAACGCCACGCCGAGCACGGCGAATTGGGGAGCGTGCGGGGCCGGGATGCGCAGCAGGACCGTGCACGCGGCCGCCATGACCGCGCATTGTGCGAGGGCGATGGCGACGGCGGGCAGGGCGGCCCCGGCGAGGATCTCGGGGTCGCGCGGCTCGCCGGTGCGCAGCCGCTTGAAGACGAGCTGTTCGCGCCGGCTGACGAACACGCCGACGAGCGTGGAGTAGACGGCGAACAGCAGCGAGAAGCCGATCGACGCGGGCAGCATGACCAGTCCGACGGTGAGCCCCGCGTCCTTCAGGTTCAGCTGTCCGGCCGCCGAGCGCACGCTGAACGGCAGTACCAGCGGCACGAGGACGGCGGCGGCCAGCGTGCCCCTGTTCCGCGCGAACAGGGACAGCTCGGCGCGGGCGAGCGCGGCCATGCGGCCGAGCGGGGTGGTGCGCTCCCGCGGCGCGGTGCGGCCGGGTGCCGGCCGCAGGGTGAGGTGCGTCTCGCTCATCGGGTGTACTCCTCCTGAGGGGATTCCTGACGGGGCTCCTGACGGGACTTCCGGCCGGCCCCGGAGGTGTCGCGCGCGATCTCGAGGAACGCCTCCTCCAGCGAGGCGGACCGGGCGTCCAGCCCGTGCAGTTCGACACCGGCCCGGCGGGCCCACAGCAGCAACTCGGTGGCGGTGCGCTGCAGTTCGTGCGTGCGCAGCCGGACGGTCCGGGAGTCGACGTCGTGGCCGCAGGCGCCCAGCTCGTGGAGCGGCGGCAGGTCGCCGGGGAAGTACCCCTCGGGCAGCCGGAAGGAGATCCGGGACGGCTGGGCCGCGCTCACCTCGGCCGGTGTGCCGGTGACGGCGATGGACCCCTCGCGCAGGATGGCGAGCCGGTCGGCGAGCCCCTCCGCCTCCTCCAGATAGTGCGTGGTGAGCAGCACGGTCGTCCCCGCGTCCCGCAGTGCGCGCACCAACTCCCAGGTGTCCCGCCGCCCTTCGGCGTCCAGGCCGGTCGTCGGCTCGTCCAGGAACAGGACTTCGGGATCGCCGAGCAGGGCGAGCGCCAGGTCGAGCCGGCGCCGCTCGCCGCCGGAGAGCTGCTTGACGCGTACGCCGCTCTTCCCGGCGAGCCCGACGCGTTCCAGCACCTCCGCCGAGGGCCGGGCCCCGCTGGTGCAGCCCGCCCACATGCGAGCCGTCTCGGTGACGGTGAGGTCGGCCGGGAAGCCGCCCTCCTGGAGCATGACCCCGGTACGGGGGCGAACGGCGGCACGCTCGCGGTACGGATCGTGGCCGAACACCCGGACCCGGCCGCCGGCCGGACGGGCCAGCCCCTCCAGCAGCTCGACGGTCGAGGTCTTGCCCGCGCCGTTGGTGCCGAGCAGGGCGAAGACCTCCCCGCGGGCCACGGAGAAGGTGATGCCCCGCACGGCCTCGAATCCGGTGCCGTAGACGCGCCGCAGGTCGGTGACCTCGATCACGTGCTCTTGCTCGTCGCTGTCCATGACTTCAGCGTCCCGGCGGCGGACGCGGACCGGCAGTGCGCGCTGTCATCACCGGGCATGACAAATGTCAGACGGGAAGAGCGCATACGAAAAGACCCCGGTCCAATGGACCGGGGTCTTTTTCCCGAGCGGACGACGAGGCTCGAACTCGCGACCTCAACCTTGGCAAGGTTGCGCTCTACCAACTGAGCTACGTCCGCACTGCTCCCGACCGGCTCCCACCGATCGGTGCGAGCACCAGCCTACCTGATCCAAAAGGATGCTTGTGACCGGTGCCAGAGCGGGTGACAGGAATCGCACACTGCGCCTCCCCCCTGGAAGGGGGGTGTTCTACTACTGAACTACACCCGCACGGTCCTCGGGATTCGGCCTTTCGGCCTCGCCCCTCGGCGTGCTCCAGACATTAGCCGATCAGCAGGGGGGTAGCGCAAGTCGGTTCTCCCCGCGGACAGGTGAGCGACTCTCAGGGTCCGGCCTGCGGACCCTGAGGAGCCGCCGCGGCTCACTGGGCCGCGCTGAACGCCTCGTAGACCTTCTTGGGGATGCGGCCGCGCGCGGGGACGTCCATCTTGTTCGCCTGGGCCCAGGCGCGGACGGCCGACGGGTCGGGGGCGACCTCGGTCTGCTTGTACGCCTTGCCGGAGCGGGCGCGCTTGCGGCCGGCCTCGACGTAGGGCTCGAGCGCCCTGCGCAGTTTCCTGGCGTTGGTTTCGTTCAGGTCGATCTCGTACGACTTGCCGTCGAGCCCGAAGGCGATCGTTTCCGCCGCTTCCGAGCCGTCGATGTCGTCAAACAGAGTGACCACGACTTTTTGCGCCACGAATATCGGTCCCTTCGTGCGGCACGTTGATACGGCTCACGGCTACGACATGCCGAGTATCCGCTATTGCCAATTCATTTGTACAGCGCCCGGCAATGAAAGGGGAAGACCCACTAAAACCGCCCGCGTGTCCGGCTTCAATAGATGTCGCGCACGGACTGGAGAACTTTCCCAGAAATTTTCGCGGGCGCACGTCTTCGACACCCGATCGTGATGCGGGTCACGTAGAAACCTCCAACTCTACTCGCGTAGAAATTTTGTACGGGTAGTCTGAAGGAACCTGCTCAGCACCACACACCGGGAGTGCCAGTGGCACGCGTCGTAGTCGACGTCATGCTCAAGCCGGAGATCCTCGACCCCCAGGGCCAGGCGGTCCAGCGTGCGCTGCCGCGTCTGGGTTTCGAAGGGATCTCGGACGTCCGCCAGGGAAAGCGATTCGAGCTGGAAGTCGAGGGGCCGGTCGACGAGGCCGCGCTCACCCGCATCCGTGATCTCGCGGAATCCTTCCTCGCCAACACCGTGATCGAGGACTTCACCGTGAAGGTGGAGGAAGTGGCGGGGGCGGCCGAGTGACCGCTCGTATTGGTGTCGTCACATTTCCGGGAAGTCTCGACGACCGTGACACCCGGCGCGCGATCACCCTCGCGGGCGCCGAACCGGTCGCGCTGTGGCACAAGGACAAGGACCTCAAGCAGGTCGACGCCGTGGTGCTGCCCGGCGGTTTCTCGTACGGCGACTATCTGCGCGCCGGGGCGATCTCCCGCTTCTCGCCGGTGATGGAGTCCGTCATCGAGCAGGCGAAGGCCGGACTTCCGGTCCTCGGAATCTGCAACGGCTTCCAGATCCTCACCGAGGCGCATCTGCTGCCCGGCGGGATGCTCGGCAACGACCACCTCCACTTCATCTGCCGCGACCAGAAGCTGCGGGTGGAGAACGCGGAGACCTCCTGGACCGGCGACTACCGCCAGGGCCAGGAGATCCACATCCCGCTGAAGAACATGGACGGCCGGTACGTCGCCGACGCGTACACGCTCGACAAGCTGGAGGCGGAGGGCCGGGTCGTCTTCCGCTACCTGGACCTGAACCCCAACGGCTCGCTCAACGACATCGCCGGCATCACCAACGCGGCCGGGAACGTCGTCGGCCTCATGCCGCACCCCGAGCACGCCGTCGAGCCGCTGATCGGAACCGGCCGCACCGACGGCCTCCCGTTCTTCACCTCGATCCTCAAGAAGCTGGTCAACGCATGAGCCGGACGCCTCTGGACACGGTCGACAACGCGGCCGCCACCCCTGACGTCGAGCTGCCCTGGGCCGAACTCGGTCTGAAGAAGGACGAGTACGAGCGCGTGGTCGAGATCCTCGGCCGCCGCCCGACCGGCGCCGAGCTGGCCATGTACTCGGTGATGTGGTCCGAGCACTGCTCGTACAAGTCCTCCAAGGTCCACCTGCGCCAGTTCGGCGAGAAGGCGCCCCAGTCGGACGCCCTGCTCGTCGGCATCGGCGAGAACGCGGGCGTGGTGGACGTCGGTCAGGGCTACGCGGTCACCTTCAAGGTCGAGTCGCACAACCACCCGTCGTACGTCGAGCCCTACCAGGGCGCGGCCACGGGCGTCGGCGGCATCGTGCGCGACATCATCGCCATGGGTGCCCGCCCGGTCGCGGTCGTGGACCCGCTGCGCTTCGGCGCGGCCGACCACCCCGACACCAAGCGCGTGCTGCCCGGCGTCGTCGCCGGCATCGGTGGCTACGGCAACTGCCTGGGCCTGCCCAACATCGGCGGCGAGGTCGTCTTCGACGCCTGCTACCAGGGCAACCCGCTGGTCAACGCCGGTGCCATCGGCGTCATGAAGCACGAGGACATCCACCTCGCGAAGGCGTCCGGCGCCGGCAACAAGGTCATCCTCTACGGCGCCCGGACCGGCGGCGACGGCATCGGCGGCGCCTCGATCCTGGCCTCCGAGACCTTCGACGACGCGAAGCCCTCGAAGCGCCCCGCGGTGCAGGTCGGCGACCCCTTCCAGGAGAAGCTGCTCATCGAGTGCACCCTGGAGGCCTTCAAGGAGAAGCTCGTCGTCGGCATCCAGGACCTCGGCGCGGCCGGGCTGTCCTGCGCCACCAGCGAGCTGGCCTCCAACGGCTCCGGCGGCATGCGCGTCACCCTGGACGACGTACCGCTGCGCGACTCCACACTCTCGCCCGAGGAGATCCTCATGAGCGAGTCGCAGGAGCGCATGTGCGCGGTGGTCGAGCCGGAGAAGGTCGACCGCTTCCTGGAGATCTGCGAGAAGTGGGACGTCATCGCCACCGTCATCGGTGAGGTGACCGACGGCGACCGCCTGGAGATCTTCTGGCACGGCGGCAAGATCGTCGACGTGGACCCGCGCACGGTCGCCCACGACGGCCCGGTCTACGAGCGCCCGTACGCCCGTCCCGACTGGCAGGACGCCCTCCAGGCCGACGACGCGAACAAGCTGCCCCGCCCGGCCACGCCCGAGGAGCTGCGCGAGCAGGTCCTGAAGCTGGTCGCGTCGCCCAACCAGGCGTCGAAGAAGTGGATCACCTCGCAGTACGACCACTTCGTGCAGGGCAACACCGTCCTCGCCCAGCCGGAGGACTCCGGCATGATCCGCGTGGACGAGGAGACCGGGCTCGGCGTGGCCATCGCCACCGACGGCAACGGCCGCTTCGCCAAGCTCGACCCGTACACGGGCGCGCAGCTCGCGCTCGCGGAGGCGTACCGGAACGTGGCGACGACCGGCGCCAAGCCGCTCGCCGTCTCCGACTGCCTGAACTTCGGCTCGCCCGAGGACCCGGCGGTCATGTGGCAGTTCGCGGAGGCCGTACGCGGTCTCGCGGACGGCTGCCTCCAGCTCGGCACTCCGGTGACCGGCGGCAACGTCTCGCTCTACAACCAGACCGGCGAGGCCGCCATCCACCCGACCCCGGTCGTCGCGGTCCTCGGCGTCATCGACGACGTGGCCCGGCGCACCCCGGTCGCCTTCCAGGAAGAAGGCCAGCTCCTCTACCTGCTCGGCGACACCTCTGAGGAGTTCGGCGGCTCGGCCTGGTCCCAGGTCGTCCACGACCACCTCGGCGGGCTGCCCCCGAAGGTCGACCTGGAGCGCGAGCGGCTGCTCGCCGAGATCCTGATCTCCGCCTCCCGCGACGGCATGATCGACTCCGCGCACGACCTCTCCGACGGCGGCCTCATCCAGGCCGTGGTCGAGTCGGCGCTCCTCGGCGGCAAGGGCGCGCGCCTGATCGTCCCGGACGGCCTGGACGCGTTCACCTTCCTCCTCTCGGAGTCCGCGGGCCGCGCCCTGGTGGCAGTCCCCCGCTCCGAGGAGCTGCGCTTCACCGACATGTGCGGCGCGCGGGGCCTCCCGGCCACCCGCATCGGTGTCGTGGACGGCGACTCCGTCGACATCCAGGGCGAGTTCACGCTGCCCCTGACGGAACTGCGCGAGGCTCACGAGAACACGATCCCGGCACTGCTGGCGTAGCCCCCGAACACGAGCGAGGCCCCCGCCCCGAGGGCGCGGGGGCCTTCCTCATGGGCCCGGACGGGCATCGGCTCCCTTTACCGGCCCACCCGGAACGGTCCGCTGCCCCGCAGCAGGCACGAGATCCGGCGTCACCCGGACATCCACCGTCGTCGGCCGTCGTCGGCCCCTCGGCGCCGGCCGGGCCGCCCCGCAGGGGTGCGCCGCCCAGGAGCACGCCGCCCCCGTCGGCGCATAGGGTCACCGCCATGCCCCCCGTCAAGAAGCGTCCTCGTCGGTACGACCCCGCCAAGACCCGCGCGGCGGTTCTCGCTCAGCTCGGGCATGTGCGGGAGGCCGTACGGGAACTCGACTCCGAGACGGTGAGCGCGCTGACGGCGGTGGTGGCCGTGTCGCTCGCCGAGGTTGAGCACGCTGTCGTGTGCCCGGCGGGGCCGAAGCCGACGCTCACCCCGGCGGAGTGGTTCCTGGTGCCGGGGGACCGGACGGGCGCTCCCGGCGAGCCGCTTGCCGACACCGAGCACCGTCTGCGCGCCCTCCTCGACGCCCACCCCGCCGAGCGGCTCGTGGAGACCGGTGCCGGGGTGATGACGCTGGACGACTTTCTGGTCACCCGGCTCGTCGGCCTGGTGCTGTGTGCCGACGACCTCAACACCGACGTGCCCGGACTCGACGTACCGCTGGACCGCCAGGCCCTCGCCGCCGCCACCCGCGTACTCGCCGACGCCCTCGCCCTGAAGGCCCCCGGCGGCTCCACCGAGGTCCGCGTGCCGCCGTATGCCGTGGTCCAGTGTGTGGAAGGCCCCCGGCACACCCGGGGCACCCCGCCCAACGTCGTGGAGACGGCGCCCCTGACCTGGGTGCGGCTCGCCACCGGCCGTCTGACCTGGGCGGACGCCCTCACGCGGGCCGAGGTGAGCGCGAGCGGGGAGCGGGCGGATCTGTCGGACCTGCTGCCCCTGCGGCCGTAGCCCCGATCCAGCCGAACCGGAACCCGTAGCCCCCCGCCCGCGTCGAACCGGTATGAACCGGTACAAGCAGTGCATGACCCTGGCAGCGGCCGCCGCGCTCGTCCCGTTCATGGCGGCCTGTGGGAACGAGGTCGCGGCGGGCAGCGGCAGCGGCTCGGTGGCACCCCGGCAGTCCGTGACGGGGGTGGAGTGGCGGGTGGACAGTCTCACCGCCGGGGGCACCACCCTCCGCGCCCCCGCCGGCGCAAGCCTGCGCGTGGAGGAGGACGGGGCCGCGGCCGGCAACCTCGGCTGCAACAGTTTCGGTACGCACGCCACCGTGCACGGCGACCGGATCACCTTCGGCGGGCTGCGCACCACCAAGGTCGCCTGCGACCCCGCTCGGATGACCTTCGAGCGCGCCCTCGCCGCCGCCCTCGACGGGCAGACCCTCACCGCGCGTACCGAGGACGGGCGGCTCACGCTCACAGGGGGTCACGGGGAGCGCGTGAACCTCACCGGGATCGCGCCCGATTGATGTGCGACACCTCACTCAGGAAAGCCCGGCGGAGCGCCCGCGGTGGCCCCAGAGCGCCGGACCTCGCCGGGAGTCGCCCGATACGCACCGCTGTGACCAGGTGAAACGCGAAAAGCACCAAGGTGATCGCGAGCCCGGGTTCGGCGACCGCTACGTATCCCCAATTCGGAGCAACGGCCCGGCTCGCCTACACTCGGAGCCGTGCCACGTGGTGACGGTCGACTCAATCACGATCTGCTTCCCGGCGAGAAGGGCCCCCAGGACGCTTGCGGCGTCTTCGGTGTCTGGGCGCCTGGCGAAGAGGTCGCAAAGCTCACGTACTTCGGGCTCTACGCCCTCCAGCACCGGGGTCAGGAATCCGCGGGAATCGCGGTCAGCAACGGCTCCCAGATCCTCGTCTTCAAGGACATGGGCCTGGTCTCCCAGGTCTTCGACGAAACCTCGCTCGGTTCGCTCCAGGGTCACATCGCGGTCGGACACGCCCGCTACTCGACCACCGGCGCCTCCGTGTGGGAGAACGCCCAGCCGACGTTCCGCGCCACCGCGCACGGTTCGATCGCGCTCGGCCACAACGGCAACCTGGTCAACACCGCGCGGCTCGCGGAGATGGTCGCCGACCTGCCCAAGGACACCAACGGCCGCTCCACCCGGGTCGCGGCCACCAACGACACCGACCTGCTGACGGCGCTGCTCGCCGCCCAGGTCGACGAGGACGGCAAGCCGCTCACCATCGAGGAGGCGGCCCACCGCATCCTCCCGCAGGTGAAGGGCGCCTTCAGCCTCGTCTTCATGGACGAGCACACGCTCTACGCGGCCCGCGACCCGCAGGGCATCCGCCCGCTGGTCCTCGGCCGCCTGGAGCGCGGCTGGGTCGTCGCCTCGGAATCCGCCGCCCTCGACATCTGCGGCGCGAGCTACGTGCGCGAGATCGAGCCGGGCGAGTTCATCGCCATCGACGAGAACGGCCTGCGCACCTCCCGATTCGCGGAAGCGAAGCCCAAGGGCTGTGTCTTCGAGTACGTCTACCTGGCGCGCCCGGACACCGACATCGCCGGGCGGAACGTCTACCTCTCCCGCGTGGAGATGGGCCGCCGCCTCGCCAAGGAGGCGCCGGTCGAGGCCGACCTGGTGATAGCCACCCCGGAATCCGGGACCCCGGCCGCCATCGGGTACGCGGAAGCCTCCGGCATCCCCTTCGGCAACGGCCTGGTGAAGAACGCCTACGTGGGCCGCACCTTCATCCAGCCCTCGCAGACCATCCGCCAGCTCGGCATCCGCCTGAAGCTGAACCCGCTCAAGGAAGTCATCAAGGGCAAGCGCCTGGTCGTCGTGGACGACTCGATCGTGCGCGGCAACACCCAGCGGGCCCTGGTGCGCATGCTGCGCGAGGCCGGCGCCGCCGAGGTCCACATCCGGATCTCCTCGCCGCCCGTGAAGTGGCCCTGCTTCTTCGGCATCGACTTCGCCACCCGCGCCGAGCTGATCGCCAACGGCATGACCATCGACGAGATCGGCACCAGCCTGGGCGCCGACTCGCTCGCGTACATCTCCATCGACGGCATGATCGACGCGACCACCATCGCCAAGCCGAACCTGTGCCGCGCCTGCTTCGACGGCGAGTACCCGATGGAGCTGCCCGACCCGGAGCTGCTCGGCAAGCAGCTGCTGGAGACCGAGCTGGCGGCAGGAACCGCCGCCACCGCCGCGGCCGACGCCATCCGGCGTCCCTGAGCCGCGCCGTCAGAGCCGTACGACAGGAAAGTTCTCTCACGTCATGTCCTCTGAGACCACGGGTGCCAGCTACGCGAGCGCGGGCGTCGACATCGAGGCGGGCGACCGCGCGGTCGAACTCATGAAGGAATGGGTCAGGAAGACCCGCCGCCCCGAGGTCCTCGGCGGCCTCGGCGGCTTCGCCGGGCTCTTCGACGCCTCCGCCCTCAAGCGCTACGAGCGCCCGCTGCTCGCCTCCGCGACCGACGGCGTCGGCACCAAGGTCGACATCGCCCGGCGCCTGGGCGTGTACGACACCATCGGCCACGACCTGGTCGCCATGGTCATGGACGACATCGTGGTGTGCGGCGCCGAGCCGCTGTTCATGACCGACTACATCTGCGTCGGCAAGGTCCACCCCGAGCGGGTCGCGGCGATCGTCAAGGGCATCGCGGAGGGCTGTGTGCTCGCCGGGTGCGCCCTGGTGGGCGGCGAGACGGCCGAGCACCCGGGTCTGCTCGGCCCGGACGACTTCGACGTCGCCGGCGCCGGTACGGGCGTGGTGGAGGCCGACCGGCTGCTCGGCCCGGACCGCATCCGCGAGGGCGACGCCGTGATCGCCATGGCGTCCTCCGGTCTTCACTCCAACGGGTACTCCCTGGTCCGCCACGTCCTGCTGGAGCGCGCCGGGCTCGCCCTGGAGGCGGAGGTCGCCGAGCTGGGCCGCACGCTCGGCGAGGAGCTGCTCGTACCCACGAAGATCTACTCGCTGGACTGCCTCGCGCTCACCCGCACCACCGAGGTGCACGCCTTCTCGCACATCACCGGCGGCGGCCTCGCGGCCAACCTGGCCCGGGTCATCCCGGACGGGCTGCACGCCACCGTGGACCGCTCCACCTGGACCCCGGGCGCGATCTTCGACCTGGTCGGCCGGACGGGCGACGTCGAGCGCCTGGAGCTGGAGAAGACCCTGAACATGGGCGTCGGCATGATGGCCGTCGTACCCGACGAGTCCGTCGAGGCGGCCCTGACCACGCTGGCCGACCGGGGCGTGGACGCCTGGGTGGCCGGCGAGATCACCAGCCGGGACGGCCACGCCTCGGGCGCCGAGCTGACCGGGGACTACGCGCGCTAGAACACCTGTAGGGCGGGCTCCCACCGGGCGCCCGCCCTCTTTGGTGCATCGACCGCACCGACCGCACCGGCCGTTTCAGCGGCAGCACAGAAGCCGGTCGGTGGCAGTGCCACCGACCGGCCTGATGCTCAGTGCGAGGTCAAGCGCCGCGACGGTGCTGTGAGGGACCGTCGTCCTCGTCCTCGTCGTCGTCCTCATAGAGGTCGGCGTAACGGGAGTAGAGGTCATCGTCGTCATCTTCATCGTCCTCGAACGGCTCGCCGTTCGGCGGCTGGCTCGATGTCGATGCGCCCAGTTCACTGGCCAGACGTGACAGGTCAGTCCCACCGCTGTTGTACTTCAGCTGGCGGGCGACCTTTGTCTGCTTGGCCTTGGCCCGGCCGCGCCCCATGGCTCGACCCCCTCGGTGACGGGGCTCAACGGCCCCAGAGTCTGACACGCGTTCATGATCTGGAACGGACTCTCCGCAGAGATGCCGGTCCGTAGGGCTTCCACGGTACCTGAGCCCGCGCCCATACGGTACGTCGCCCGCAGCACGCGCGTGTGCACAGGACCCGCGAGGAGCCCTGTCCTCGCTGGTCAACGGCGATTTTAACCACTTATCGGGGTACGACCCGCCGGTGGAAGTGAGAGTTCTCTCCAAGTTGCCTCCGGCGGGTACCGCCCGCCCGTGCGGCCGGCCACCCGGCGGGGGCGCCGCACGGGCGGGAACCGGCCGCTGCGGTCAGCGTGCCGCGCGGGCGTCCGCCATGCGCCGCTCGGCGATCCGGTCGGCCGCGGCGGCCGGCGGAATGCCATCCGCCTTTGCGGTCGCGAAGATCTCCAGCGTGGTGTCGAAGATCTTCGCGGCCTTCGCTTTGCACCGCTCGAAGTCGAACCCGTGCAGCTCGTCGGCCACCTGGATCACCCCGCCCGCGTTCACCACGTAGTCCGGGGCGTAGAGGATGCCCCGGTCGGCGATGTCCTTCTCCACGCCCGGGTGGGCGAGCTGGTTGTTGGCCGCGCCGCACACCACCTTGGCGGTCAGCACGGGCACCGTGCGGTCGTCCAGGGCGCCGCCCAGCGCGCAGGGGGCGTAGACGTCGAGCCCCTCGACGCGGATCAGCTCCTCCGTGCTCGCCACCGCCGTCACCCCCTCGGGGTACTCCTCCAGAATCCGGCGCACCGCCTCCGGGCGTACGTCCGTGAGCACCACCTCGGCGCCCTCGGCGCGCAGGTGGCCCACCAGATGGCGGCCGACCTTGCCGACGCCCGCGATGCCGACCTTGCGGCCGCGCAGCGAGGGGTCGCCCCAGACGTGCTGGGCGCAGGCGCGCATGCCCTGGTAGACGCCGAAGGCGGTGAGGACGGAGGAGTCGCCGGCGCCGCCGTTCTCCGGGGAGCGGCCCGTCGTCCAGCCGCAGGTGCGGGCCACCACGTCCATGTCCGCGACATAGGTGCCGACGTCGCACGCGGTCACGTAGCGCCCGCCGAGCGAGGCGACCATGCGGCCGTAGGCGAGCAGCAGCTCCTCGGTCTTGTCCCGCTCCGGGTCCCCGATGATCACGGCCTTGCCGCCGCCGTGGTCCAGGCCGGCCATCGCGTTCTTGTACGACATCCCGCGCGCGAGGTTGAGGGCGTCGGCGACGGCGTCGGCCTCGGTGGCGTACGGGTGGAAACGGGTGCCGCCGAGGGCCGGGCCGAGGGCGGTGGAGTGCAGGGCGATGACGGCCTTGAGGCCGCTGGCGCGGTCCTGGCAGATGACGACCTGCTCATGGCCGCCCTGGTCCGAGTGGAAGAGGGTCCGCAGGACGTCAGCGGATGCGCCGGTTGCGTAGGTCACGGTGGTGACTCCTGTGCGTGTAGCGGCGGACGGGGCCGGGGTGGCCCCTGGGGTTTCCCCACACTTTTGGCCGTGGGGGCGGGTGGCGGGGTGCTGCCACGCGGCCGTTGGGCCGCAAGGCTGAGCGTAGAGCCTGCTCGCGGCCCTTATCCGGGGTACGCCGAGGATCACTCTTCCGTGCCCCGGGGGGTGCTCTCCGTGGCACGATGCGCAGTGGTTCCGAGCCGGGCCCGGCGGGGGTTTCGAGCCGGACGCGAGGGGGAGGGAGGGAGCGTGCCCAAGGTGTCCTCCGTGGTCGTCCCCTATGCCGCGTACCTGCGCGTGTACGAGCCGCTGACCGCCTTCCCGGAGCCGGAGCGCACCCACTGGGCGACGTACGCCCGCCGGCGCGACCGCCCCTCCTACCAGGACGAGCTGCGCCGCTCGCTGGCCGACCTGCTGCCCACGCCGCCGGTCGCGGTGCCGGTGCACGAGAGCGCGGACGCCTTCGTGACCGAGGTGGACGGCATCCTCTGTATCTGCCCCTGGCGCACCCGGCTGCGCGGCTGGCAGGCGCTGGCCGCCCTGGACGAGGAACTGCCCCCCACGGTGCTGGACGCGGTCCTGCCCCCGCTGGTGCGCGAGCAGGCCGCCCAGGACTACGAGCGCTGGCTCGCCCGCAACCCCGAGGCGCGCCCCTGGATCCGCACCGCGACCTGGCAGGTGCCGCTCAACTGGTTCGTGCTCGTCGGCGACGAGGAGCGGCGCTTCGAGAAGGGCACCGGCGAGGTGCCCCCGCTGCTGCGCTACCGCACGCCGATGGTGCAGGCCCGCCGGCGCGTGGCGCGGGCGCTGCGCACGCTGAAGGACGCGGTGGAGGAGGGCCCGCTGATCGACGGCCTGGTGGACGTCGGCCGCTGGCTGGAGGAGTTCCACCCCCGCTCCCTGGTGGAGCTGGACTACGGCGGTCTGGTCCACGCGGTGCCCGCCGGGGCGCTGGAGGACGACCACTCCGCGGCGGACGTGGCCGCGGGCATCGACGCGCTGCGCCGGGGCGACGGCCCGGCCGCCGGCCGGGTCTACGGCCGGCTCGTGCAGCGCTGGCGCGCGGTGCGGGACCTGCGTTCGGCGAACTGATCGCCGTATCCGCCCGGACCCGCGAACTGATCGCCGGATCCGTACGTACTCCTTGATGTCGGCGCATCCCGAACAGATGAGAAGTGACGCAGGTCACGGTCGAAATGGCCTCGAACAGCGTACGGTCTGTGGACTTGACTCATCTGACGGGATGTTGGTCCCGATCCGGGCTTTTCCCATCAAGGGTGATGGACGGCACTTACGCGGCCCTTGCGTCTCTTGCCGCCCCTCGTGCCAAAATAGGACAAGGAGCCCGGGGAGGGCTCCGTCTGTCCATCTGTGCTCCACTATGGGCGGAATCTCAGCATTGCACGTTTTGGGGGGTCCGGTGCCTCCTGATCGCCGAAGTGACTGATCGTCACATCGGCGTGACTGTCCGCTATGGCATGGTCCATCGGCTTCCGTCGCTGATGAACACCTGGGAGGGCAATTCCATCGGTTTGGCCGACGCGGCTGGACAGATGGTGTAGTTGTAGTGCCGAGGACAAGCCGTTCGTCCTATAACCGACTCGACTCGCGTCCGCCATTTCGGGCAACGCGGGTCAAGGTGCAGAATTTAGAGGAAAGAACCGAGAACGTCGGTTCTCCCGAGGAGGCCGCTCATGACCGCTCGCACCCCTGATGCCGAGCCGCTGCTGACCCCGGCTGAGGTCGCCACCATGTTCCGTGTCGACCCCAAGACGGTCACGCGGTGGGCGAAGGCCGGCAAGCTCACGTCGATCCGCACGCTCGGCGGGCACCGCCGCTACCGCGAGGCGGAGGTCCGCGCCCTGCTCGCGGGCATCCCGCAGCAGCGCAGCGAGGCCTGAACAACTCCATAACCGGGCAGAACGACCGAACCCCAACTGGTCGGGGCGCCCGAACCCTAGCTCTGAACGACGCGGGACCTGCCCCAACAGGCCCCCCGCCCAAGCCGATTCTTTTGCTTGAGTAAGTGGCACAGGGTGCGTCGTAGATCGCGCTGGACTCCGCCGGGTCCAGCGCGATCTTTTTTGTGCCTTCGAACGGGCCTTCCTGATCCTCCGTGAGCGGCCTTGTCGGAGTCTGAGGAGGAGTGTGGGAAGCGCTGTGGGGGGTCAGTGAGACAGGTGCAATTGCACATATTAAATTGACCTGTTGTATGACACTGGTAAGAACCCCACTTTCAAAAAATCATGCCGTGACTCCCGCCACACGGCCTGCTTCTTGTCCCGGGGCGCATGCGTGCGCTAATGGGGCTCGCGCGCCTCATCAGCCTTTCTGCGGACGGGCGTTGGGCTTCTCGTCCGGCTCCCCGGCGTGCGCCTCGGTGTCCATGGCCAGCCGCTGGAGACGGTGGCAGACGGCACAGCGCCGGGTGACGTGCCGATAGGCGGAGGCGGCCGACAGATGCGCCCTCAGGAGCGCCCGCGTCGCGTGCCTGGCCGATGCCGCCATCCGTCACCTCCGGGAGGCCGTACGGGGGAGACGGCCTGCCTTCTGGGTACCGAGCCCGGCCGGCGCCGTCAAGAGCGCCGGGAACGACGAAAGGGCCCCCTCGCGGGGGCCCTTCCTTTTCTGCGGTCCTGACGGGATTTGAACCCGCGGCCTCCACCTTGACAGGGTGGCGAGCACTCCAAACTGCTCCACAGGACCATCTCTCGCTGCACTCGGCTGCTGCGTTGTGCTGCGAGAAGGACTGTACACGAGGGTGGATGTCCTGGTCGAACTCACCCTGCGCACACGTCCGGCTACGGCACCAGGGCGTCGATCGCCTTCACGATCCGCTTGTCGGAGACGGGGTACGCGGTGCCCAGCGCGTGGGCGAAGTAGCTGACCCGCAGCTCCTCGATCATCCAGCGGACGTCGAGCACCTGGCGGGGCACCGGGCGCCCCTGCGGCAGCTGCTCCAGGAGCCAGGCGTACTCGTCGCGCATCTCCCGGACCTTCTCCATGCGGGTGGTGTCCCGCTGGGCGTTGGCCGGCATCTGCTGCAGCCGCCGGTCGGCGGCCACCAGGTAGCGCATCAGGTCCGGCAGCCGCTTCAGGCCCGCCCAGGTCACGAAGCCGGGCTTCACCAGGGCGTCCAGCTGCCGGCGCACGTCGGCCAGGTTGGCGAGCAGCACCGGGCTGTTCACCGACTTCAGCCGCCGCTCGGCCGCCTGCCAGGCCGCGAGCACCTGCTGCACCTGGCCGACCGCGCGGACCGTGGTGTCCACGATCTCGGCGCGCACCTTGTCGTAGAGCGTGCGGAACGACGCCTCGTCCCACACCGGGCCGCCGAAGTCCGCGATCAGCTTGTCGGCCGCGGCCGTCGCGCAGTCGTCGAAGAGGGCCTGCACCGAGCCGTGCGGATTGGCCGAGAGCGCGAGCTTCTGGGCGTTCGTCAGCTTGTCGGAGGCGAACTTGGCCGGGTTCACCGGGATGTTGCGCAGGATGAGCCGGCGCGTGCCCTTCCACATGGCCTCGGCCTGCTCCTCCTCGGTGTCGAAGAGGCGTACGGAGACCGTGTCGCCGTCGTCCACCAGCGCCGGGTAGGCCTTGACGGGCTGTCCGGCCCGCTTGGTCTCGAAGACGCGGGTGAGCGAGCCGATCGTCCAGTCGGTCAGGCCCGAGCGCTCCAGCGACTCGCCGCCCTGCCGGGAGGCGGTGGCCGCGGCGGCCTGGGAGAGGGCCTGGCGGGCCTTCGGCCGCAGCTGAAGCTTCAGCGCCTCCAGATCCTTGTCCTCGGCCAGCTTGCGGCGCCGTTCGTCCACGATCCTGAAGGTGACCTTCAGATGGCCGGGCACCTTGGACCAGTCGAAGTCCGCGGCCTCGAAGGGCACGCCGACCATGCGCTTCAGCTCGCGCGCCATGGTCGTCGTCAGCGGCTCCTGGAGGGGGACCGCGCGCTCCAGGAACTTCCTGGCGTAGTTCGGCGCCGGGACGTAATTGCGGCGGACCGGCTTTGGCAGCGTGCGGATCAGCTCGGTGACGACCTCCTCGCGCAGGCCCGGGATCTGCCAGTCGAAGCCCTCGTCGGTGACCTGGTTGAGCACCTGGAGCGGGATGTGCACGGTCACACCGTCGGCGTCCGCGCCCGGCTCGAACTGGTACGTCACCCGGAACTTGAGGTTCCCCTGCCGCCAGGTGTCGGGGTAGTCGGCCTTGGTGACCGCCTCCGCCGACTCCCGGATGAGCATCTCCCGCTCGAAGTCCAGGAATTCGGGCTGCTCGTGCCGCTTGCGCTTCCACCAGGAGTCGAAGTGGGCGCCGGAGACGACGTGTTCGGGCACGCGCTGGTCGTAGAACTCGAAGAGCGTGTCGTCGTCCACCACGATGTCCCGGCGCCGGGCGCGGTGCTCCAGCTCCTCGACCTCGCTGAGGAGCTTGCGGTTGTCGGCGAAGAACTTGTGGTGGGTGCGCCAGTCGCCCTCGACCAGCGCGTTGCGAATGAAAAGTTCGCGGGACAGCTCGGGGTCGATGCGGCCGTAGTTCACCTTCCGCTGGGCGACGATCGGGACGCCGTACAGCGTCACCTTCTCGTACGCCATGACGGCGGCCTGGTCCTTCTCCCAGTGCGGTTCGCTGTACGTCCGCTTCAGGAGGTGCTCGGCGAGCGGCTCGACCCACTCGGGCTCGATCTTCGCGTTGACGCGGGCCCAGAGGCGGGAGGTCTCCACCAGCTCGGCCGACATCAGGAACTTCGGCTGCTTCTTGAAGAGCGAGGAGCCGGGGAACACCGCGAACTTGGCGTTGCGGGCGCCCAGGTACTCGTTCTTGTTGCCGTCCTTCACGTCCTTCATGCCGACGTGGGAGAGGAGGCCCGCGAGCAGGGAGACATGGATGCGGTCGGCGGGGGCATCCTCCTCGCCTATGCGGATGTCCATCTGCTTGGCGACCGTGCGCAGCTGGGTGTAGATGTCCTGCCACTCGCGGATGCGCAGGAAGTTCAGATACTCCTGCTTGCACATCCGGCGGAAGGACGAGGAGCCGCGCTCCTTCTGCTGCTCGCGGACGTACCGCCACAGGTTGAGGTAGGCGAGGAAGTCGCTGGTCTCGTCCTTGAAGCGGGCGTGCTGCTGGTCGGCCTGGGTCTGCTTGTCGGCGGGGCGCTCGCGCGGGTCCTGGATGGACAGGGCGGCGGCGATGACCATGACCTCGCGGACACAGCCGTTCCGCGCGGCCTCCAGGACCATGCGGGCCAGGCGCGGGTCGACGGGCAGCTGGGCGAGCTTGCGGCCGGTGTCGGTCAGGCGCCTGCGCGGGTCCTTCTGCGCGGGGTCGAGCGCGCCGAGCTCCTGGAGGAGCTGCACGCCGTCGCGGATGTTGCGGTGGTCCGGCGGGTCGATGAAGGGGAACTTCTCGATCTCGCCGAGGCCGGCCGCGGTCATCTGGAGGATGACGGAGGCGAGGTTGGTGCGCAGGATCTCGGCGTCGGTGAACTCCGGCCGGGCGAGGAAGTCGTCCTCGGAGTACAGCCGGATGCAGATGCCGTCGGAGGTACGGCCGCAGCGGCCCTTGCGCTGGTTGGCGCTGGCCTGCGAGATCGCCTCGATGGGCAGCCGCTGGACCTTGGTGCGGTGGCTGTAGCGGCTGATGCGGGCGAAGCCGGGGTCGATGACGTACTTGATGCCGGGGACGGTCAGCGAGGTCTCGGCGACGTTGGTCGCGAGGACGATCCGGCGGCCGGTGTGCGGCTGGAAGACGCGGTGCTGCTCGGCGTGCGAGAGGCGCGCGTAAAGCGGCAGGACCTCGGTGAATCTGTACCTCTTCTTCTCCAGCGCGTCGGCGGTGTCCCGGATCTCGCGCTCACCGGAGAGGAAGACGAGGATGTCGCCCTTGCCCTCGGCCATCAGCTCCTCGACGGCGTCGGTGATGGCGGTGATCTGGTCGCGGTCGGCGTCGGAGGAGTCCTCTTCGAGCAGCGGCCGGTAGCGCACCTCGACGGGGTACGTCCGCCCGCTCACCTCGATGATCGGGGCGTCGCCGAAGTGCCGGGAGAAGCGCTCGGGGTCGATGGTGGCCGAGGTGATGACGACCTTGAGGTCCGGGCGTCTGGGCAGCAGCTGGGCGAGATAGCCGAGCAGGAAGTCGATGTTGAGGGACCGCTCGTGGGCCTCGTCGATGATGATCGTGTCGTAGGCGCGCAGCTCGCGGTCGGTCTGGATCTCCGCGAGGAGGATGCCGTCCGTCATCAGCTTCACGAAGGTGGCTTCCGGGTTCACCTGGTCGGTGAAGCGGACCTTCCAGCCGACGGCCTCGCCGAGCGGGGTCTTCAGCTCGTCGGCGACGCGCTCGGCCACCGTCCGGGCGGCGATGCGGCGGGGCTGGGTGTGCCCGATCATGCCGCGCACGCCCCGGCCCAGCTCCATACAGATCTTGGGAATCTGGGTGGTCTTTCCCGAGCCGGTCTCGCCGGCCACGATGACCACCTGGTGATCGCGGATGGCGGCCGCGATCTCGTCCTTCTTCTGGCTGACCGGCAGCTGCTCGGGATAGCTGACGGCGGGCACGCGGGAGCGCCGCGCGTCCATGCGGGAGGCGGCCTGGCCGATCTCGCCCTCGATCTCGGCGAGGACGGCGGCACGGGCCTCCGGCTTACGGATCTTGCGCGCGCCCTCCAGCCTGCGTCCGAGCCGGTGCGCGTCGCGCAGCGACAGCTCGGTCAGTCGGGAGGCGAGGGCGCCCGGGGCGGGGGCGGGATGCGTAGACATACGCGGTCCAGGATCTCACCTCGGGGAAACAGCGCGCGAATGATTTGCCGCGCCGGCGCCCCGGCGCCCCGGGGAGGACGGGCCCGCGCACGGACCCGTCCCCTCGGGCTCGGCTGCCGCGCCGCCCGGCTCAGCAGCTCCGCTGTCCGGACCTGAACCCGGACCCGTACCCGTCCCTGTAGCCGTTCTGGTAGTCCCAGCGCGGGTCCCACGGCAGCGACCGGACCGGGAACTGGCGGTGGCCGTCGTTCCAGCGGTGGCAGGTGCGCTGACCGTCCCGGAACCCGGCCCTGAAGCCGTCCCGGAAGCCGTCCTGGTAGTCCCTGGGCGAGGCCGGAAGTCTTGTCACCGAACCGGTCTGCGCGGTGGCGGGGGCCGCCGAGGCGACTCCCTGGAAGGAGAACGGAGCGAGAACGACGGCTGCGGCTACGAACATCGAGCCGAACACAGCCGTCCGCTGTCTTTTCGTGACGGGCATGGGCGCTCCCTCGGGTGATTCCGACGAATGGCCGTATTTCACTGTGGCCCCCGCCCCGGAACCCCGCAACCGCGTGCCATGCCATACGAAAACACCCCCGCCGGAGATTCCGGAGGGGGTGTCGGCCCTGGTGAGGGCGGTTGTGGCTGGGGCCGGGGTCGAACCGGCGACCTATCGCTTTTCAGGCGATCGCTCGTACCAACTGAGCTACCCAGCCACGAGGTTTCACGTGAAACCTCAGCGGTCCTGACGGGATTTGAACCCGCGGCCTCCACCTTGACAGGGTGGCGAGCACTCCAAACTGCTCCACAGGACCAGGCGCTGTGTACGACAGTGTCGCACACGGTTGCGGGTCTTCCCAACGTGATTCCCACCCGCTGTGAGGTGCGCATCTGTTGGGCTGACGTCGCTGGAGAAGCGTATCAGAGCTCGGGGGGTGGTCCGAAAACGAGATTCCCGCACCGCGGCGGGGAGGGAGCGGGCCCGGTTCGTATCCCGGGAACGCGAAAACCCGCCCTGGATCAGAGCGGGTTTCGTGACAGATCTGCTGTGCCCCCAACGGGATTCGAACCCGTGCTACCGCCTTGAAAGGGCGGCGTCCTAGGCCGCTAGACGATGAGGGCTATCGGCCCGCCGTGGGCGCTTCGCAGCGCGTCGGGGACGTGAGCAGCATAGGGGATGGGTGGTGGTATCGGCAAAACACTTCGCGGCACGCCTGGTGGCTCACTTCTTCACCAGATGACGGCTGACCTCGGCCGTCGTACGCCCGAGCCCGCCGAGCCTGATCGCGTCCCAGGCCTGGAGCCGGCGGGTGTCGCGGTCCAGGTAGAGGATCGACGCCTCGACCGGCGCCGGGTACTTCCCCTCGACCGCCCGCAGTCCGCTGCCGCCGGTCGAGCCCTCGCGGCGCAGCCGGGTGCCCAGCGGCAGGACCTTCGTCCCCTCGGTGTGCAGATGTCCGCAGAGCACGAGGGGCACGGTGCCGTCCGTCTCCTGGGCCGCCACCGGCTCGTGGGCCACCGCGATGTCCACCGGGGTGCCCTTGGCCCGCTGGTCCCGCAGCGCCGAGGCCAGCCGCGCCCCCGCGAGGCGCTCCGCCGCGTCACCGCCGGCCGGCCGGGAGCGGTCGGGCGTGAACTGGGGGTCGCCCGTCCCCGCGAACCGCACCCCGGCGACCGTCACGGCCCGGCCGTCGTCCAGGACGCGCACGTTCTTCATGCGCTCCAGATAGCGCTGGGTGGCCCGGGAGTCGTGGTTGCCCCTGACCCACACGTACGGCACGCCCAGGTCCTCGACCGGGTCCAGGAAGCCGTTCTCCGCCGCCGTGCCGTGGTCCATGGTGTCGCCGGAGTCCACGATGACGTTCACCTTGTACTGGGTCACCAGCGACTCGATGATCTTCCAGCTCGCGGGGTTGAGGTGGATGTCCGACACGTGCAGCACGCGGATCGTGGAGGGGTCGGGCTGGTAGGCCGGGAGCGTGGACGCGACGTCGTACAGCTTCGTCACGTTGGTCACCAGGCGGGCCAGCTCCTTCTGGTACACGTCGAACTCGCTGACGATGCTGCGGGCGTTGCCCACCACGGACGGCGCCGAGGACAGCAGCCCGGAGAAGCGGGGTTCGAGGACCGAGCGCGGGTTCCAGGTGGCGTACGCGGAGACGCCCGAGGCCGCGAGCAGGGTGAGGGCGAGTCCGCCGGCCACCAGCGCGGGGCGCGGCCTGCGGTAGACGGCGAGGCCGAGGACCGTCGCGCCGGTGACGACGGCGACGCACGAGCGCAGCGCGAGGTCGAGCGTGCCGTGCTCGACGTCGTCGGTGATCTCCTGCTGGAGCCCCGACAGCCGCTCGGGGTGGTCCACCAGCGCCTGGGCGCGCTCCGGGTCGAGCTGGTCCACGTCGACGTCCAGGCGGAGCGGGGCGATGTGGCTGTCCAGGGTGAGCGCGCCCAGCGGCGAGACGTTGATCTTCGTGCCGCCGCTCAGGGAGGGCCGCAGCGCCATGGTGGCCTCCATGGGGCCGACCGGCGTACGGACGTTGCCGACCGCCAGCAGCCCCAGCCACGCCCCGGTGAGCACGACGGTGACGAGACCGAGCGCCCGCAGCCAGGGCCGGGTCCGGGCGGCGAGGGCGAGCGGCGGGAGGGGGCGGCGGCCTTCTTTCCGGTTCCGGCGGCGGAGCGGGACGGCGGGGACGCGGGGCATTGGGGCCGTATGCCCAGCGGGGCAACGGGATATGCGGGAGTGCGCGCCGGGACGCCGGTCCGGCGCAGCGGTCCCGTCAGCCCCAGCCCAGTTCGTGCAGGCGGGTGTCCTCGATGCCGAAGTGGTGGGCGATCTCGTGGACGACCGTGACGGCCACCTCGTGGACCACGTCCTCCTGGGTGGCGCAGTACCGCAGGGTCGGGCCCATGTAGACCGAGATGCGGTCGGGGAGGACCCCGGCGTACCACTCGCCCCGCTCGGTGAGCGGGGTGCCCTCGTAGAGGCCGAGCAGTTCCGGGTCGTCGGCCGGCGGCTCGTCCTCCACGAAGACGGCCACGTTGTCCATGACCCGCGCCAGTTCCGGCGGGATCCGGTCCAGGGCCTCGCTCACCAGCTCTTCGAACCTGTCGCGTGTCATCTCCAGCACACCGCCATTGTCGGGGACGAAGGGCTCCGGCGGCGGGTGAGGGTGAGCGGTTTCGAACAGTGGGCGTGTCCTCTTGCGGGCGGCGGGAGTTGGGTAGGGCGACTCCCGCCCTTGTCCCGGAGGTGGCCGCCGTGCGCCCCAAGTACGTACCCGTCCGTCTGGTCGTCACGGTGCTGGCCGCCGCCGCTGCCACCGGCTGCGTCCGCGTGGGGGAGGACGCCGGCCCGGCCCGGCCCGAGCACTCGGCGGGGCGGCACCACGGCGGTGTGCCGGGCGGTGTCCCGGTCGTGGGCGGCGGCGGCCAGGAGCGCGAGGAGGCGGCCGGCGACGACAAGCACGGGCACGGCGGCAAGAAGAAGCCGGGCGAGTCGGCCCCGGCCTCCGCCAGTGCCTCCGGCCGGCACGATCCGTCGGCCGAGCCGTCGAAGCCGGACCGGACCGTGCACCCGGGCGAGCCCGCGCCGACCAACGTGCCGCCGACCCCGCCGGCCAGTTCGGCCCCGCCGGAGCCGCCCGCCTCCAGCCCGCCCCCGCCGGACAGCCCGCCGCCGTCGGCCGAGCCGTCCTCCTCGGCGCACGAGGACCCGGCGCCGCAACTGGTCGAGCGGGTGCCGCTTCCGGCGGTCGCGGTGGCCGCGTAACGGTGTCCGTACGCGGCTTTCCGGGGCGGTGCAGGGCCCCCACCGGCGGGTTTGCCTTCAGGGGTGGGGGGTGCGTATGGTGGTAGATCGTTTGATCCCATTTGCCCGGCGCCACCGCAGAGCGCGCCGTGTGGCGCGTACTCTCCTTTGCCGTGGCGGACCGCATCTAGGCGGTCGTAGAGCGAAACACGGAGTTGACGGGCGCGTGCCGAGAGACTCCGGAAGGTTTCGCATTCGCATGTCCGTTTCCAGTACTGACCAGTTCGTCGCGCCCGAGAACGGGGACGCCCCCGTCGACGAGATGAACGAGGTCGCCGCTGTCGTCGAGGCCGTCGAGGCCGACGACACCACCGACACCACCCCCGAGATCACCTTCGCCGACCTCGGTCTCCCCGAGGGCATCGTGCGCAAGCTCGCCCAGAACGGTGTCACCACCCCCTTCCCGATCCAGGCCGCGACCATCCCGGACGCCCTGGCCGGCAAGGACATCCTCGGCCGTGGCCGCACCGGCTCCGGCAAGACCCTCTCCTTCGGTCTGCCGACCCTGGCCACGCTGGCCGGCGGTCGCACCGAGAAGAAGCGCCCGCGCGCCGTCATCATGACGCCGACCCGCGAGCTGGCGATGCAGGTCGCCGACGCCCTCCAGCCGTACGGCGACGTGCTCGGCCTGAAGATGAAGGTCGTCTGCGGCGGTACGTCGATGGGCAACCAGATCTACGCCCTGGAGCGCGGCGTCGACGTCCTCGTCGCCACCCCGGGCCGGCTGCGCGACATCATCAACCGCGGCGCCTGCTCCCTCGAGGACGTCCAGATCGCCGTCCTCGACGAGGCCGACCAGATGTCCGACCTGGGCTTCCTGCCCGAGGTCACCGAGCTGCTCGACCAGGTCCCGGCCGGCGGCCAGCGGATGCTGTTCTCCGCCACCATGGAGAACGAGATCTCCACGCTGGTCAAGCGCTACCTGAACGACCCGGTCACGCACGAGGTCGACAGCGCCCAGGGCAACGTGACGACCATGTCGCACCACATCCTCATCGTGAAGCCCAAGGACAAGGCGCCGGTCACCGCCGCGATCGCCTCCCGCAAGGGCCGCACGATCATCTTCGTCCGCACCCAGCTGGGCGCCGACCGCGTCGCCGAGCAGCTGCGCGAGTCCGGCGTGAAGGCCGACGCGCTGCACGGCGGCATGACCCAGGGCGCCCGCACCCGCACCCTGGCCGACTTCAAGGACGGTTACGTCAACGTCCTGGTCGCCACCGACGTCGCCGCGCGCGGTATCCACGTCGACGGCATCGACCTGGTCCTGAACGTCGACCCGGCGGGCGACCACAAGGACTACCTGCACCGCGCAGGGCGCACCGCCCGCGCCGGCCGCACCGGCACGGTCGTCTCCCTGTCGCTGCCGCACCAGCGCCGTCAGATCTTCCGCCTGATGGAGGACGCGGGCGTCGACGCCGGGCGTCACATCATCCAGGGCGGCGACGCCTTCGACCCGGAGGTCGCCGAGATCACCGGCGCCCGCTCCATGACCGAGGTCCAGGCCGAGTCCGCGGGCAACGCCGCGCAGCAGGCCGAGCGCGAGGTCGCCCAGCTCACCAAGGAGCTGGAGCGCGCCCAGCGCCGCGCCTCCGAGCTGCGCGACGAGGCCGACCGCCTCGTGGCCCGGGTCGCCCGCGACCGTGGCGAGGACCCCGAGGTCGCCGTCGCCGAGGCCCAGGCCTCCGCCGAGCAGGCCGTGGCCGAGGCCGCCGCCGAGGCGGAGCGTCCGGCCGCGCGCGAGACCGAGCGCCGCGACGACCGCGGTGGCCGTGGTTTCGAGCGCCGCGACGACCGTGGCGGCCGTGGCTTCGAGCGCCGTGACGACCGTGGCGGCCGTTCCTTCGACCGTGACCGTCGTGACGACCGTGGCGGCCGCTCCTTCGAGCGTCGTGACGACCGGGGTGGCCGTGGCTTCGACCGTGACCGCAACGACCGTGGCAACGGCGGCTCCTTCGAGCGTCGTGACGACCGCGGCGGCCGTTCTTTCGAGCGCCGCGACGACCGTCGTGACGACCGTGGCGGCCGCTCCTTCGAGCGTCGTGACGACCGGGGTGGCCGTGGCTTCGACCGTGACCGCAACGACCGTGGCAACGGCGGCTCCTTCGAGCGTCGTGACGACCGCGGCGGCCGTCCCTTCGAGCGCCGCGACGACCGTGGTGACCGTGGCGGCTTCCGCCGCGACGAGCGCACCGGCCACCGGGGCAGCGACCGCCCGTTCAACCGCGAGCGCCGCGACGACCGCCCGGGCTTCCGCACCGGCGGCCACGACCGCCCGTACGGCCGCCGCGACGACCACCGCGGCAACACCGGTGGCTCTTCCTCCTCCTCGTTCGGCCGCCGCGACGACAAGCCCCGCTGGAAGCGCAACGGCTGACGGTTCGTGAGCTGAGCCGACCGAGCTGAGCCGAACCGCCGAAGGGCCCGTACGGATGTGTTCCGTACGGGCCCTTCGGCATGTCCGGGCGCGACAGCCTCATCGCGAGGCAAAGCGTTGGTCATGAATCCGTCAGGAACGCATGTACGATCAGGCGACTTCCGAGGGGGCTGCGCCAGGCCGGGGGGCCGGGACCGTCATGAGCGGCACGCATGTCCTCTCGTCGATTCCGGGGAGGATTCGCCTTGATCCGTCATGCTCCCGTACACCGCTCCCGCGCCGGACGCGCGGCCGTGGTCTCGGCCGCCGCCGTCGCGCTCGCCGCAGGGCTCACCCCGCTGCTCCCGTCGGCCTCCGCGACCGCCGCGCCGGCGGAGACGGTGATACCGGCGACACTGCGCGGCAGCTATGCGTCGGCCGCGCTGCTGACGCCCTCGACACGCCAGGGCCACGACGGCGTCGGCGCCCGGGGTGTCTTCCACCGCCTCGAAGGCGGCAGCGATCTGTGGTGGACGCCGTTCGACGGCGGTGAACCGGTCCGGGTGCCCGGGCGGCAGGGGACGTTCACCCAGGCGACCGGCACCGACGTCGTCTTCTTCCACTCCGCCGGCCGGACCGACTTCCGGGACCTGGCCACGGGCACCGAACGGTCCGTCCTGATGCCGGAAGGGCTCGTCCACCAGAGCGCCTACGACAATCTGGTGATCGCGTTCCGCGGGATCACCGGGGCGGACGGCACGTCCAGGCACGAGATGCATCTGCTGACCCCCGGGGCCGACGACACGACCCGGGACGTGACGGTGACCGGTGGCCCGGAGGCGCTCGCCCTCGGCCCGACGGTGGGGGCGGACGACCGCAGCGTCTTCTTCCGCGCGGCCCTGGACGGCACCCCTCGCCTCGCCGCCGTCGACCGCGAGACCGGCCGGGTGGAGAGCTGGACCCAGCCGCTGCCCACCGCCTACTCGGGTCTGGTCCTCTCGCCGGACCATGTCGCCGTGGTCGCCCCGGACAGGGCGAAGGTCCTGGTGCTGCCGCGCGGCGAGCTGTCCGCGACCCCGGCCGAGGTCACCGTGGCCGGTGCCGCCGACGGGACGAACGTGGCCCGCGACGTGGCGCTCGTCGGCGACTGGCTGGTGAGCGGGAGCACCCGTGTCCAGGCCCAGCCGCTCGCGGGCGGCGAGCCGGTCACGCTGATGGCGCAGTCGTCGTCCCAGGGCACCGGGGTCGGCCCCGGCGGCACGGCCGTCCGCGTCGGCCGGACCGGCGCCGACGACTGGGGCATCCAGCGCATCCGGGCCGGTGCCGACGGCAGGCCGGCCGTCACCATGGTCAAGCCGCTGCCGAAACCGCCGTACCCCGTCCAGGGCCTGTCGCTCGATCAGGGACGGCTCGCCGTCGCCGACTACGGCACCGTCCACGGGGCGAACGGCGGCCGGATCGTCCGTACCCGCACCGTCGCCGCCGCCGGCACCCCCGAGTTCGGGGACGCCTCGGTCCTGCTGGACTCCGGCGCGAACGTCCCCCTCTGCGCGTCCGGCGATCTCGCCTGCGCCCCGCTCCACGGCACCCCCGACGGCCGCGTCGTCTGGCAGATCCCCGGCGCCGACGGCGGCGCCGACGTCATCCGCGTCACCGGTGGACAGGGGTCGGCCTTCTGGCAGCGCGGCGTGGAGAAGGGCGGCCGTGTCACCGGCGTCTCCGGCCGCTACGTCCTCTACACGGGCCCCACCCGCCAGGACGTCTACAGGATCGGTGACGACGGCAAGGCCGCCGTCACCCGCACCCCCACCGCCGCGGCCCTCTCCGGCGACCTGCTGTGGACCCCGGGCACGGCTCCGGGCACCGTCACGGCGTACAGCCTGCCGGCGAAGAAGACCACCGAGACCGTCACCCTCGGCTCCGGCTGCGTCCCCACCGAACTCCAGGCGCTGGGCCGCTGGCTGTACTGGGCGTGCGACGGCAGGGCCGGTGTGCACGACCGCACGACGGGCCGCTCGGTGTCCGTCCCCGCCGACGAGGCCGAACTGGGCGACGGCTACGTCGTCACGCACGACCGGGGCACCGGGAAGCTCACGCTCACCTCGTTCGCCGACGGCACGGCGGCCGGCCGGGTCATCGGCGAACTGCCGGACACCGGCGCCTCCCAGCGGGACGTGCGCTGGACGGTCGACGAGTCCGGCGCCGACGTCGCCTGGGTGGACGGCCAGGAGCGCGTGCACCTCGTCCCCTCGGGCGTGCCCCAGCAGCCGCTGCGGCTGCTCGCCCCGGCCGGGAGCCCGGCGTCGGTCCCGGCCATGGAACCCGACACGGTCCCGAGGACGCTGACCTCGCTGCTGCTGTCCAAGCCCGCCTCGGGCTGGCGCCTCACCGTGCGCGCGCGGACGACGGGCAAGGTCGTGGACACGGTGAGCGGCGGCGCCGCGCGGGGTGCCCTGGACATCGGCTGGCACGGCGTGCCCCGGAACGCGCACGGCTGGTCGGCGCCGCTGCCGATCGGCTCGTACGACTGGACGGTGACCGTGGACCCGGCCGACGGGACCGGGCAGCCGCTCCAGGTGAGCGGCACGGTCCGGCTGACCGGCGCCACCCCGGTGCGCCACGATCACGCGGACCCGGACGGCGTGGGCGACCTGCTCACCCTCAACTCCTCCGGGAGCCTCACCTTCCAGCTGGGCACGGGCAAGGGCACGTTCTCCGGGAAGGTCTCGGGCGGCGGCTGGTCCGCCAAGACGGTGGCGGTGCCGTTCGGCGACCTGAACGGCGACCACTGCAACGACGTGCTGGTGCGGATGGCCGACGGCTCGCTGCGCGGCTACAAGGTGCCGTGCGGCAGCGGGCTCGTGCCCTCGCGGTCGTACAAGAAGCTCGGCACCGGCTGGTCGGCGTACAACGTGCTGACCTCGCCCGGCGACCTCACCGGGGACGGGCGCGCCGACCTGCTCGGCCGCAAGGCGTCCACCGGGGACGTCTGTCTCTTCGCCGCGAAGAGCGACGGGACGCTCGCCGCCGGCAAGAAGATCGGCTCGGCCTGGAAGGGCTACACCAAGGTCGTCGGCGCCGGAGACCTGAACGGCGACGGCACCGGCGACGTCCTGGCCCGCGACAAGGCGGGCACCCTGTGGCGCTACGACGGCACGGGCACCGGGAAGCTCAGGGCGCGGGCCAAGGTCTTCTCGAAGTGGGGCGGTTCGTACAACGCGATCGTCGGCGTCGGCGACATCACCGGGGACGGCAGGAGCGACCTGGTGGTGCGGGACGGCGCGGGCGTGCTCTACCGCAACAACGGTGACGGGAAGGGGAAGTTCGCCGGCCGGGTGAGGATCGGCGGCGGCTGGGGCGGCTACAAGGGCCTCTTCTGATGTGGGTGCCACGGGCCTGAAACGGGCCCGGCGTGTTACCCGCTGGTTTCCGGTGGTTTCCGGCCATCGAGTGACGCATGTCACGTCATCCCCGAGGGAATTGCTGGGGGCATGACAGACGATACGAAAATCGGCGGCGAGCCGGTCCTCTCCGACGAGGAGCGGCTCGCCCAGCTCGGCTACACGCAGGTGCTGGCGCGCAGGATGTCGGCGTTCTCGAACTACGCCGTGTCCTTCACGATCATCTCGGTGCTGTCCGGGTGTCTCACCCTGTACCTCTTCGGCATGGTGACCGGCGGCCCGGCGGTGATCACCTGGGGCTGGGTGGCGGTCGGTCTGATGACGCTGTTCGTCGGGCTGTCGATGGCCGAGATCTGCTCCGCGTATCCCACCTCGGCGGGGCTGTACTTCTGGGCCCACCGGCTCGCCCCGGAGCGCTCCGCGGCGGCGTGGGCGTGGTTCACGGGGTGGTTCAACGTGCTGGGGCAGGTCGCGGTGACCGCCGGCATCGACTTCGGCGCCGCGTCCTTCCTCGGCGCCTGGCTGAACCTCCAGTTCGGCTTCGAGGTGACCCCCGGCCGCACGGTCCTCCTCTTCGCCGCGATCCTCCTCCTGCACGGGCTGCTGAACACCTTCGGCGTCCGCATCGTCGCGCTGCTCAACAGCGTCAGCGTGTGGTGGCACGTGGTGGGCGTGGCCGTCATCGTCGGCGCGCTGGCGATCCTGCCGGACCACCACCAGTCGGCGTCCTTCGTGTTCACCAAGTTCGTCAACGAGACCGGCTGGGGCAGCTCCTTCTACGTCGTCCTGCTCGGCCTGCTGATGGCGCAGTACACCTTCACCGGCTACGACGCCTCCGCCCACATGACCGAGGAGACCCACGACGCGGCGACGGCGGGCCCCAAGGGCATCGTCCGCTCCATCTGGACGTCCTGGATCGCGGGCTTCGTCCTGCTCCTCGGCTTCACCTTCGCGATCCAGTCCTACGACAAGGCGCTGGCGTCCCCGACCGGCGCGCCCCCGGCCCAGATCCTCCTGGACGCCCTCGGCGCCACGACCGGCAAGCTCCTCCTCCTGGTCGTCATCGGCGCCCAGCTCTTCTGCGGCATGGCCTCCGTGACGGCCAACAGCCGCATGATCTACGCCTTCTCCCGCGACGGCGCGCTCCCCTTCTCCCACGTCTGGCACACGGTCAGCCCGCGCACCCGCACGCCCGTCGCCGCGGTCTGGCTGGCGGCGCTGGGCGCCCTGGTGCTCGGCCTGCCGTACCTCATCAACTCCACGGCGTACGCGGCCGTGACGTCCATCGCGGTCATCGGCCTCTACATCGCCTACGTCATCCCGACCCTGCTGCGCGTCCGCAAGGGCGACGCCTTCGTCCGCGGCCCCTGGCACCTGGGCCGCTGGTCCGTCCCCATCGGCATCGTCTCGGTCACCTGGGTCGTCCTGATCACGATCCTCTTCATGCTCCCCCAGGTCTCCCCGGTCACCTGGGAGACCTTCAACTACGCCCCGATCGCCGTCCTGGTGGTCCTAGGCTTCGCCGCCACCTGGTGGCTCGCCTCGGCCCGCCACTGGTTCCTGGCCCGGTCCAAGGAGTGACCGACGCGGCCGTGTCCCCGATACCCGATCGGAGACACGGCCACCTCCCGCTATGCTCGGACAGGCAACATCGCCTGGGCCCTTAGCTCAATTGGCAGAGCAGTGGACTTTTAATCCATTGGTTGTGGGTTCGAGTCCCACAGGGCCTACCCGTCACCCTCCGGGTGAGGACCCCCGCTGACCTGGTCAGACGGGGGTTCTGTCGTTTGCGGGGCCGGACTGCATCCAGACCCGGCCCCGGACCACCCCGATTGCACCCCTGGTCGCTGCAGCGGTATCGCCTCGCCGGAGTACCCATTGCGCGCAACCCGCCGACGTGGCTGTCTGTCCGCAATTTCCGGCAATCGCGGGGAAGTCGGCAGCCATCACGCGCATCCTGGTCCTTCGACCACAGGCGACCGGAGGGCGACATGACGCTACGGTTCATCGGCACCACCAGCGACGACGGAGACTGCCCCACCCTGTACGAGATTTCGGAGACTGAGGAGATCCTCGTCCAGGGCGACCGAGAGACCGAACCCGAGCACCTCGCCCAGCTTCGCGACGTCAAGCCGTCGGAGACGTTCGTACGCGTCCCCCGTGCACTCCTCACCCGCTACGCCCCCAGAACCGCCACACCCCCGCTCCAGCCGTTCTCCGCGATCTCCCGCATGTTCCGCGACTTCCGGCACACCGCATTCCGGTTGGAGACCCGCCGCGGCTACGCTTCCGACCGCAACAGCCCCAAGTGGCAACGCTGGCTCGACGGCGAGGACATTCGCAACCTGTCCCGCGCCGGTGCCGAACGGCTGCACCTGCCCGACTCCAAGACCGTCGCCCGGTTCGCGTTCGACGACGAGGACACCACCCTTGGCGTGTACGTCACTGACGACCCCGTCGAGGTGCTCGCCGCCTGCCAGGCCCGCGATGCCGCATGGCACCACGCCACGCCTACCAGCGACTATGCCAAGCAGGTGCGTTCCAGCGAGTGACCAGCGACTTTCAGACTGCCCGGGAATCTCTCGGCGCGCGGCTGCGTGAGCTGCGCGCCGAGGCCGGTCTCGACGGCAAGGACCTCGCCGCCAGACTCGGCTGGCAGACGTCGAAGGTGTCCCGGTTGCAGAACGGCAAGCAGACACCCTCCCGCGCCGATCTCACGGCGTGGGCGCACGCTTGTGAACAGGCCGATGCGGAAGCCGAGTTGCAGGGGCTGTGTGCCGGCCTGGAGATGAAGCAGCGCCACCGTTCATGGCGTCGGCAACTGGCCGGGGGCCACCGCGGCCGTCAGGAGATCGCGGTACGGCAGACCGAACACACCGCGATGATCCGGGGCCTGGAAGTCTCCCGGATACCGGGCCTGTTTCAGACCCCGGAGTACGCCCGCGTCGTCTTCGATGCCAACGCGGAGTTCCACGGCATCACCCCGACGACGGAGGCCGCCGTCGCCGCCCGTATGCGACGTCAAGAGGCCCTGTACGACCCGGAGAAGAGTTTCCGTTTCCTGCTGTGCGAGGCCGCCCTCTACCACCGCTCATGCCCGGCCGACGTCATGGCCGAGCAACTCGACCGCTTGTACAACCTCGTCGGGCAACGCCGCGTAGAGGTCGGCATCCTTCCGTTCGGCACCCAGCTGCGCCGTACCGCGCCGCACGGCTTCTGGATCTACGACCGCCGGTTGGTCATCGTCGAGACGATCAGTGAGGAACTCTGGCTGACCGGTGACGACGATCTGGCCCTGTACGAACGGGCGTGGGAGTGGCTTGCCGAAGCCGCTGTGTACGGACCACTGGCGCGCCGCCTGATCGGCCGCGCCCGTGCCTCCCTCGACCCTTTGTAGGCAATCCACGGCAGCCGGCACCCTCGCATGCGCAATCACGCGCAATCCGCGCACGGGCGCGCAGCCTTAGTTCCTACCGTCCCGGCATGACCACATGGCCCCCGCCCTGGCTGACCCCACGTGCGCCGAATGCGTCCGCCTTCAGAACGAGCAGTACGCGGCCGAGCGCGAGGGCGACCTCTCCCGGGCAGTCGACTGCCGTGTGTTGCTCCGCCGTCACCGCGCCGCTGCCCATGAGGGTGAGCGGTGAGCGGGCAGGGCGCCAAGCGGGGCAAGGGGACGGGCGGACCTGTGCACCTGATGTGGATGCGCGTCACCCGGGTCAGGGACGGCCGCGTGATCGAGCAGCGCCGCGAGGTAAGAGTCACCATCGACACCCCGCCCAGTGTGTACGACCTGTCGTCGGCGTGGCCGCCGTGCGAGTGTCCGGAGCACCGGAACCGGTAGCGCCGCGCGCGGCTGGGAGGCGCTGGCGGTCGTCGTGCCGTGCTGTGAAAGCTCGAAATGCGAGGCATTTTGGCTTCGCCGGATTCTGGTAGCCGGGGGCGACCATAATGGGAAATGGTGATGTGTGGGCGTCGTCATTTGTGACCACAGTGGTGTCGCCGGTTTATGTGTCAAGTGAAACGGGGCCCTGGGGGGTTTCCGGAAGAGCTGTCGCTATTTTCGGTGACGGTGGCGAGGGTAGATATTCGCTGACCTGCGGTTTGAGTTGACGCGACCTACGGGTGGGACCAGCATGGGGAACTGAGCCGCTTGTCCGGCGTGCCTGAATCCGATGAGCGGCACCCAATTCCCTGGTTCGGGTCAACTCTCCGATGCATTCAGTGAGGGTATCGGACTCACCCCCGCAGGAGAAGAGAAATCCATGAGAAAAGGAATTGTGGCAGCCGCGATAACCGCGACGCTGTCGGCAGGGGCGGCTGTTTTCGCCTTTCCCGCGAATCCTGCTGCCGCGGCCCCCTCGGCCACGTGCAGCCTGCAGAACGGGACGGTGCGGGGGAGCGGTTTCACCCCGGATCAGTCGTACAACGTCACGCGCGGTGGACAAACTATTTCTCGCGTCTCCGCGGGGGCGAACGGTGATGTCCAGGTCGGCGTCACCGGCGGTGGCCCCATCGCCGTAGGCGGCACGCACTGCTCCTCCTCCGGGTCGGAAGCCGGCGGGAACGCCTCGCAGTCCGCCGCGGCGGCCGCGGCGACCGCGAAGGGTACGGCGGCGGCTCAGCAGGCGGTACGCAACGGTGCCTCCCAGCAGCAGGCGGTCGCCATCGGCCGGCAGACGGCCCAAGCGGAGGCGCAGCGGCTCGGGTTGCCGCCCACCGTGGTCAACCAGGTCACCAACAACACCACCAACATCGTCAACAACACCATCAGCGGCGGGACCGGCAACACGATCGGAGGCACCCAGATCGGCGGCCAGGGCAACACCCAGGGCGGGACCCAGGGCGGCACCGGCAACACCCAGGGCGGGACCCAGGGCGGAACCGGGAACACCCAGGGCGGCACGCAGGGTGGCGAGACCGGAAACACTCAGGGTGGAACTCAGGGTGGTGGCACCGGAAATACCCAGGGTGGAACTCAGGGTGGCGGTACCGGGAACACTCAGGGCGGGACCCAGGGTGGCGGCACCGGGAACACTCAGGGTGGAACTCAGGGTGGCGGAACTGGCAATACCCAGGGTGGAACTCAGGGTGGCGGGACCGGAAACACTCAGGGTGGGACCCAGGGTGGCGGGACCGGGAACACTCAGGGTGGAACTCAGGGTGGCGGCACTGGCAACACCCAGGGTGGAACTCAGGGTGGCGGCACCGGAAATACCCAGGGCGGGACCCAGGGTGGAGCCGGGAACACCCAGGGCGGAACCCAGGGTGGCGCGACCGTGCCGGTAGTCCCCACGACGCCCGTCACCTGACGGCAAAGGAAATCCGTGGTGGTACGGGAACACCGCGCGGCACATCACCAGACGCCTGAGAGGGAAGAGAGGAAATCAATCATGCGGCACTCTCGGAGGCAGCAAATAGCGACCGCGATAGCGTCGGCGGCCATGGTGGGAGGCATCATCACCATCGGCGGCCCGGCCTCAGCGGCACCGGTATCGACTCCTTCCGGTACGACGCAGGCGCACCACCTGTCGCCAGAGAAGCCGAAGCCGTGCAAGCAGAAGCAGAAGAACTGCAAGGTCAGGGGCAATACCCAGGGCGGGACGCAGGGTGGCAGAGGGAACACCCAGGGCGGCACGCAGGGTGGCGGGACCGGTAATACCCAGGGCGGGACCCAGGGTGGCGGTACCGGGAACACTCAGGGTGGTACTCAGGGTGGCGGTACTGGCAACACTCAGGGTGGTACTCAGGGTGGCGGGACCGGGAACACTCAGGGTGGTACTCAGGGTGGCGGGACCGGGAACACTCAGGGTGGTACTCAGGGTGGCGGCACCGGGAACACTCAGGGTGGTACTCAGGGT